>CAMBFR010000063.1 GCA_945865815.1 Candidatus Sulfopaludibacter sp. SbA3
ACGGTGGAGCCGGGCGCGCCAGTGGCGCTGTTTCCTACGCGAATCTTCGGCGGCGGCGTAGACAATGCCCTGGGCCGGCAATACGACGTCACGCGCGACGGCCGTTTCCTGATCAACACGGTGCTGGACGACGCCTCCTCCCCGATCACGCTGATTCAGAACTGGAACCCGCAGGGGAAGTGACGTGGGGCCATGGGAGCGGCGGCGAATGAAATTCGCCGCCGACGGCAGTTTCAAGGCTCGACGGGACGGTCGAGGACGATTTCCAGAGTGGTTCCCGGCTCCAGCACGAGATCGTCCCCGCGTGTGAGCAGCACGCCGACGGCTCCGGCAGCCGCCCCGCCGATACCACCAATAGCGGCGCCCTTTCCGCCTCCGCCGACCGCGCCAATGATGCCGCCCTGGGCTGCCGTCGTGCCGATCTTGCCCGCATCGCTTCCTTTACTGCTCTCGCCCTCGACTCCAGCCTCGCCCTTCCGTGTTACTCCCGGAACGGCTCCCAGCGATGTATAGATCTCAACTGTGATTCCGCTTGGCAGGACCAGCGTCTGGAAGTTGATCGTCAGTTCGGCCTTTCCCGTGACCCGGCCGGGCCGCTTCACTTCAACGATCCGGCCCCGCAGGCTCGATCCCTCGGGTATCGCGATCTGGTTATTGATGGTGATCGGGAACACGGTTCTGGCGTACACGCCGTCGCCATCCTTTGCCGTCTTTGTCGAGACCCGGGTCGTCAGCGCGATGGGAATGGTGGTTCCCGCGGCAACGACGAGTGGCGGTTTCAGTTTGGCCTCTTCGCCGACCTGAAGGTTTCGAGGTCCCTGAGGGATTAGTCCCAATAGTCCGATGATGAGTGCTCCAATCATGCTTTCTCCTTCGACTTCGACATGGGCAGTCAGACGTGCCTGAAAGGAAAACGGTAGCCCTGTATCCGTGGGCGCAAGGCTTCAGCTTCAGCCCCGTGCTCTGGAGTCTTCGACTTCACGTTTCGCATTGCGTCCGAACTCCCATCCTGTGTTAGGAGGGGTGGCTGCGCCACCAGAGGAATGGTCCCGTTCCTTATTGGCGCAGACGGGGTGGTACGCAATGACGCGAAGCCACCTTATGGATGCTCGCGTAGCGCTCAGTCAAATCGGTGCGCTGCGCGAATATCTATAGGGTGGCTTCGCAGCATGTACACCACCCCGCCGTTCGCTAAAAAACGCGCGAACGGCACCCCTCCTAATCCAGGAGGGGAGTTGTTGTGCACTTCCCTAAAAATGTCCAAACTTCAGGTGAATTAACGGCCTACGCCAGATGTTTTACAAGTTCAGCCAGGGCGCGTCCGCGGTGGCTGACCCTTTCCTTCTCCCCGGTCGTGAGTTCCGCCATCGTTCGTCCGAGTTCCGGCAAATAGAAGATCGGGTCGTAGCCGAAGCCGTGGTCCCCGGATGGCGCGCGCGTAATTCGGCCGGCCACTTCTCCCTCGACGGTGTGGATCAGGCCACCGGAGCGGGCCAGTGCCAGGGCGCACACAAACCGGGCGTTGCGCTGTGCATCGGCAATGAGTTCCATTTCGCCCAGGACACGGGCGATTCGGGCTTCGGCGTCTTCGGCATAACGCGCGGAGCGGATGCCGGGCCGGCCCCCGAGTGCGTCGATGCACAATCCCGAATCGTCGGCGAGGACCAGGCCGTCGACGTGCCTGCTGAAGTGAAGAGCCTTCTGGATTGCATTCTCAAGAAATGTGGATCCGGTTTCCTCGACGTCAGGTACACCCTCCGGCAGCGCTTCCACTGTCCAGCCGGCGAGCGTACTCAGCGCGGATCGAATCTCGTGAACCTTGTGGGCATTGGTCGTGCCGGCGATGAGCCGCTTCACTTCTGCAGGATCTTGCGCTGAATGGCGACTAACTCCGAGATGCCCCGGCGGCCGTGAGCCAGCAGATCGTTGAGCGCGGAGGTTGAAAAGGGAAAACGCTCGGCGGTTCCCTGAATTTCGACGAACTCGTCGCGGTCGGTCATGACGACATTGAAATCGACGTCGGCCGTCGAGTCTTCGGAGTAATTCAGGTCGAGCATCGGAACGCCGCGAATGATGCCGACGCTTACCGCCGCCACGTACGCGCGGATCGGGTTTTCCACGAGTTTCCCGGAAGCCAGCAGGCCGTTGACGGCCAGGTGCAGCGCCATGAAGCTGCCGGTAATCGAGGCCGTACGCGTGCCGCCGTCGGCTTCAATCACGTCGCAATCCAGCCAGATGGTGCGCTCGCCCAGTTTTTCCAGTTCAATGGCCGCGCGGAGTGCCCGGCCGATCAATCGCTGAATTTCCTGGGTCCTGCCCGACTTTTTCCCCAGCGTGGACTCGCGGGCGGTTCGTGTGTTCGTGGCCCGTGGAATCATGGAATATTCGGAAGTGATCCATCCCTTGTTCTGGCCCTTCAGGAAACCGGGAACGGTTTCCTCGACCGTGGCGGTGCAGATCACCCGGGTCAGGCCGACTTCAATGAGGACGGAGCCTTCGGCCTGGGAAATGAATCCGGGGGTCACGCGGATCGGGCGCATTTCATCCGCCCGGCGTCCATCGATGCGTTGCGTGTTCGTCAAGTCAGTCATGGTTGCAGCAATTGTTGCACGGGCGGTTCAGCCGGCGAAGTCACATCGGTGATGGACAAGTCCATGGCGAGCGGCAGAAGCAGCATGCAATGGCCGGCCAAAGTCTCTTTCTCCGTTCCACCAATCAGAATTTTGACTTGCTGTATGCCGGGCAAATTGTAGGTAATCGAGTTCACGACAGAATATATCGTTGCCTGCTCGTTCAGGATTCCACCCGGATGGTTGGTCGAGATCGTGTTGGTGAAATCAATAATGGCGATGCCGTC
This sequence comes from Candidatus Sulfopaludibacter sp. SbA3, assembly GCA_945865815.1. Taxonomy (GTDB): domain Bacteria; phylum Acidobacteriota; class Terriglobia; order 20CM-2-55-15; family 20CM-2-55-15; genus CAMBFR01. Next base: position 2,858 of record CAMBFR010000063.1, read on the forward strand.
TTCGGAAATGAACAATTCCTCCACCCTTGTGTTTTCAGGCAGGGCGGGCAACATATCCGGCGACGCCGGGCCCTCCTGAAGTTTCTGCAGGATCTGCAGGGCGCGGTTGGCGAGCTCGGCGGATTGGAAGATGGTCTGGTCTTCGGTCGTCAACAGCACATCGCCTGCGGCGGGCCCTGCCGGCCCTGCGCCTGGAGGAAAGAAGAGTTTGACCGTCATTGGCGGATCGGTCGGCGCGTAGAGAGGTTCAACCGGCGGGGTGAACGGGTTGTCCGCAGTTTCGGTGTCGTTCACCATCGACTGAATCCTGCCGACGACGTCCACGAAGAAGCCGAACGCCACGGCAGATCCGATTCCCAGTGCGATGAGTCCTGCTTTGATGCGTTTCGCCATTTCAGTTTGCCGCCGGTGTCTGCGGTTCTGAAAAGCGTTGGATAGCGCTCACCAGGGCTGAAGCGATCCGGGATTGAAACGCGTTGTCCATCAATGTTTGCGAGTTCGTGGAGTTGTTCACGTTTCCCATCTCCAGCACGATCGCGGGCATTGTGGCGCTGGCCAGTACGCCAAGAGGAGCCTTCCGCACCGGGAACCTCCATCCCGGAACAGCCTTCGTCAGTTCTTCCTGAAAAAGTGCGGCAATCCGGCTGCTTGCCTGCCGGTTCGTTCTGTATCCGAGGTACCACGGAAGAAACATACCGCCCGGTGGTTCACCGGTTCCGGCGCCGCCGCCGAAATTGTCCGGCATGATGAACAGGGAAGCGCCGGAATCGGTCTTGTTCGCTGAATACCCGACGTGCAGACTCACGAAGACATTGGCTTGATTGTTATTCGCAACTGCCGACCGCGCTTCGTTGTCGAGCGCAATATCGGAATCGCGCGTCAGCAGGACCGTGGCTCCGAGCTGGTTTTGGAGTACCGTCCGAAGCCTGCGGGCCATTGTGAGAGTGAGATCCTTTTCGGCGGCCGCCGGACCGGTTGTGCCGGAGTCCATGCCTCCGTGACCGGGATCGATGACGATGACCCGGACTCTCCTTTCCGGTGAGGGAGCGTCGATGCGAGGCGCGGGGACGTTCGCCGGAGGTGCGGCCTCGGTAATCTGCGCGGCGCGCCGCAGCACGTCGACGAAGAAGAGCTGATTTCCGTCTGACGGCGTAACCCGGATTTCGCCGGCCTCATCGGTCGTTTCCAGCACGATCTTGGGTTCGCCGTCCGTGTCGTCGAATACGATGGAGTTGACCAGGCGATCTTTCTGATCGATGCGTTCGCGAAGCGGGTCCACTGGAGCCTGGTCGATCCGGACGATCGCTCGATTGTTCTGATCGTCGTGCTGCACGTCCAGGTTTACGGGAACGCCGGTGCGTATCGTCAGCCGGGTCACCGGCCCGAGATCCTGCGCGTTCATGACGAGTTCCGGCGCCCGTACATCGCCGGCAAAGATCCTTGGCGCGCCGGCCCGATACCGGAATGGCGTGCCTGTCAGCCGGGTCAGGCCCTGGGTGAGAAATTCAATGGGCACCAGCCATCGGTTGCTTTCCCTCAGGATCGGATTCTGGAGCAGCACGATCTGGTCATTGATGGAAATCAAGGCCCTGTTTCTGGTGGCGACGAGGCGTGAAGCGCCGCTGCGAATCGTAATGGTCTCCAGCGCCAGTGCATCCGTATACGGAAGCCCAAGATTCTGAATGATGTCGACGATCGGGAGGTACGTTGTTCGATTGAGCGCTTCCGATTTCACCACGATCCTGGAATCCGGAAAGTAGATCGGGAAGTCATCGGCAGCCGCTCGGAGCCTTGTCCCGAAAACGAAAATGGCAGCACACAGTGCCGCCATCAGTATCGCGAGTCGCTTTCGTTTCCAATGCCGCTCAATCATAGATGCCGCCTAAGTCTAACGCAGAAGCCCCGGACGCAGGCATAAAGCCTGCCCGCGTCCCCATTCTAGACGGCGGCCAAAGCCTTCGAATTTCCTGTGTCGGCGAAATACGGCTTCCACTTTGACGCGACGGTATCGAGCAGTTCGGCGTGGCTGAGGATCTTGAGCGGTTTTCCGCGATACAGCTTGCCGACGCCATATGTCACGGCGTCGGGCAGGATTCTGCTGAAGTGCATCATTGGCCACGTGAAGTTGGGGCCATTGACGCGGCGGCCGCGAAGCGCCCAGAAAATGAATCCGCCGAGCGACCAGGCGAGCGGGCCCCACCACGACTGCAGCGCAATGCTCGCGCTCACCTTCCAGCAACTCATCATCAATTGCCACTGGAGTTTCGTAAGCTGCGTCGTCTCCGTTACTCCGACCATGTCTTCCATGCGCGTGTCTTTCAGGGGAGTAAACACGGATGGCACCAGAATCACGTGCAGTCCGCGGCGCTGGATTTCGAAGACCAGGTCCAGCGTGGCCATGACGTCTTCGTCGGTTTCGCCGGGAGCCCCGATAATCAGTGTCATGACCGGCACCCAGTTGTTCCGATTCATAATCGTCAGGCCCTGAATGACGACGCTCGGCCAGTGATCCGCCTCGAACGGAAGCGACTTTCCCGCCATGATCTTGCGGGCCATGCGCACCGAGCCGGTTTCCAGGCCGATCAAAGGGTTCAAGGTCCGGCTTTCGGGATGTGTGCTGATGCCCTTCATGCGGATCGGGCTCTTGTCGAGGAGCATCTTCGACAGTTCCTCAATCAGTCCCGGATCGACCACCGCCGGAGCGATCGTCGCGTGGCTTAACGTCATCCATTTCACGCCGGGGTATTCCGCGATAGATCGATGCAGGTCCAGCAGGGCATTTCTGTTTGGGAAGAAGAACGGCTGCCGCTCGTTGAATCCCCAGATGAACATGTCTTCCGACGCCAGCGAGATCTGGGAGTTGCCCGCCGCGACATTTCCTGCGACGGCCTTCATGATGCGATCTTTCGGCACCGACATTTGAGGATTCAGGTCCGGCAGGCAGAAGTTGCAGCGGCGTCCACAGCCCGTGGTCATTTCGATGACGCCGAAAGCCGTTCGCTTATCCGGGATCACCAGCGACAGGGGATTGTTGGGATGCGTGACTCTCAGTTCCCGCGGAAGACGTTCGCCGGCAAGCGCCTTCCGGAACAGGTTCATCGTGTCCTGCGACTCGGCTCTTCCATCAACTGTGCAATCGACTCCCAGTCTTTCAAAACCGTCGGTCTCGTTAATCTGCCACGAACCGGAGCCGCCGACGATCACCTGGAAACTGGCTCGATACGGGTTCGCCTTGATCTTTTCGAAAGCGCGCATCGCATACAACGCGTTGATCGGATTTTTTGAATTTCCGAACATCGATGCGTATACGCCCGCCGCAAACGTGACGCCGAGCGGATTGTGAGTGGAGACCGCCACGGCTCGTGTCGCCGGGCCGATAAAGCGGTCTACGTGGTCGGGATGCGCGATCACGCAGGATCCCGCGCCAAACTCGCGTTGCAGGATCTCTTCCAGTACCCGAAGTCCGGCCGGCGCGGAGGCGCACGACCCGTCCTCGTTCAGATCGACGTGCTTCCAATGGGGATACTTCCTGTCAAAGATGCCCTCGAGCCAGCCCGGCATTGAAGCCATTCCCATTTGAATAAAGAATCCGGGATTGTCGATGATCTCGGTGAGTGGCGCCGTGAGTACGAACTGGTAGCCGTTGTGTGGAGTCATCATGGACCAGAATGATACGACATGAGGGGTGCGGGTTGTCTACTCGCTCTGCGGGCGGGAATTGGAGTGCGGCGTGAAAATTCGTTCTACCCGTGGGCGTGGGGCTTCCGCCCCGTGCCCACACGTGGAACTATGCCTACCGCCCCGGCTGTTCCTTCTTTCCTAAATGTTGAAGCTTGGCTGTTTCGGCGCGTTTGGACAGTTCGATCAAGTCGTCCTCTATTTCTCTTACGGCAGCGGGGTCATGTTTCACCTCGCCCATTCGCACCAATAGTTCCGAACGCTTCCGGATTATGTCCACGCGCTCGTTTCGAAGCTTCTCCTTCGGTGTGAGTTCCTTCTTCGGTTCCGGAGTGGTTTCCGGTTCCGCGGCTTTCGGCTCTTCCTCGGCCGCCGCAACAGGTTTGTCGCCGAGCTTCTGAACGGTCAGCACCGATTCCAGGTTTTGCCGGCGGAGTCGCTCGGCTCGTGCGGTATCTGCCAGGCTCTGGGTTCGTGCTTCAATTCCCGTGAGAAAAAAGAAAAGAACCGCAATGAATAAACGTTTCATGATTGCTCCCTTAACCTCAGTCGTTCAGAAGTTGCCGGAACGTGCCGCGCCGCTTCGTATACGGTATGGAGTTCACCGCGTTGTTGACGGCCATCGAGCTGTAGCTGATTGTGGCGTTGCCGGTTCCGATCGCGCCATTCACGCGATCCAGGGAAATGATGGCGCCCAGGATCGCCGCGCTTCCACTGATGCCGGGGCCGATCTCGCCGATGGAATCCGCAATGATGATCCCCTTGAAGTTGTTATTCGCGTTGTAGTTGAAGTACCGCGGTTGATTGAGCGTATCCGCGCGATACTGCGCCGCCGTCTGCCCCGAAATCGGAGATGTGCCCGAAGTGTAGAGCGGATCCAGGGGATCGAAATAGCGCGGGTTATAGCGCGGATTGTGGAGAATCATGATGCCGGTGCCGGAATAGGTGCAGCCTCCGCCGGCACTGCCGGTCGGAAAACTCAGGTCGAGCACCACCAATCCCTCGATATTGCAGGGCACGCTGGTCTGCTTCATGCCATCGAGATAGGACTGGTACACCGCGGGATCGAGTCCCAGCGCGCCAGCCGGCGTATCCGGATAATCATCGGCATCGAGGTCGTTATTCACAGGGTAGTCTGCCGGCAGCGGATCGGGATAGGTTGTGTCGCTGTCAATCGTTACCGTGCTTCCGCCGACGTTCGAAGTGATTTCTCCCGATCCGGAGATGTCCGGAAGCGGGTTTGTATCCGTAACCGACACGCCGGGCAGGCCGGCTCCGGCAATAACGTCGCCACTAAGGTCGTGATCCTGACCATCGATGTTCTGGTTTCCTGTCAAATCCACCGGGCTTGCCGAGGTGTAGGCCGCATGAACGAAAGGTGTCAGGGGAAGTTTCTCGATGAAGACCGACACTGCCTTGCGCCGTCCTGAAAACGTTCCCACGGAATCGATGCGCCAGCGTTCCGGCGTATACCCGACCAGCGTCGCCATCACCGCATAAGTGCCGTTACCCTGAGTGCCCATCGATACCGTCTGGTTCGCAAGCGATGTCGAGAACGAAGTCGTCATGTCGCTTTCCGAAGTACCCTGGAAATTCGTGTATGAGGCCGGGTGCGTTGTCGCCGAGCCGATGCCGGTAGTATTCAGGACAACGGGAGAGCCGTTTGTGAGGCTGACCGAAACGGTGTACGTGTTTCCAGCAGGGTCGGTCACTGCCGGCGGTGTTCCCGGAGTCGTGTTTACAAGTGCGTTGCCGAGCAGGCCATAGTCATTCCTGAACCAGAGCAGCGCCTTCTCGAGCCCGACTTCGGCGACGTAGTAACTCTGCAGCTCGGTGCGTGAAGTGTTCGACCTTCTCATGTCGCTGGCGGTCGACAAAGCCATCAGGCCCGTTATCGTTGTCAGCAAGACCAGCGAAATCATCGAGACCAGCAGCGCGTATCCTTGATTGTTTTTCGTCATCACAGCCTCACAGTGTCGTTAACTGGTTGCGCACGGCCACATCCCAGAGCCGGGTTTCATGCGCGAGTTGATTCGTGGTGGGATCCGTGTGGCGTCCTTCCAGTTCCACCTCGATCTGGATACGGGCGATGGACCGCAACGCCGGTCCGTCTGCGGCGCTTGCCGCAATGTTCCAGCTTCCCGTCAGCGGATTGCCCGAGCTGTCGTAGTAACGGATCACGAAATTGCTGATGTTCGAGAACGTCGAAGAACCGACGGTCAGCGTCTTCGTTCCGCTGGTCCAGGAAACCGTAATGTCTTCCGGAGATGACGAGGACAACGCGCCGTTGTCATCGTAATCGGAACGCAGCCGCACCATTGTGCTCGTTGCCTGTGGAATCGGTAAGACCGACGCAGTGGTATATGGCGCGTTGCTGAATATGCCTGCGCGATCGGCTCCTGCCGCGCGTCCATAGGTAGCTATGATGTCCATGATGGCGCGGCTTTTTTCCTGCATCTCGATGCGATCAGTTTCGGAAAAGAATTGTTTGTTTGTTTGAGCGGTTACCGATCCGAGGGCCAGGATGATCGTAACCGTTATCAATGACGTGATCGCGACTTCAATCAAGGTTGCGCCTTTGTCGTTTCTCATTGCACCCTCTGGATCCCCAGGATCACGCTTACCGGCTGTGCCTGATTTGTTATGGGCCGCGTTACGGTCAGCGTGACGCTCTTTACATTACCCGTCGTCGTGACTGTCCAGCTTCGCGTAAATCCGGCGGCCGGTGTCTCGGTGTGGGCTCCGGTTGAAAGATCGGAATGCGTGAAGGGAACTGTCTTCAGTATTTCAATTCTCTGCAGCGCAAACGCGATCGCATCGGATTCCTGGCTTGTTCGGTAATTGGCTTCAATAGCCTTGCCCATGGTATGGCCCATGGCCAGCAGTCCCGTCGTTACCAGAAGCATCGATATAAGAACTTCGGCTAGAGAGAACCCTTTGTCCGTTTGCATGCCTCATCCCAAAGCACGATCGCTTCCGCTGCTTAAGTCCTTTAGAACTGGTCAGCTGATGTCAGGAGTCCACCTACTTGGTTACGGAATGTGCCTGCGTAAGAATCGGATGTCTTAGCGAAGCTGACCGCTTCTGGCCGCGCTCGTTAAATGAGGTTGTAAGATGTAGCCGCCATGATCCAACGGGTTGCGATTTTCTTTGCGCTGTTTCAGGGTGCCGTTCTTGGAGGCGAAACGTGGAGTTCACCGGAGTCGGCTTCCAGCGGCCACATTGCCATGGATCGCGCGGGGTCGAGGGTATACGTCATCAATCCGGACTCGAATTCAGTTTCGATGGTGGATACCCAATCGGCCCGCGTACTGCGCGAAGTGCAGGTGGGACAGAATCCGGGAACACTCGCGGTTGGCGCCGGTGGACGACTCCTCTACGTAACAAGTCAGGACTCCGGCACACTGACTGTCCTGGACACGCAAAGGCTGTCCCTGAGGGCGACCCTCCGCGTCGACGCCGAACCTTACGGAGTCGTTGCCTCGCCGGCGGGAAACATCGCCTATGTCGCGTCGAGCGCCGCGGGCGTCATTGATGTGATTCGCCTGTTCGGGGTCAAAATGCCGAATGGCGGCGTAATCGTCGCGCGGATACCTGTAAGGCCGAAACCGAAGGGTCTTGCGATTTCACCCGACGGCGCGCGCTTGTACGTGACGCACTTCCTCACAGGCGAGGTTTCAATAATTGATACTGGATCACGCCGCGTTCTGAAGGTGATTCAGACCGATGCTGACGCCAACATGTCGCAGAAGATTGCGATTCATCCCGTCAATGGCCGCGCCTATGTTCCACACATCCGCTCGATCGTCACGAATCCATTCTTGCTGTTTGATACGGCGATCTCCCCGGTTGTATCCGTGATCGATATGGCGAAATCCGAGCACGTCCTCCCCGAGCGGATTCAATTGTCGCTGGGACTCACTTCGGCCAATCTCCCGTTCGATGTCGCATTCTCTCCGGACGGCACGACGCTGTATTCGGCTAATCTTGGGAGCGAGGACGTCACCGTCGTCAACATCCGGACCGGGCAACGCGCCGGTCTTATTGATGTAGGCCATGGCCCTCGTGGAATTGCAGTCTCGCCGGACGGCGCGAGGGCCTATGTGACGAACTCGTTGTCTGACGATGTTTCCGTGTTGGATCTTCGATCCATGACGGAGGTGAATCGAATTCCAGTGACTCGAAGCCTCCTGCCCAACGAGATCCGCAAGGGTAAAGTGCTGTTCTTTTCGAGCCGATCGACCGCGCTTTCGCGCGATCGCTGGATGAGTTGCGCAAGCTGCCACTTCGAAGGCGAACACGATGGCCGGACCTGGCAGTTCACGGCGGGTCCACGAAACACCACGAGCCTGCGTGGAGCCGGCGAAACACGGCCGGTTCACTGGAGCGCCGATCGTGACGAGGTCCAGGATTTCGAGTTTACATTTCGCACGCTCCAGGCCGGCAGCGGGTTGATTCGAGGCCGCGAACCCAATGCCGAACTGGGCGCGCCGAATGCCGGACTGTCGGAAGACCTCGACGCCATGGCTGCGTTTGTGGAGTCCCTGGGCATGAAACGCAACCCGTATTCTGCCGGGGACTCTGCCGTGCAGGGCTCCATCGAGAGAGGCCGCCGCGTGTTTTTACGATCGGACACCGGCTGCAGCGGATGCCATCGTTTGCCGAACTATACGGACTCCACGACGGCGGTATCGCCGTTCATGGTTCACAATGTCGGCACCGCCGATCAGCCCGGCGCGCGGCTCGGGCCCGCGATGGATAAGCCTTCGCTGCGCGGTGTCTGGGACACCGCGCCATACCTTCACGACGGCAGCGCACCGACGCTCTTCGATGTCCTGGTTACCCGGAATTCAAGCGACCGGCATGGGCGCACGTCTCATCTCCCACCGGCGGCTATCAGCGACCTGATCGCTTTCCTGCTTTCACTGTAGACGCGCGAGGTCTGATGGAATGTCTTTAATCGGAACGCCACTTGAAGGTCTGACCGTCATTGCGTTGGAACAAGCTGTAGCGGCGCCTTTGGCCACCCGGCATCTCGCCGACCTGGGCGCCCGAGTCATCAAGATCGAGCGGCCCGGAGCCGGTGACTTTGCCCGAAGCTATGACACGACGGTGCGCGGCATGTCGAGCCACTTCGTATGGCTTAACCGCTCCAAGCAATCGCTGACTCTCGACGTCAAGGAACCGGCCGCAAAGGATGTTCTTGCCCGCCTGCTCGAGCGCGCGGACGTGTTTGTTCAGAACCTTGCGCCGGGAGCCGCCGGCCGCCTGTCATTAGGCTCCGCGGAGTTGCGGCAGAAATACCCCGGACTTGTTGTCTGCAACATCTCCGGCTATGGGTCTTCGGGTCCGTATCGCGACAAGAAGGCTTACGACCTGCTCATTCAGAGCGAAGCCGGACTTCTCTCGATTACCGGAACGGAACAGGAACCCTCAAAAGCCGGTATCTCCGTTGCAGATATTGCTGCCGGCATGTACGCGTATTCCGGTATCCTCACTGCGCTTCTCATGCGCCAGCGCACGGGCCGCGGGACTGCGATCGACGTTTCGTTGTTTGAAGCTCTGAGTGAATGGATGGGATATCCGGCATATTACACAAAGTATGGCGGTGAAGCTCCGGCGCGAACCGGCGCGAGCCATGCCGTTATTGCGCCTTACGGGCCTTTTCAGAGCAGTGACGGAAAACCGGTTTTCCTCGGTATCCAGAATGAGCGCGAGTGGAAGAACTTCTGCAACATCGTACTGCAGCGCGGTGAACTGGCGACGGATTCACGGTTTGCTTCAGGACCCGATCGTGTTGCTCATCGAAACGATCTGGATCTCGCGATCAATGAAGTGCTCCGGCATCTCACAGCCGCCGAGATCGTCCGGCGGCTGGAAGAGGCGCAGATTGCGAATGCACGCATGAACAGCATGCAGGAATTCCTCGATCATCCTCAGCTTGCGGCGCGAAACCGATGGCGCGAGGTCGATTCGCCGGTTGGACGGCTTTCGGCATTGATATCGCCGGCTGACATCGATGGTGTGGAAACGGTGATGGGACCGATTCCCGCCCTGGGGCAGCACACGGACGACATTCTCAGTGAAATCGGTTTCGACGCTTCAACAATTGCCGCCTGGCGGCAGCGGGGGGTGATTTGATGAAGGCTCGGCTCGCGCTGGTATTCGCCGTGGGTATCCTGATCTGGTTGATACCGAGTCCGGAAGGCGTCGACCCTAAAGCGTGGCATCTGTTCGCGATTTTCGTAGCCACGCTCGCCGGCATCGTTGCAAAACCGTTACCGATGGGCGCCATGGCGCTCACCGGGATTGCTGCCGCGCTGTTGACGCGAACGCTTACTCTGGCGGAAGCACTGAGCGGCTTCAGCAATATAACCGTCTGGCTGGTAGTCTCCGCATTTTTCATCGCCGCGGGTTTCATCAAAACAGGGTTGGGAACCCGGCTCGCATATCTTCTGGTTTCCCTGTTCGGCAAAAGCTCTCTGGGTGTGGGTTATAGCCTGGTGGCAACCGATCTCGTGCTGGCGCCCGCAATTCCGAGTAACACGGCCCGTGCGGGCGGCGTGGTATTTCCCATCCTTCAGTCCATTGCGAAAACCGTGTTTGGGGACGATCCGGTCAAGGGTCCTCAGACGAGCGCATTCCTGACGCTGGTGACCTACCAGGGAACGGTGATTACGAGCGGGATGTTCGTCACGTCAATGGTCGCCAATCCACTTATCGTTCAGTTGGCGGCCACACAGGGAATTGTCATCACATGGACCGGTTGGACAGTGGCGGCGCTCGTTCCCGGCCTATTGAGCCTGATTGTCATTCCTCTCGTCATCTATGCCGCGTACCGGCCCGGCTTCGTGAAGACGCCCGAGGCGCCGGCATTCGCGCGAGCGGCGCTCAAGGAGATGGGGCCGATGAAGCGTGGCGAGCGATTGATGGGCGGCATATCCATCGTCATGATCGTGATGTGGATTTTCGGGACGGTTCTCTCTCTCGATCCTACGGCCACGGCCATCATGGCAATCGCGGCGCTCCTGTTGACGGGCGTTCTGACATGGGACGATCTCTGCACTCAGCGTGAGGCGTGGGATACCTACGTGTGGTTTGCAACCGTCGTGATGATGGCGACGTTTCTCGCCCAGTTCGGACTGATCAAATGGTTCAGCGAACAGGTGGGACCCATGTTTCAGGGCATGGGCTGGATTACGGGGTTGCTGGGACTCAGCCTGACATATTTTTACACGCACTATTTCTTCGCCAGCATTACGGCGCACGTCACTGCGATGTACCTGCCATTTCTCGTCCTGGCGATCGGACTTGGCGCTCCTCCGCAACTTGCGGCCCTGCTGCTGGCGTTCTTCAGCAGTCTTTTCGCCAGCCTTACCCACTATGGCACCCCGCCGGGGGCCATTCTTTTCGGCGGCGGACATGTTTCGCTGGGCGCATGGTGGAGAGTGGGACTGATCGTCAGCTTCGTCAACATTGCGATCTGGCTCGGAGCAGGCGCTCTCTGGTGGAAGGCCCTCGGTCTTTGGTGACCTTTTCACCGTCGGAGACCGTGCCGCCTGCGGCAGGGTTAAAGGAAATCCCCTGCCGTTGAGCAGGGGATTTCGTTTTCCATACGGGGCTGAGTCCAGTCGAACGCCGCTTAGAAATTCAAGCGGGCGTTGACCACAAACCGCCGGTTGCCTCGGGCCGTTGTGATACGGCCGAAGCCGGTGTTGTTGATGTTCACGTTGGGATTGGCGAACTGTGGACTATTCAGCACGTTCAGCGCGTCCATGCGAAATTCGAATTCCCTGGTTTCGGTAATCCGAACGCGTTTGATCAGGTTCAGGTCAAAGTTGATCAGAGCCGGCCCTTCGACCGATCGCAGTCCAAGCGTGCCGACCTTGCCAGGAGCCGGGTTTACGAGCAGCGGATTCCCCTGCGCATCCGTGATAGCCCGGTTGCTGAAGGACCCCTGGAGCGCATTCGCCGTCGAGACATTCGCCCGCGCGGGATCGAGTATTTGCAACAGGCCGGGGAAGTAGGTTACGCCGTTGGCCACTTTGGTGATTTTCCCGATGTCCTTCGGAAAATTCCCAACAACATCCGGCGTCATGGTGGTGCTGTTCTGCCACGTGGTCGAGACCGGAGCATTGAGATTCAGCGGCTGACCGGCGGTCCAGTTGAAAACGCCGCCGAACTGCCAGCGCTCGACGAGCCGCTGCACGAATCCCGGCGCGGCGGCCAGGAAACGCCGGTTGGGGCCGAACGGCAGTTCCAGCGTGCCGTTGGAGGCGAAGGTATGCGTGCGGTGGTAAGCCAGCAACGTCTTGTCCGCTCCCAGATCGTTGGGGTCGCGCGGGTTGACGTCGCCTTCACCGTCCGATACTCCCAAAGCCCGGCTCCACACATACGACGTGTGCGTCGTTACGCCGCTGGACAGGCGCTTGGTCAATTGCACCTGCATGGAATGGTAGGTCGAATTGCTCGGGTTGCCGTACAGCCGGACATCACTGAACTGTGGATTCATCACAAAGAACGTTTCGGGCAATCCTCCGTTGCGGACGAATCCGCCGCCCCTGCCCGTGATATTTCTGCTGCGGTTGAGGAAGTCCGCCAATTGACCCGCATTGCCGTTGGCGATGAATGCCCGCGTCGCCGTGTAGGCGCGCAGCGCTGCTGATCCTGTAACCGTGGCGCCGTTCACCACGCCCGCACCCGGAATATTGAGTCCCCTCAACATCTGATCGAACAAGGGCGCATTGCCTCCGGCGCGTGTCGTGTTGAACGCATCCAGGAATCCGTTGTTGAGCATTTCCACATCATTCAGCGGCGGTCCATTCCACAGCTTCGTGCCCTTGGTCCCGACGTAGGACACGTTCAGCGACATGTTGCCGGGGAGTTCCCGCTGGAGCGCGACGTTGAAGTTCTGAACGTAGGGGCTCACCCGGTCATCGGTGGTTCCTATGATCAGATCGCTCCTTGCGCCATCCAGCGCCAACGGCTGAAGCGGTGAAAACTGCAGGGGTATCGGCAAGGAAATGTTGGACAGCGACAGATAGCTGGCCTGGGAGTGGATGAGCCCGGTATTGTGAGTCGAGGAACCTTGTACGCCCGGCTTCGCCGCAATGTTACGCAGAGAAGCGCCGCCTACGATGCCGTTCATCGGGTTGCCCGTATAGTTGATGCCATAGCCGGCGCGGAAGACGGTCTTGTCCTGCCCGAACCAGGGAAGGGACCAACTGATGCCGACGGCCGGAGCGAAATTGTTGTAGTCGTCCTTCCAGAGTTGTTTGTCGGGTTGCGGCGAGTTTTTGCCCACCAGCTCCACAACCGTGAGCGAGCCGCAGGTCACACCGCACAGCCCCTGTTGTCCGCCAACCGTGTTGGCCACCAGACCATTGCGCTCCCACGGAACACCGAACCAGTCGTAATGGACGCCCAGGTTGAGCGTCACCGACGGACGCACCCTCCAGGTATCCTTGAAGAACAGGCTGAACTCGCGGTTGTTGTAGTCGCGTTTGACTAATTTCACGCCTTCCGTGTAACCGCGGAATACCAGATCCCTGGAGTTTCTCACATCGAACGACTGCCGGATCTCACCCACCGAACCCGCGAGATCGGTCAGCAGGTTCCGCGCCAACGTTTGATTGTTGGCGCTCAGACCAGGTACGGTGACATTGTCGATACCCTGCACCGCCACGCCGCCGGCGCCCAGTAGGGCCTGCGGATAGAAATTGGCGTCGTTTCGCGCATGCGACCTCTGGAAGCGGAGCTCGCCGCCCAGCTTGAAGGCGTGAGAGCCTGTGGTGAAGCTGAGGTTGTCTCCCCAGGTGTTGATCGGGCTTTCCTGTCCACGCGTGGCGCCGTCGCCCGCGGCCCACAGCATGAAGTTCTGCGGGAAGAGCGTCGTGACCACCCCGAACGGGACTCCGTTGCTCTTGGGAAGCAGGTTATACGCTTCTTTGCCTTCATCACCCGTCTCTTCGGTGATGAAGTCCCCTTCGTTTCCCCTGCCGAGCCACATCGGCCCCCAGGCATGCTGCCAGGACTGCCGGTAGCCGACGCGGAGTTCGTTGACAATCGTCGGCGACAGCGTCGACACCAGCGACAGGCCCAACACCTGCGGCCGGATGTGGTTTTCCCCATAGTAGCCGCCCGGCCATTGCGGAATTCCGGAGCTCTCCGCCTGGTTCAGGCCGCGTTCCCATGTGTAAATGAAGCTGAACTTCTGATTGGCGTTGAAGTTGTGATCGATGCGGGTGTTGAACTGGTCGCGGTTCTTGTCCTGTCCGTCTCCCATGTTGAATTCCAACCCGTCGATGCGGCGCGTCCAGCGGTGGCCGGCCGTATTCAGGCCGTCCCCAGTCGTGAAGTCATTGGCCGCCGGCATCCGCGACAGCATGACGCGCTGCATGAAGCCGGTCGGATCGGGTCCGGGCCTGAACGCATCGCGATTGAATACGCTGAACTGCTGCAGATCGCCGGTAGCAGCGGCCGGCCGCACGGGATTGCCGTTACGGTCCACGGTCGGGTTGTTCTGCGTCAGGTTCTGATTGTCCACTCCCGGAAAGAACCGGAAGACGCCCTGCCGCGCCGGCTCGGTCAGCACGCTGCCGACGAAGTTCTGGCGTTTGACGAAACGCTGTTCATCGATCAGGAAGAAAAAGAACGTCTTGTTCCGGACAATCGGCCCGCCCAGGCGCGCTCCAAACTGGTTCCGGTTCTCATAATCTTTCGCCGCGCCATTGAAGTTGTTGAACCAGTTTGCGGAATCCAGCGCCGAGTTGCGATTGGTCCAGAACGCGCTTCCGCGGAACTGATTGGTTCCCGAGCGGGTGACCATTTGCACCTGCCCGGAGCCGCGTCCGGTATCGGCATCGACGGTGGCGGTGATGATCCGCACTTCCTCGATCAGGTCGGGACTGGTAAACGTCGCCGAAAAGGCGCCGAAATTGTAGCGCCCGTCGGAGACGATAAAGCCGTCCCGCGTCGTATTCACCATGCTGAGACGTCCGCCGGCAAAGAAGCCGTCGCGGGCGTCATCGGTCGGTCCGGCGCCCGTTGTCGACGCCAGCAGGTCCATCACATTGCGGCCGCCCAACGGAAGATCGCGCACCCGGTATTCGGGCAGCACGGTTCCCACCGAGGCCGACGTCGTGGCGATGGCCGTGTCGGCCGCCACGGTCACTTCAACCGCCTGCGCGACGCTGCCTACCTGCAGCGTGAAGTTCAGCCGCACCTGCTGCGAAATGCCCAGCGCGACGTTGTTGTAGTTTTGAGTCTGAAAGCCCGGCAGCTCGGCGCTGAGCGTGTAGCTTCCCGTCTGCAGGCTGGCAAACTGGTAGGCGCCGGCCTCGTTGGTTACGGCCGTGTTCACGATTCCCGTGGCTACATTGGCAGCCGTGATCGTCACGCCGGGGATCAAGGCCCCTGTGGCGTCGGAAACCGTTCCACCCACGGTGGCATTGCTGGTCTGCGCTATTGCCAGTGTCGCCAGACACAGACAAAGCGCCACTCCACGCATTACGCTTTTCATAGAGTTGTCTCCTACGAATTGAAGTTTGAGATGGTGCAAGTTGGCCTCCGAATGCCGGGGCAAAAAAACGTCAACCAGCTACTGCGCCAACCGCGGCGCGTCTTCAGCACAGAACTTTCGAATCTTGCGGGAAAAGTGCAGATGCTTATATCCCTGCATCAGCGCGGCGTCAAGAAATCACGCCGCCTCAGTGACAACAACATGAAATCCACAGGCACCCAGGCGACTGCCGCCTTGCATCCCGTCTGTCTAAATGCCTAATCCCTGCTGCTGGTTGATGGAATGAGCACGTTGCTGGCGCCGGCGTCCGCAATCAGTTTGTCGGCGTCGGCCTGGAGCAGGAAGCCCGCGGCGACGGCTTTCGCGGCGGCAGACCTAACCGCGGCAACATAGCCTTCATGATTCCTGTAACGTTCTTCCAGTGAAAGCCGTGGATCGCCGGCGGCCTCGCGCTCCGGCTTCGTCTTCGCAAACGGGATCATGCCGCCCGCGTAGTTGCACAGCTTGCCCTGGTGGAATCCCTCAGCGACAACATTCCATCCGAGATACGTTCCCAGCGGCGCCTCGCGCAACACCACCGGAACTCCGCCGATCTCGTTGCCGTCCGCATCCACGCGCGGGACTTTCATCTTGATGGCGCGCTTGACCGGTGGGGGCACTTTCGTGCGCACGCCTGAAGCGTCCGAGTAATTGAATTCCGGTCCCCAGTCATAGTCGAGAATTGGATTTACGAACCCGGTGGGTGCATTGGAGGGAACACCAGGAATAGCCGGGAAGCCGACCGCCTGTTTTGTGGGATCGACGAGTTGGCCGCTTGCCAGCGTCGGGTAGACGCTTGGCGGCATCGGCGCGTCCTTCATTACCCAGTTTCGGAAATGATATCGAAGCGCATTGACCGTCTCGGTATGAGGAACGGGATTGGCGGCGAATATCCCGGCGCCGAAACCCGGGCCCGGACACAGAGGTGGGTTGAGCGGGTTGATGTTGAATCCTCCCTGGCCGCCGCCATGCTGGGTGCTGGGAATGTAGTACCGCCGCACGTTGTTCGGCAGCGGAATGTCTTTGTCGGCGGATGTTCCGATGAACGAAGGACTGAGCGTCAGGCCCCACATTTCGGCTGCGCCGAAGTGCTCGACGATTTTCGGGCAGGAATTGTTGGCGGTACAGCGATCCAGAATGCCCTTCGACGGTAATCCGCGAACAGTGTCGGGCCAGGCGCTCCACCACTGCGGGCCCTCGGCGCCTGCCTCGTAGAGTTTTCCTGCCCCGTCAGGCAGTGCGAATCGGGTATTCAATGTGACTCGCTTGCCCGCGATGATCGGCCACGCGCCGTCATACACTTTGCGGTTTGTCTCATCCTGCGTGAAGCCAAGATGGATCATGGCTCGGAGGAAGTTCCCTGACTGCGACTGCCCGCGAGTAATCACCCATTGGACATTGCCGCCCACGGGATTCGGCGTGCCCTCGTCATCCTTTTCGGCGTACTTGAAAAAAGACGCGACATCGCGGAAAGCGGCGAAGCCGATTCCGAGCACATAGGCATCCTGCGACGTGAACACTACCTGATAGAGCAGCTTCGAATCGAACCCGCCCTTCACGCAAATCTGCGTCGGGTCCGGGGTTCCGGGAAATGGATTGGCGGCGCTGCACTTCGCCCATGCCCAATCGGTCGGCGGTATCGCCGGGCCTTCGGTAATCTTTCCCTCCATCGTTTCCGCGCGATGCGTGGTGAGCGTGGCTCTGGTTGTATCGAGAGTCGTGGGCTTGTACGGGACAGGATTCGCGTTGACGATCATTGGCCGTGAATCGGCGCCGCTCGCGTTCACGATGCGGCCGATCACGAGGCCCGTCACCGGCGATCCATTCGCATTCTTCGCAATGGGTACCCTCACCCAATCGTTATCTTCTGCGGGCGCAGTGCGGCCCGAGTTGTCACCCTGCCATCCGCTGCTCAAACCGATGTCGCCATCGTTTCGATGCGCGGGTGAAATGGTGATCCTGCCGCCGCGATTCGGCACATCCTGCCACATCAGGCGGCTGGCCCTCGACATGTCGATCGGCTTCACCAGATAGAAGCTCGTCACGTACTCCACTTTGCCGGCGGCATTACGGGGCGCCAGTTTGATGTCGTTGATGATCGTGTTGTGCGGATCGTTCGGATCAAGCTCACCGAAGGCGCGGCCCGCCAGCGTTTCGTACTGGCCGGCCGGACCGAAACTCACGCCATCGAAAGCCGGCGATATCTTCTTGTCGACGACAATCTTTCGAACATGGGCGTGAACCGGCAAGGTCGACGACATGAGGATCGCGCAGGCGACAATCAATTTTTGTCCGATACGCATTCAGGCCACCTTTCTCGGGATAGTGTGCGCGATTATACTGCCGCATGGATCTGTTTGAGGATATGAGATATGAGAGGGGGTGAACCGGGGGCACCGTTTTTGAAGCGCCGCAGATCATGACAACGACGCCCACGGTGGCAAGGTTCAATGCTCCGGCAACTGTCACGCGCCGTTTACGCCCGGGGCGCCGTTTCACGCCAGTAACGACGTCCAGTCGACAGTGTCTATTCCTGCCTGATCGGCCATCAGCTCGAAGTCGGAGTCGCAGTGGATCAGCGTCGCAGTATGGACTGCGGCGACCGTCGCAATCAGGCAGTCCGCCGCGCTGATCGTGACACCTTTCTTCCTGAGGCGTGCAGCGAGATCCCATGCTTTCGGCCAGCCGCTTTCCGGAAGGGACAGCCGGTGAACCGGAGCGAACTGTCCCAGCAGAGCCGCAGATTGTTCGTTCGAGCGCAACCCCGTCATTAGTTCCAAAATGATCCATTCCGTAAGCGCAATATCTCCGCTTTGGATCAAAGGCTTGAGTTGTGTCTGAATTCCGGGACTACCGGACGGCCGGAGGAATTCAATCCATACCGAGGTGTCAACCAGATGCATGCAGGGCTCTATTTCTTCCTCTGCTTGCGAAGGCGATCCACCGTCAAATCGAGAGGAATTGTTCCCGCAGCGCCCGCCAGACGCTCCAGGGCTTTCTGCCGAACCACGGTTCGAAGGCTCTGATCCACGGTCTCTCTGATCGTTTCCGTGCCGAGAATCTTCTTTACCTGATTTAGCAATATTTCATCAACTTCCAGTGTGGTTTTCATGGATATATACTCCTGAACAATTAGATATAAACATTATATGTCGTGCGGCAGGTAACCTCAACGCAAGGTCAGATTGAGTGAGTCCCCTGTCTGCGAATACAACCGCAATGAGCCGGCCGATGTCTGGCCTGCGGAGCCGCTGAACAGGATGAACTGCATCGTGAAGCCCGCGGAGTCGGCCAAATGCGGGAATATCATTTCGGACGTAGACGCTGCCGCGCTTTCATCAACCGGAGAAGTAGTCGTGATCAGGAAGTGGCGGCGTTCGTTCCACCTGGAGCGGACGCCGATAACGCTCACGCCCGCCGTTGATGCAGTCGAAACGCGCAGCACGCCCTGAAAGGGCAGCGCGAGGGAGTTGAATCCTGGAATCTGATTCAGGAACAAAGCAGTCTGCCCGTTTGCCGGCACGCTCAGCGTTCCGCTGAGACCCGTCGATGCTCCCGTCAGAGTCGTGAGTTCGAAGTTGATCGTTACCTGCGATGAGGAGGGATTCGCGACCGCAATTCCACTCTGTATGGATCCGATGTCGGACGCCGCAAAGTTGCCTGCAGCCTCGACGTACAGCCTTTGCGCAAGGGAAGCCGGTGTTGATGGAACTCCGGCCTCTGAAACTCGGATGCCGGCCGTGTGATAGGAAAAAATGACCTGGCCCGCAGGCGTGGGACTGCCTGCACTCGGGATAATCCGAACCGATCCCTGCTGGAGCGCGCCCGCTACATTCTGGGACTCCAGCAGGCGGGAACTGCGGGCCGGAATCGAGTAGGCAAAGCTGGTGGCCGTCTGGCCATTCAATGTAATCGAAACTGCCGCCCCCGCCGTGGTTGAAGTGCCCTGTCCGAAGAGTTGAATATTTCCATTCAAGATCTGGTCCGTCGGATTGACGAGAACAATCTGCGTCGTCCATCCGCCGCCATCGGCGAAGTGCGGGATCATGACCGTTTGGGACGCCGGTGTCGCGAGCGGCACCACGGGAAGCGTCGTCATGAGGAACTCGTTCGTTTCGTTCGTGTAGCCGCGAATGGCAATGACCGAAACCGGGATCGATGATGTAAACGTGAAGGTCCCGTTGATCGGAGCCACGCCATTGAATGCCGGATGATCCAGGAAATACGCGATCTGGCTGTTCGCGGCGATGGTCGTGTTGCCGGCCCCGAAGTTTTCGCCGTTGCTGTTCGTGAAATAGAAGGAAACATTTGCAGCCTGGCCGTTGGGATTTGCGATGGCGACGCCGGTATTGACGCGTCCTTCCACTCGCGCATAGATGCGGCCGGATAAAACCGGCGCCGAAGCCGGCACCGTGGCTTCCGACACCAACGCGCCGTTCTGCCGCAAAGCAAAGATGGCGAGGCCGGACGGCGTCGTGCTTCCGGCGGCAGGCTGGATTCGCGCATGACCCTGGCGCAGGCTTCCACCCGGGCCATTCGTATTTAGCGAGACTCCCCCTCGGTCCGATATCGTGAAGCCGCTTGTCGAAGCGACAGGCAGATTCAGCAGTTCCTGTCCGTGAAGCACAACGATTCGTGCCGCATCCGCATTCTGCCCGTCGGCATCTGTCCCGGAACCAAACAGCGTCAACGTCACGAGGTCCGCGGGCGGCGTTGTGTCGAGGTTTGGGAAGTCCGTACTCAGCGCCTGCGCATCGTAACGATACGAAAGCTGGCCCGAGGCGGGCGTGATATCGCCTGTCTGCAAAAGAAAGCCCGGCATTGCCGCTGTGTAGTGACCGGATCGCAGCGTAAAACCGGCAGGCGGCGCCGCGCTCAAATCGAGTATGCCCGGCGCGGTAATGGTGGACTGCTGTGGCACGTTGGCGGAAAGCAGCGCGCTGCCGCGCGCGACAGCGTAGACATAGAAGCGGCCGTTCGAGGCGCCCAGAACGTCGCCCGCCGGAAACGGCTGCGTCACCTGGCCGGCGGATGTCTGTCCATCGAATGCCACCGTCAGATCGACCCCGTAGATTCCGGTTTGATCGACGGCGAAGTCACGAGCGGGTTGATAGAAATATCCAACCTTGTTCGCGCGTCCGGAAAATTCGACGACCTGTCCCCCGGGTTTGGTGATCTTAACGGAAACGTTTGCGGCCAGCGGCGGACCGACGGCCCCGGCGACGGAAAAGTTATCGCCCACTTCGAGAACTGTTCCGGGACGCACGGCTGTCGGGTGAATGAAGAGGTTAATGTCGCGTCCTTTCAGGCGCATGATCGGGCCGCCACTGGGCCCTCCGCCGTTTCCCTGAAAAGGCGGGAACGTGCGGCTTCCCCCGCCAGTGTCGTTGTCCGGAATCAGGACAAACAGGGATCCGTAGATCGCGTATTGCGCCGCGGTTCCGATGGCCGAGCCTCGCAGCACGGCTGCGCCGTATTGAAACTTGATGTCGTTGGTAAGGTCGCCTTGTTCGCTGGCGCCGATCTGGGACGCATAGGCATCGTTGAACCGCCAGTACGGGCCCGACACGGCATCCTCTCCAATGACCTCCCGCACTCGCACCAGCGGCCGTTGCACCGAGCGATAGCTGTAGGCCCACAGGTCGACCCGCGCAGGATCGATATGCGGGTCGATGCCGTCAGACCGGCTGGAAAACAGCGGAATCTCGCCGGTAGTCCGGCGTTCGTCGAAGCTTCCCGGCCCCCACGTCAGCGGAAGGTTTCGTTGACGGAGCAGATTTCCGAAAGTCCCGAGCGGATCCTGAACCGATAGCAGCGCAACCGAAGCGTCGCTTTTCTGAAGCCAGCTCACGTCGCCCGAGTGAAATCCAAACGGAAAATGGAAGTCCGGTATTCCGGTCTGGGTTCGGAAAAACCATTGAGGTCCGATCGTGTTTCCTGTGTCGATGCCCCGCCGGCCGTGAGCGATCAAAGAAGGCGCGCGGGGCGCAACGACGGCGCCCCACGTGCGCGAGCCCATCCACAGATTCCCCTGGTCGTCGCGGTATGTGGCCGTGACATCGACTCGGTACTCGCCGGCATCGTTGAGTGCGATCCCACCGGCCTGACTGAAGTAGCCGAACCTGTTGGCAACGCCTCGAACCGTTCGTTCGGTGAGCCGGCTCGATTCCGAATTCGGAGCCATGCGGATGCGGATTTCCACACTGGCCGGGACAGGTGGCGACAGGACGACGCCTGTATTTAGAACATCGCCAACCTCGAACGGCGTTGCGGGAAGCACTGCGGTGTCGAGTGAGAGCGTCCGTCCAATGTGGGCTTCATAGGTTCCGCCCCCGCGCCACGTGTTGCCCCAGACGTCATCAATGGAACCATCGAGCGTGATCAGATAACGGCCATCCTGAGGGAAGGCGTAGTTGAAGCGGGGATCCATCGTGCTCAATTGATACAGATCCGTGATGTGTCCACCCCCGATGCTCAGGGGCTCGCCGTTCGATTTTGCAAGTCCGCGCATGCGCGGCTGCGCAAACGGCGCCGGTCCAAGCGTATCCGTGGAGCCATCGGGCTTTTGAACGCGAACCGTCAAGGTTCCAGAAGGAAAGCGGAAGGGAATTAACGGCGTATTGGGCGGAGTGCCCCTGTCGCCGGAGGCGATTGTTGGTGCAAACGGCTCCAGGCGGTAGACGACAGGCTGCCCGGCGCTATCCGTCCTGGGAATGATGAACGTGTCCGATTGGGTCACGATGCGCGACGCCAACCCGAAACGGGCGCGATCCTCGACGGCGCCGGCCCCCCGAGTGCCATTGCTCAGCGTGTCGGACAGAAGCGTCCAGTACATCCGCGGCGCCGCCGGACTGCCGACTTTCACTATCGGCAGGTAGGCCGATACGAGGCCCATTTGGTTGAATATCGACGGCCGCCGGCGCGGACGGTCCGAGAAGATGATCCCGCGGCTCAGCGGACTCTCGATAGGTACGGTGTCATCGAATGCGAACGCAATGAACGACCGGTAGTATCCGGCAGGCAGGTAGGCCGGCAATTGAAGCGTCATGTCGACGGCAGCCTCGGCCTGAGTCCCGGTTCGTGTCAGGTTCCACACCTCGTTTGCGGCGAGAGCGGTAGGAGAAGCGGAACTCGATATCCTCTCGATGGGAAGGCCCGTGGCGGTCATGAACATGGACGCATACACGTCCTGACCGAAAGCTCCTTGTCCATCCGCCCCCGAAAGCCGTTCAATACTGAGGCGCGTGTTCGCCCGTACGGCGCCGGCATTCTGAAGAGCATTCGACGAGATTCGCAGCGTGCCCTGAACGCGGATAGACCCGCCCGGTTGATATTCCCGGCTTGCGATCGTGCCCTGAAACGTCCACGCCGGAAGCTGCGGCGGCTCTACGGGGCGCACGAGGCCCGCTCCGCCAAAGGATGTCGCGGCTCCGCTTGACGCGGGATCGGGAACACGCAGGATCGTGCCCGGAAGCGCGGCCAGCTCTCCTTCGTCTTCCGGTTGGCCGGTAGGGAGGAATCGAAGCCTGCCCACGCTCGCCCCGGTCGGATCGGCCTTCACCATGATGGACGTGCCGGAAGGGGCGAAAATCGTGGCGTTGAAACTTCCGTTTGCGGCGGCTGTCACTTGAACAAAGTGTCCGGTGTCGAGCGTCACCAGAATGAGGCGGCTTCCATTTGGAACAGACCCGGCGGCGCCGGTCACTGTTACATCGCCAGCCGGATTCGGCGCGGATACGGAAATCAGAGAAGCACGGGGTGGATTGTCGGGAACGGGAACGAATGCCGGTGTCTGAGCACCGGCGCTCACCGAGGTACAAAGCAGGAATCCTGCTACTAGCCCTACCTTCGCATTCCTGAGCGACAAGAAAGCAAGACAATGACCGCTGAAGCGATGAATGAAGGGAAAGTTCTGTCTTTCTGAAGAGTTTCATGCTACATGAAAGATGTGCATGTATTTGAGCGTGATGTGAATGGGCGACGT
>CAMBFR010000064.1 GCA_945865815.1 Candidatus Sulfopaludibacter sp. SbA3
ATCTTCATGGCCCGCTCCCAAGCTCGGGCCGGATATAACGCCATCCGCTCTTAACCTCCAGTGCGGATGTGACGTTACGTCGACCCTGCCCTTCAGACCGGACATTTCATTTGCTACAGGCACCGGACAGATCATGTGCTACCGACACCTGTGTTCTCATCTGTTGCACCGCGTCTTCCCGATGTGCTAAAAGGTTTCGGCTTGAGACATCGAAATGCGAGTGAAATCACAAACCACGATCGCTGACCTGCTTCGACAGGCCGATTCCGAGGGTCCGCGGCCCGCGGGACGCATCCCCCAACACGATCCGGCGCGTCTTCTCCACGAGCTCAACGAAAAGCTCGAACTGCTGATTGGCCGGCATCGTGCCGAACTTCAGGCATCGGAAAGACCCGCCCGCAGGAAAGCCTCCCGAAAAATTTAACGAAAAATTTAACGGATGTAGCGATCTGATGGCCGTGCGTTAGACTGATTTCGCTATGAAACTGCTCTTAACGCTGCTGCTTGCATTCCAGGCCGGCTCGATGAACGACGTCAACGAGCTTCGCCAGATGCTCGGAAAGAATTATCGTTCCGTCCTCGACATGCTGAACGTGAGGAACCAGGTCATTCTGCGAAACACCGAGCGCCTCGCTCCTCAGCAGGCCGCACAGATGAGGGCGCGGATGATCGAGCCGCCTTTCCCCGCGGAGCAACTGAAGCTGCCGCTCGACCTGAATAACATCGGCCAGGGACTCGCCCTTTACGTGTTCGAACACGACTTCACGACCGACCGGATCAATCTATTCTTCTGTGCCGCGCAACCCGCGGAAGGCAACCTGGCTGCCCGGACGGAGCGCCTTGTCGCGATCCAGGTGCTGCTGGACGACAGCCTTTCGCCACTGCCCGCCGTGGAGATGTTTCAAGCCGTGTACATGCTGCCCCGTCCTTTTCCGTTGGAGACATATGAATCGGTTGCAACGTATCCGATCGCGGCGGGACTAGGCGGCGTCGCATGGGATCTGGGTGCGCACGAGGCGATCTACCAGGGGGTGCGGGGAAACTCGCTGGTCACCGGCCAGTTCTGGATTACCGACAAGGGACTTTTCGGGACGTGTCTGAAACCGCCCAAGCTGGTTCCGTGACTCCTGAAAATGAGAATTGGGAATTGAACGTTGAGCACTGAGAATTGAGAAATGAGAGCTGGGAAATTGGCCAATTTGGTTACGTGTCAATTCTCAATGCTCAGTGTGCAATTCTCATTTCTCATTTGGTGGAGCATGAGAACGCGTTCTGGCGGTCTTGACCGAGGCTGAAACAATTTTCGCTAATTCCGTGTTTTCGGCGACAATGTCGACAATTAATTCGCTTTTTACCAGACTACTCCTCGAAAGAACCCGCAACCAAATGGCTGTTTCGTTTAGTTCTTTCTGTACGATCCGGAGCTTGTGAATGAAATCCGCACGGCTTTCGGCGCCTCTGGCTTCGCCGTAGTTCGGTGCTGCGGCCGTTCCAGAGCGCAGCATCTGAGTTGCGATGTGCCGCCCTTGCGCTGTCTTCGGAAGTGTCGCCGACAAGGTGATGATCCGAGCGGCGAACTCGATAAGCCTCTCTTCCAGTTCATCGGATGTCATGGCAGGTCTTACCTGCAAGTGTGCTACCAACCTCCTCGATGAGAATTGGGAATTGAGCATTGAGCATTGAGAATTGAGAAATGAGAGCTGGGAAATTGGCCAATTTGGTTACGTGTCAATTTTCAATGCTCAATGTTCAATTCCCAATTCTCATTTGAGACCCTCCCCCTCGCGGACCGGTTTTAGCCGGTTCGATGCTACAGTGATCCCGCCATGGCTTCGGTTCACGCGCTGATTGAACAACTGACGGAGTTTCCCAATGCGTCGGTTGCCGAAGCCGGCGAAAACCTGCTTCGCTCGCTTTCCGGCGGCTCGCTCCATACCGAAGAATTTCTGACAGATCCACTCGTCCTGGTTCGTACGCCGTTTTTCAATTCCCGATATGTCGTGCAGGTTACGCTGCGGGCCTTGAAGGGTGATTACGAAACGGTCGACGAGATTGTTGTCAGCCTCAACGGCCTGATCGACCGCAATCCGCCGGTTCTCGAACCCCGGCGGCAGGCCGCCGCGGACCGCGTGGTGCTGCCTGAAGCCAAAGTCCTGGAGTTAAGCCTGCCGAAAAACATCGGCGGCGTCTGGGAATCTTCGATCACTGCGCTCGTCACTTCCGGGCCGCTTGGCGATTCCGAGGTCGAAATCCGATTGCGATCCGACCGGAACGCGGCGGCGTGCATGATCGTTGCGTACCTCTGGAATCACTGCTCGTTCGCTGCGTACAACCTTGTGCGCGCGGGTGAGCGGGAGCTTGTATCGTGTCCGGAGACGTTTCTCGTTGTCGAGCCGGCGCGCCAGATCAACGCTACGTCTGTTTCGCGCAGCCTGTATTGCACGAAACCGCAGTTCGACCAGATCCGGCGCGGCAGGGGCGACGTGACGATTCACACGCTCAAGGGCCAGCTTGTCCATTCGCTGTTCGATCGCATGCTTGAAGGCGAAACGGATTTGGAGGCGGCGTATGGCAAGCTGTTACCCGGTTTCCTCGTTCCTCTGGCTTCGGTGACCGATGCGTTCTTCGACGAGGATGCATTTCGCGCGGATGCGCTCCGGCACGCCGCCTCGCTAAAAGCCTTCATCGAGTCGAACCCGCACCTGCTTCAGCACGCGCAGCTCGAGCTGAGGCGTTACTCGGCAACGATCGGCATTCAGGGACGCATCGATGCGCTGTTCCGGCAGGGAAATCGCCTCGACATACTCGAACTGAAGACCGGCGCTCGCATTCGCGACGAAGACCACGCCCAGCTTTTCATCTACAAGTTGCTTCTTTCGGATCTGATCCGCCGATGGCAGCGCGACGAGGGCTCGGAGCTTGAGATTACAAGCAGGCTGCTGTCCTCCGTCGATGGAACCTTTGCGCCGTTGCGTGTGGCCTCCGATTTCTACAGGGTGCTCGATGCCCGCAACAAGCTGGTCGCGCTGCAGCACTCGCTGGCGCAAAAGGAATCGCATGCGCCGGCCCGGTACGAAGGGTTTGACGCCGGGGTCTGCGGGAGCTGTGTCTCATGGACGAAAAAGCGGTGCAAGGAGGCGTCCAATCTCTTTGGCGACAGGCCCGGAGCGTCCGAAACGCCGGATCTGGAGTATTTTCGCCGGTTCACAAGACTAGTCCAGCAGGAACGATGGCAGGCCGACCAGGACGTGGCGGACCTGCTCGACGACAGCCGGATCGAACAGCGTATCCGGAATTTCCGCGCGATTGCCGGTCTTCGAATCGTGAGTGGCGCCGAGCCGTTCACGTTTGAGTTCGATGAGAACACGTCGGATCTGGAACGCGGCGACAGCGTGGTGATCCACACGGGCAGGATATCGAGCAGTTCGACGTATCACGGGTACGTGAAGACTATCGGGTCGCGCCGGGTTCAGGTCTCCATTCCGCTGAAACATCTCGAGGCGAAGACGTTCGAGGCACAGCCGTGGATCATTGACCGGTTTCCGAGCGATGTCACGGCTGAGGCGAGCCATACGGCCTTGTACGACTTTCTCGCCGCGCCAATGGATGCGAAGAAGCGCGCGATATTTGGAATGAGCACCCCGTCAGCTCCTTCGACCGGGGAGGAGAGGACTACACCGGGTCTCAATGCCAGCCAACGGCAAGCCATACACAGATCGGTTCATTGCGAGGTGTTCCACCTCATCTGGGGGCCGCCGGGCACGGGAAAAACCCGTGTGATTCCGGAGATCGTGTCTCGCATTGATGGAGGCGTATTGCTGGGCGCGTTCACGAACACAGCGGTGGATAAGATGCTTATGGCGGTGCTTGAACACGATCCGGCTACGCGCTTTCTGCGCGTCGGCAGGGCATCGGATTCACCTGAACTGGCGGCGCGAATCGCGGGCGATGCGGCGGACTACTTCAGCGAAGACCTTGCCGCAAAGTACGGAAACGTGACGGCGGTTCGGGAAGCGCTCCGGAACACCAGAGTGGTTGCGGCGACCGCGCATCGCGCTTCCACGCTGCCGTTCCTTCGGACTCGTTCGTTCGAGATGGCTATCGTTGACGAGGCCGCGCAACTGACCGAACCGCTGACGCTCGGTCTGATTCTCAGGGCCCGCCGTTTTGTGCTGATCGGCGACGACAAGCAACTGCCGCCCGTTGTCCGGACGCGCGCCCTGGCCCATTCCATGTTCGAGCGGCTCAAAAGAGATTCGGAATCACTGACGCTGCTCGACACGCAATACCGTATGCATCCCGAGATCATGGAGGTTTCCAATCGCCTCTTCTACGCCGGGAAGCTGAAATCGGGAGTCGGCGCCGAGGAACGAAAGCCTTTCGATGGGGCGCCGCTCGTATTCGTTCCCGTTCAGCACGAAGTGGCCCGGGAAGGCCGCTCGAATCCGGAAGAAGCCCGCGTCGTGAACGAACTCGTGCGCTCGTTCATAAAGGAGGGAGGCGCGGCCGGCGATTCCATCGGCGTCGTGTCTCCGTTTCGCGCGCAGGTCGTTCTGTTGCGCCAGATGCTGGAAGACACCGGCGTTGCCGTCGATACCATCGAGCGATTCCAGGGCGGTGAGCGGGACGTCATGATCCTCTCCCTGGTGCGGTCACAGGGGACGGGCTTCGTATTCGACGACCGGCGCCTCAACGTCGCGATCACTCGAGCCCGCCGCAAGCTCGTGCTGGTTGCCCATCCCGAGTTGTTCGAATCCTCCAGGTACGCATGGATCCGCGCATATACCGAAACTCTCAAGACCGCTGACACGGCATGAAGTCCGCTGCGCCGCCCGGCGACACCGCATCCACTGCGATTACACTCCTGCAAAACTGGAAGCCGCCCGCCAATTAGGGTGGTCTAATTCGGGGACAGGCCACTCCATTTCCCTATTGTCATCGTTGAAAGCATTCACTGGAAAGTAAGGAATGGAGTGGCCTGTCCCCGAATTAAATCGGGTGAATTGCGGGTCCGTTTTCGTCTGTGCTAGTATCCTGCCCGGCAGATTCCATAAAGTAGTACGCAATAAAGTAATTTAGGATGGATAAGAATGAAGACGAGCACTGTTGCGCTGACTGCAGTTAGTCTGATCGTTTGTTTCACGCTGGCGTCGCTGGCGTTTGCTCAGGAAGGGCACCCGATGTCCGGCAGTTGGGTAGGTGACTGGGGACCTACCCAGGCTCAACGGAATCGTGTAGTGGTTGTGCTCGACTGGACCGGGTCCGCACTGGTCGGAACGATCAATCCGGGTCCAAACGCGATTCCGGTCAGAGTGGCCACAGTGAATCCGAGAGACTGGAGCTTACACATGGAGGCGGATGCCAAAGACGCCCAGGGTCGAGCCGTCACCTACGTTATCGATGGAAAGATCGATGATGTCCAAAGCTATAACCGCACCATCGCCGGTACATGGCGAGTCGGCGGCGCCGAAGGGAACTTCAGCATTACGAGGCAGTGATTGAGGTATGACCGTTAAAAGAAAAAATTTCATTTTGGGCGTTCTGGGAATGGGTGTTGCTGTCTTCTGTTTGGCCGCTCCGGTGTTCGCACACCATGTACCGGCCGCGAAATTCGATCCGGGTCGACGGAGCACTCTGCGGGGGACCGTGTCGAAAATCGACTGGCTCAACCCCCACGTGCATGTCTTCATCGAAGTCCGGGATCGCAACCAAACGACGAACTGGGCCGTCGAACTGGAAAGTACGGTGAATCTCCGGCGCAATGGGTGGAATGCCCAAACGCTCCGCCCTGGAGATGCCATTACTGTTGTTGGCACAGTGGCGAGAAACGGAAGCAGACAGATCTGGGGCGACTCCGTTACGGTTGACGGTACCGGCAGGAGAGTGTTCACAGTCGCAGCCCCCCAGCCGCCAGCGAACCCGCAACCCGCGCCTGCAACGCCGCGGTGGCCTGACGGACAACCGAGGCTGGGTCCCCCAGCCGGCCAGGGGGGCGGCTATTGGGAATTCCCAACCGCAACGACACTCATCGAGGATGGCGTCCAGGGTGTCCGAGCGGACCAGTACGGTCTGCTTGCCAACCTGAACGACATCGACAAAGTTGCTCCGTTTCAACCCTGGGCCCGGGATCTCTACGAGTTCCGGCAGCGCAATTTCCTCAGGGACGATCCCATGTTCACCGATTGCAAGCCTCAGATCGGTCCGCGGATCTTTCAGCGTCCTTATGGCGTCAGGTTTTTGGAGGAACGGGCGCAAAGACGCATTCGGATGTTCTGGGGCGACGGCAATCAGGGCTGGCGGGCGTATTTCCTGGATGGACGGGAACAGACGGGCCGGCCCGAGGGAAATGCCGAGGACCCTCTCTACTACGGGCACGGGGTGGGTCAGTGGGAAGGAGACACGCTCGTAATCGACAGCAAGGGTTTCCACGACCGCACCTGGTTCTCGAACGGCGGTCTTCCTCATACCCCGCAGCTGCATTTGATCGAGCGTTTCACACGCACCGATCTGAATACCCTGCGATACGAAGTCACGATCGATGATCCGGGCGCATACACAAGAACCTGGAAGAGCAGCTGGACGATGCGCTGGATTGCCGGCGCCGAGCTTCCAACTTACTACTGCCAGGACAACAGGCCCTGATACGTTGATACGGTTGAGAGGAATGCGGAAATCTAATCGTTGACCTGCGCGAAAATTGGGCTACTATTTGAAACAATAATTTTTTTACGGGAGGATAACCGATGGGACTCCGAAAATTGGCAGTGTTGGTCTTTGGATTTGGCCTGTTCTTGGCGGCGATCCCCGCAGTTGCGCATCATGCGTTTTCGGCGGAGTTTGACTCAAATCAGCCGGTTACAATCCGAGGAAGAGTAACCAAAATTGCCTGGACCAATCCACACGTGTGGATCTATGTGAATGTCCAGGACGAGAGCCGAAAGGTTGTGAACTGGGGCTTCGAGATGGGCGCACCCCAGCAGGTCCGCAATCGAGGATGGGATCGCACGACGCTGAAAACCGGCGACGAAGTCATCGTTGACGGATGGAAGGCGCGTGACGGCAGTTTCCGCATGAATGCCAGGTCCGTGAAATGGGCCGAGACCGGCAAGAGCCTCGATGCAGGGACCAGCAATACGGCACAGTAACGGAAGACGCGTCTTTAGTTAATGGACCTTCGAACTGTAGGAGTTGTCATGATTCGACGAAATCGATTGATTACTGCATTCGCGGTGGTCTGTTTGCTGAGCTTGACGCCCTGGTTGGTACAGGCATCCTTTGCCCAGGGAGCCCGGGGCGCTGCTGGGGCGGGGCCCGCACGCCCGATCCCACGGCTGCCGGATGGCACCGTCAGCCTCGCGCCTCCGCCGGGTGAAAGGGGAGTATGGGATCGTCAGGACTACCGGGCGATTCTCCCCGAGACCGAGGAGCAGACCGCGCTCCGCGATCGTGGAGGCAGACAGAACGATGGCCCTGAGGGCCTGAAGCCGAATTTCAGCGAGGTGCCCTTCCAGCCGTGGGCGGAATCGCTCTATCTGTACCGTCAGACGCACGAGGGCGAGCCCTATACACGGTGCAAACCCGGTGGCGGATTCCGAAACATGGCGACGCCGTATGGCACGGATATCGTCCAGGTGCCCGACGAGCAGCGCGTCTATATCTTTGCGACGGGCGGACCCCACACGTTCCGGCCAATCTATATGGACGGCCGCCCTCACCCGGCCGACCTTGACCCGAGCTATTACGGGCACTCGACTGGCCGCTGGGAGGGAGACACCCTCGTCATCGACACGGTCGGTATCAACGAACGAGGCTGGCTCGATGCTCGGGGAATACCCAATACGAAACAGGTGCATCTCACCGAACGCATCACGCGTCTGGACTTCACGACCCTGCGGTACGAGATGGTCATTGATGATCCCGGCGCCTATACGAAGCCGTGGTCGACCGGAATGTTGATGACATGGTTCCCGAACCGGGAATCGTTCGAATTTGTTTGTCAGGATGGCAATCTCGCGCAGGAGTTGATGATCGGCGAGGGGAATACCAAGATCGACCGCACAAGCACGGTTGTTCCGTGATCAAGTGGAGATAGCGTAGAGATGAAGATGCATGCTGGAGTCCGCCGTTTGCTTCTGGTTTTGGCGTGCCTGATCGTGCCTCCGGCGCTGGTGGCCCAGCAGGGCCACCCGCTGGCTGGCGTCTGGTCCGGTGATTGGGGCCCGACAGGCATCGACCGCAATCCGGTAACGATCGAACTGACCTGGGTGACGACAACCCTCGGTGGCACCATTAATCCAGGCTTGCCGGATGCCGCCGTAATCCGAACGGGAAGACTGGACTCGAAGAATTGGACCGTTCACATCGAGGCAGAGGGCAAGGACGAGAACGGCAACCCGGTCCGGATTGTCGTGGATGGAAAGCTGGACGCCCTCGGTTCAGCCAACCGCACCCTGACGGGAACCTGGACCCGCAACAATACGCGGAGCACTTTCAAGCTCACCCGGGAATAGCCTCCAAATAATTCGGGGACAGACGTATAAATCCCCAATTACCTTCACGAACCTTTGAAGGTAATTGGGGATTTATACGTCTGTCCCCGAATTATTGCTCTTTCGCAGAGGGGGACCATGAAGCGTCGAATCACGGTGTGCAGCCTTTTCTTTTATGCGTCGGCAGTCGCGGCGTTTGCGCAAAGCAATCCCACGTTCGTGCAGTTCCGGCCTGCCAAGGCCGCGCTTTATAAACCGGACACAGGCCCTGCGCCGAAGGTTGCGGTTCTGGTCGTACACAGCACCGGCAATACGATGTCCGGCCTGCCCACGACGGAGCTGGCGAAGCGCGGCTTCATGGTTCTCGGCTTGAATACGCGGTTCGAGAACAATGAAGCGGCGCAGGAATGGGAGAACATCGCTCTCGACATCAAGTCCGGCGTCGAATTCCTTCGGAAGCAGCCCGGTATCACGAAAGTTCTTCTGTTCGGCGGCAGCAGCGGCGGCCCGACGGTCAGTTTCTATCAGGCGGTCGCGGAGAAAGGCGTTGCCTTCTGCCAGGATTCCCGCAAGTTGACGAAGTGCTCCAATGACCTGGCCGGCCTGCCTCCCGTCGACGGGATTATTTTTCGAGATGCCCACCCGGGAGACTCCGTCAACGCAGTGCGTCACATCAATCCCGCGGTCATCGACGAGTCCGACCCGCGCAAGATCGATCCCGAGCTGGACCCCTTCGACCCCAGGCATGGCTACAATCCCAACGGTCCCTCGCACTACTCCGTGGAATTTCGGCAGAAGTATTTCAAGGCGCAGTCGGAGCGGATGAACGATCTGATCCTGGGCGCTCTCGAGAAGGTACGCCTGATCGGGATTCGGAGGGACCTCTATCCCGACAACGATGCGTTTATTGTCGTCCGAGGCGTGGGAGCGCGCCTGAGGGACATCGACCTCGACATTCACCGCGGAACCCTCAAGCCGCAAAAGCTGCTCAAGAACGACGGGACCATCGCGACGCAGATTGTCGAAAGCGTCCGGCGCCCTGTTCGCGGATTGCGGGAGGAGAACGCCAGCTTCAGCGGCGGAACACAGTTCCTGACGCTCAAGTCCTTCCTGAGCACCTATGCCATTCGCTCCACCGATTCGATGGACGGCATCGACGAATGCTCGAGCAACAATTCGACGCGCTGTGCGCTTCGAAACATCTCTGTTCCGATCCTGCTCACCGGCATGGGCGGACACTACTTCATTCGCGACAACGAGATCCATTATGAGGCGGCCGCCAGCCGGGACAAGGATTACGTCATCATCGAAGGCGCCACACACGGCATCTCGCCCTGCACGGAATGCGAAACCTCACCGGGTCAGTATTCGAACAGCGTGAAGAATTTCTTCGATTACGCGCAGAAATGGATTAACGCGAGGTTCTGAAAGCAACTCACCTCAACGTGCTGCTATGGTAAACAGGAGCTGTTCTCGACGCGCCATGATCTGTGTGTGGATCCTGTTTATGGGACCGGTGCACGCTTCCGCAGCGCTGCAGGATGCCGGCTCGACGAATCCCGTGCGTACAGCCATTGTCACGGTTATCACTTCGGCCATCACTATTGATGGCGTGCTCGAAGAACGGGATTGGGGCGCAGCGCCGAAAATCGGCGCTCTCACTCAAAGGGAGCCTGCCAATGGACAGGCCCCGACGGAAAATACGGAAGTTACGCTTCTCCGCGACGCCGACAATCTTTATATCGGAGTGATGTGCTACGACTCGGAACCGGACAGGATCATCGGCACGCAGCGGGCGCGCGACGTTGGTCTCAACACCGATGACCGGCTCGAGATCGTGCTCGACACGTATCGCGACCAGCGCAATGCGTTTTACTTTGCGACCAACCCTGTCGGCGCGCTTGTCGACGGCCTGCTCTTCTCGAACGGCCAGTCGAATCTCAACTGGGATGCCATCTGGCAGGTGCGCACCCGGCGCACCGACGAGGGATGGTCGGCCGAATTTGCAATACCGTTCAAGAGCCTGAGCTTCCCGGCCGGCCGCGGAGTGTGGGGGTTCAACATCGCGCGGCACATCCAGCGCAAGCTCGAAGACGATCGCTGGTCCGGAGCGCGTCTCGAGACGCCGTTCTTCCAGGTATCCGAGGCCGGAGAGATCGGCAATCTTGAAGGCATCACGCAAGGTATCGGCCTCGACCTTCGCCCGTTCATCGGCGGCCGCTGGCTGCACGCGAACGCCAATGGCAACGACACGGTCACGGGGAAGCCGGGCCTCGACCTCTTCTACAACTTCACTTCGAGCCTGAAACTCTCGGCCACCGTGAATACCGATTTCGGCGAGACCGAAGTCGACGACCGGCAAATCAATCTGTCGCGCTTCTCCCTGTTCTTTCCGGAGAAGAGGTCCTTTTTCCTCGAGGACGCCGGCGTTTTCGCTTTCTCGAACACCGCGGTGGCTGCGCCGGGATTCCTCGCGCCCACGCGATTTGAAGTCATTCCATTCTTCAGCCGGCAAATCGGACTTCTCGCGGGGAGAGAGGTGCCGATCGATTTCGGAACCAAGCTCACCGGAAAAATCGGCCGCACCGACATCGGCGTGCTCGATGCGCGCACCCGGGACGTGCCGAACGTTACTGCAAAGAATTTCTTCGTCGGACGTGTGAAAAGAAACCTGTTCGAACAGTCCTACATCGGCGGCATCGTCACGAGCGGCAACCCGGGCCGTCCGATATCGAGCCAGACGGCAGGCGCGGATCTCCGTCTTGCGACGTCGGACTTTCTCGATTCCAAGAATCTCGTCTTCAATGCTTACGGACTGAAGAGCAGGAACCAGGGCATCTCCGGAAGGGACATGTCGTACGGTTTCTCCGTGGAGTATCCGAACGATCTCATCGAGATGGAATTGTTCTGGCGCGAAGTGCAGCAGAATTTCCGGCCCGCGCTGGGTTTCGTTGGCCGCAGCAATCTGCGGTTGCTCCGGATTGGCGGCCGCTACAACCCGAGACCGAAGGACTTTCTCAACCTTCAGCAGATGTTCATGGGTATCTTCTACAACCGGTTCACGCGGGCCGATACCGGGCAGGTCGAAAGCTGGGCCCTTCATATTCCCGCGCCCATCGACTGGCATTTCAAGTCCGGCGACGCCCTCCACGCGGTGATGTGGCCCACGGTGACGTATGAACGTTTGTTCGCGCCGTTTCAGATTTATCCGGGCGTGATTTTGCCGCCCGCGGAGTACCGGTTCACGCGGTGGAGGCTCAGCGCGGCGACTGCGGCCAAGCGGCGGGTGCAGGCGAGCGGCCAATGGGTATTGGGCACGTTTTGGTCGGGTCACGCCGACGAAGTGAACTTGACCTTGACGTTCAAGATCCCGCCCCGTTTCACAATCAGCGTCAGCGCCAACCAGACGTTTGCCAGCATGCCCCAGCGCAATTTCGTCGCGCGGGTCTTCAGTTCGCAGGCGAACTACACGGCTTCGCCGTATCTGTCATTTTCCAACCTGATTCAATACGACAACGTATCGCGCAATCTGGGCTGGCAGAGCCGCGCCCGGTGGATCCTGCGGCCCGGCAACGATGTGTTCTTCGTCTTCACCCAGGGCTGGATTCAGGAGCAGCAGGGCGGTTACCGCTTCACTCCGCAGGAAAGCAAAGTGTCCGCCAAGATTCAGTACACCTTCCGGTACTAGCAATGTGTCCTTGAGTTTTCCTTGGCGGGTGGCCCTGAAATCGGTCTAGAATCCTCCGAACATAACCTTGGACCACTCCAAAGCGAGGCAAGCAATGAGGAAATTGTTGCGGAAACGCAGTGTTGTCGTTGGTGTGAGCCTGGTCGCGCTGCTGATAGCGCTTGGCGTGGCCCAGGCGTTGCTTGACAGAGCGGCAGCGGCTCAGAATACAGGCGTCCAGGCGCCGCGATTCGAGGTCGATCCGTTCTGGCCCAAGCCTCTTCCGAATCACTGGGTGCTTGGACAGGCCATCGGCGTCTGGGTCGATACGGACGATCACGTCTGGATCGTCCATCGCGGCTCCTCCACGCTTGCCGAAAACGAAAAGGGCATCGAGATGAAGACGGCGGAGTTGTGCTGCGCGGGTGCGCCGCCGGTCCTAGAGTTCGATCAGGCGGGCAACCTGCTTCGGCGTTGGGGCGGTCCGGTTGCAGGCGCGCCGTACGAGTGGCCTGACGGCAACCATGGCATTTTCATCGACCACAAAGGCAACGTCTGGATCGGCGGCAACGGCGCTCCGGATTCGCACATTCTGAAGTTCACGAAGGACGGCAGGTTCCTCCTCCAGATCGGCAAGAAGGGCGCGCGCCGCCAGGCCACCGCAGGCGCGGGCAACCAGGAAGGACAGGTTGCGGGCTTTGTCGGCGGAAGCAACGACCAGCAGAACTTCGGCCGCGTCGCAAAGATTTTCGTCGATGCGAAGGAGAACGAGGCGTACCTCGCGGACGGCTATCTGAACAAGCGCATCGCGGTGCTCGATGCCGACACGGGCCGGATGAAGCGCTATTGGGGCGCGTACGGCAACAGGCCGGACGACGCGCCGCTGCCGCCGTACGACCCGGCGGCAAAGCCCGCGCAGCAGTTCTACAACCCGGTGCATTGCGCCGACATGTCGAACGATCGGCTGATCTACGTCTGCGATCGCGTTGCCGATCGCCTGCAGGTTTTCTCGCCCGATGGCAAATTCGTCAAAGAAGGGTTCTTCGCACCCAACACGAAGGGCTCGGGCGCGGTGTGGGACATCGCATTCTCAAAGGATCCGGAGCAGAAGTACATCTTCATGGCCGACGGCATGAACGACGTCGTGCGTATCGTCGATCGACAGAGCCTCCGGGAGTTGACCACTTTCGGAGACGGCGGGCGGCAGGCCGGCCAGTTCTACGGAGTGCACAGCATCGCGACCGACTCGAAGGGCAACATCTACACGACAGAGACGTGGGAAGGAAAGCGGCTCCAGAAGTTCGTCAACAAGGGGCTGGCCCCGGTCACCAAACCGCACCAGGGAGTGGTCTGGCCGGAATCGGCGTCAAGCCGGTAACTCATGTGTGTGCCGCGGGCGGCGCGCATCGCCGCACTGTTTGTCATCGCCGCATTGACGTGCGCTGCGCCGGTGTCGGCCCACGACATTCCGCGCGACGTCACCGTGCAGGCGTTCGCGAAACCTGAAGGCCGCACTTTCAATCTCCTCATCCGTGTCCCGCTCAAGGCCATCATGGACATCGAGTTCCCCCGCAAGGAACGCGACTACGTGGACCTCGAGCGAGTCGACCAGTCCCTTCGCGATGCCGCAATGGTCTGGCTGGCGCGCAAGATCAATCTCTACGAGGACGACGCGCTCCTGCCCGCCCCGAGCATCCGCTCGACGCGTATGTCGCTCGAGTCGGATCAATCGTTCGGCTCGTACGAGCAGGCGCTCGCGCATGTGACCGGGCCGGCTCTCACCAACGATACGTCGATCTTCTGGGAACAGGGGCTGCTTGACGTCCTCTTCGAGTATCCCATCCGGTCCGATCGATCGCACTTTGCTGTTCACCTGGCGTTTGAGCGTCTCGGGATCCGCGTTGTCACCGCGCTGCGCTTCATGCCGCCCGATGGCCCCGATGGCGCCGGCGTCGTCCGCGCGTACGAACTCGAAGGCGATGCGGGCCTGGTGCAACTGGATCCGCGCTGGGGCCAGGCGGCCCTTCGCTTCATTAACCTGGGGTTCTTTCATATTCTCGACGGCGCCGATCACTTGCTGTTCCTTTTCTGCCTGGTGATCCCGTTCCGCCGCATCTGGACGCTCGTGCCTATCGTTACGGCGTTCACCGCGGCGCATTCGATCACGCTGATTGCCGCCGCCTACAACTACGCGCCCGGCGCGCTCTGGTTTCCGCCGCTGATTGAAACGCTCATTGCGGCGTCGATCGTATACATGGCGCTCGAGAACATCGCCGTCGCCACCCCCCGGCGGCGCTGGATCATCACGTTTCTTTTCGGACTCGTGCACGGCTTCGGCTTTTCATTCGGCCTGCAGCACACCTTGCAGTTCGCCGGCTCGCACCTGCTGACCTCGCTCCTGTCGTTCAACATCGGCGTGGAACTCGGGCAACTACTCGTCCTCGTCCTGATGGTTCCCGCGCTTGACCTGCTGTTCAGCCGCGCCGTTGCGGAGCGCATGGGAACGATCATCCTGTCCGCGCTCGTCGCGCACACGGCATGGCACTGGATGATCGACCGCTTCGGCGTGCTCCGGCAGTTCCCATGGCCGGAGGTCACGGCGGCGGATGTTGCGAGCGGCATTCGGTGGGTAATGGCGCTGATTGCAGTGACGGGACTCGCGTGGTTGCTGTCGCGGCTGGCGCGCCCTTTTATCGAGCGGTGGCTGCAACCCGCTGCAAGAAATTGACGATCTTATGGCCAACGACCACTTTCGGTTCTTAATTAGGAAAAGAGGTCCGCGACTGTAATCTCGATCTTAGGTAGGACTTCGGAGCGGAGGAGATCGGCGATCTTGTAGACCGTCGTTTTGCCGGCTTCAAATGACCGCACTTCGACTTCCTGCCCTTCGATATCGACGAGCCACATTTCTCGAACGCCCATCGCGCTATACGTGTCCGAATGAAGGGGCAGGTTGTTTTGAGTTACGCGTGCTGTGTGAAATGTGTTCGCGGTTAACCCTGCAGTCCGGCCGCGGTCCCAGGGATCTGAATTCGACACTTCCGGGCAATTAGACTACGATGGCGGTCGCGCTTCGAGAGACCCGCAGATCAAAAATCCAAGGGGAGACATCATGAAATCGCACGTCATCTGCTTACGCGTCGCGTTCCTCATTGCGGCTGTGCTTGCCGCCAACAGCGTGTTCGCCGGGCAGGGGCCGGTCAAACGGGACTTCGATGCCGAGATTCGGGCCGCCCTGC
Source organism: Candidatus Sulfopaludibacter sp. SbA3 (assembly GCA_945865815.1). Classification (GTDB taxonomy): domain Bacteria; phylum Acidobacteriota; class Terriglobia; order 20CM-2-55-15; family 20CM-2-55-15; genus CAMBFR01. Next base: position 15,396 of record CAMBFR010000064.1, read on the forward strand.
AATCCGCCAAGAATGCGGCCGGGTTCGAGTTCCTCGGGACTCTGGCGCGGACGTGTCTGCTGCCTCAGAGCGGCGGCGAAGACACGCGGGACAACGTGCCCGGATACGTCACGAATCCGGCCGGCGCGCCGGCCCGCGACACGTGGTACGCCGAGCCCGCCAGGGTCTTTGACAACCTTTACTTCGTTGGAGGAAAGGTTCACTCGGCGTGGGCTCTGACCACCAGTGAAGGGATCATCCTCATCGATACGATCTTTCCCTACAACTCCGAGGAACTGATCGTGGCGGGAATGCGGAAAGTGGGCCTCGATCCCGCGAATATCAAGTATGTGCTCATCTCCCACGCTCATGCCGACCACATTGGCGGAGCAGAGATGCTGCAGAAACGGTATGGGGCTCGCGTCGTCATGGGCGCGCCGGACTGGGATCAGGTGGCGAAGTTTCCGAACCGCTTCAAGACGATGGCGCCGGCGCGAGACATCGTGGCGGACGACGGCATGAAGATTACTCTTGGCGGCTCGACCGTGACCATCTGGCTCACCCCCGGCCACACGCCCGGCACGCTGTCCTACACCTTTTCGGTAATGGATCGTGGAAAGCCGGTAAACGTCGCTTACTCCGGCGGTACGGCATTCAACTTCGTCAACTCCACGCCCGATCCTGGCATCCGGAATTTTCAGATCTACATCGACTCGCAGCGCACTATGGCCGCGCGGGCTGCCGCCAGCGGGGCGACCGTCCTTATTTCGAATCACACGGAATTTGACAACGCGGTCAACAGGAACAGAATGCTCGCCGGGCGCGGCAGCGGCCCCCATCCGTATGAACTCGGCGCCGATTGGGTAAAACGCTATTTCGATGTGACTCAGAGTTGCGCCCGTGCGGCGCAGTTGGGACTGGAACAGAAGCGGGATTCCGCAAACCCGTAAGGAATCCCGCAGTGGATCTGCACATATACCGAAACCCTCAAGACCGCTTAATTTCGGGGACAGACTCCGAATGCCTGAGCGGCGGAATTCGGAGTCTGTCCCCGGAATTACCATCGTGAATCCCGGCTGGATCACATCTTTATTATTCGCCCTGCTTTTCGTGGCGGCGCCTTTCGGTTCGATCCTGAGAATCATGCAGCAGTTGCCGAAACCATTGGCGTTGTCTCATCGCAAATGGCCCATGGCCCTGAATGTTGGGCTGATCGGAATCATCACGGGAGGAGTTGCCGTCTTTATTTATGCAGCGTACTACCGGGGAGAGTTCGATGAGATGGCCGCGGTGATGCAGTTCGTCATTGCGGGGATCGGATACATTTTCGGGCTGGTGTTGCTGCTGCGGCAGTTCGCGGGTGTCTATCCGGATTACATCATCGTCACGGGCGGTTTCGGGCTGATGATCCGAAAGATTGCGTATCGGAAGATCAGTAATGTAGAGGAAATTTCCGAAAGACACGGCGAGGCCACACTTCGCGTTCGTACCGGTGACGGCGCATCCGCGATTTTCGCTCTTCCAGCGCGATACGTCTCACTCTTTCACAATCAGGTGCGGTCCAGAATCAATCTTGAAGATTTTGGGCCGCATCATTAGTCGTCAAGGCCCTGTAGCATCCGGCGTGTGACCAGGTGAAATCGCAGGTTCAACAAAAACGCCGCTACCACGAGCGCGCATATAAAGCCGATCCACATGGATTTCGGCCCGCCGCCAAGTGAAACGCCGAGAGCGTAGCCCAGCGGCAGGCCGATGATCCAGTAGGCGACGATCGTCATCAGCATCGGGACCTTCGTGTCCTTCAGGCCGCGCAGTGCGCCCGACCCGGATACCTGAAGGCCATCAAAGATCTGAAAGACCGCGGCCATCGCGAGCAGGCTCACGGCCATTGCCTTTACCTCGGCGTCCTGCGTGTAAATTCCGGCGATGTATTCGGGAAAAGCAAAAATGGCCAGGCCCGCGCACGCCATGAATGTTCCTCCAAGCGCGACTCCGGAGAACCCGGCAAAGCGCGCGCCTGCGATATCGTTTCGGCCGATCGCCTGACCCACTCGAATCGACGTCGCCATTGAAATGCCGAGCGGAATCATGAACGTGATCGAGGCCACGTTCAATGCGATCTGATGGCCGGCCACGGCCGCAGTGCCCATCGTGCCGATCAGCAGGGCTACACCCGCGAAGAGACTGACTTCCATGAAAAAGCCTGTGGCGATGGGGAGTCCCAGGCGCATGAGTGTGAAAAGATCGGCCCAAACGGGCCAATCAAAATGGCTCAGCGCGCCGAAAGGACGGTATTGCGGTTTGATACATACGTAGGCCAGCAGATAAACAAACATCATCCACATGACGATCGCGCTTGCGACACCGCAGCCCACGGCTCCGAGCGCGGGCATCCCGAGCTTTCCATACATGAAGATGTAGTTGCCGGCGATATGAATTGGGATTCCGAGCACACTCACATACAGAATAGGCTTGGTTATGGATATGCCTTCGCTCAGGCACCTCAACACCTGGAATGCGCAAATCGCCGGAATGCCCCAGGAGATTGCATCGAGATAGCCGAGAGCGGTCGGCACGATTTCAGGAGCGATTTCCAACCATGCCAGCAGCGGATCCGCGTTGCGGATAATGATTATTGCAAGGATAGCGGCGGCCTGGCTCAGCCAGAATCCCTGGCGGACGCAGTGTCCGATCTCCGCGCGCTTTCCAGCGCCGAACAGCTGGGCCACGGACGGCGTCACCGCCAGCAGGAGGCCGACACAGGTTACCCAGACCGGCATCCACACGTTCGCGCCTACCGCGACGGCTGCCAGATCTTTTGCGCTGAGGTTTCCCGCCATCACCGTATCGATGAACGCCAGTGAGATCTGCGCGAGCTGCGCCACGATCAGCGGCGCGCCCAGCCGGATTGTGGTGGCGGCCTCTTCCAGAAACCGATTGAATGTGAAGGCGCGAGACTGCGCGTGTGCCGATTGCATCTACAGGCGATTTTCGGCGAAGACGAATTCCTTCACCGCTTGTCCGCCGATGAGATGTTGCTGGATGATCCGTTCCAAGACTTCAGGCGTGACCGAGTGATACCAGGTCCCATCCGGATACACGACCGCGATCGGGCCATGCTCGCAAGCCTGAAGACAGTTGGCCTTGGTCCGAAAAACGCATCCTTCGCCGGAATGGGTAAGCCTGAGTTCCTTGAGCCGCCGCTTCAGGTATTCCCAGGAGGCCAGGCTCTCTTCCTTTGTCGAGCACTTCGGGACCGTCTGGTCGGCGCACAGAAAAATGTGCCGCTGAATGCTTCCAATCTTCAGTTGTGTGGTGATTACCGCGAGTTTTTCGGCGGCTTCAGGCGTCATGTCCATGCGTGATAACTCCGCCCACTATGATAGAACATCGATTCTGATGAGCGCGGGTTTCCTTTATGGACTGGTTGCCGAAGCGGTGGTCTTCATTCACCTTGCCGCTGTGGTGTTTACCCTGTTGGGCGGCTTTATGGTATGGCGGTGGAAGTGGATCGCCTGGGTCCACGTGCCGGTAGTCCTGTGGAGTTCCCTGATCCATTTCACGGGCTGGATCTGCCCGCTGACACCGCTTGAAAATTTCTTTCGAATGAAGGCAGGGCAGGCCGGCTACGAGGGAAGCTTTATAGAGCACTACATTCTGGCGCTTCTCACCACCAACCGCACTTATGCCATGCAGATTTTCACAGGGATACTGGCGCTGGCGGCCAACTGCATTCCGTATGGAATCTTATTCTTTCGCTTTGGTCTGGTTCGCGACCGCCTGCGTGGCGCGCGCGACGGCCGCGGGGTCTCCTAGATAGCTGCTGCGTATTGGCGTGAGATCGTCGTTGAGTTCGTAGGCGAGCGGGATGCCGGTCGGGATATTCAAGTCGACGATCTTGTCATCCGAAATCCTGTCGAGATACTTCACCAGCGCGCGAATGCTGTTCCCGTGTGATGCGATGAGCACTTGTTTTCCGGTTTTGATCGCCGGCGCGATAGTTTCGTTCCAATATGGCATGACCCGGTCGACAGTGTCTTTCAGGCACTCCGTCAACGGAAGGTCTTCGGGTTTGACTCCGGCGTATCGGGGATCGTGGATCGGCGCGCGGTCATCGCCGGACGAAAGCTCCGGAGGAGGTATGTCGTAACTGCGGCGCCAGATTTTCACCTGGGCTTCGCCGTGACGCTGGACCGTTTCGAGCTTGTTGAGTCCCTGCAGGGCGCCGTAATGGCGCTCGTTCAAACGCCAGGAGTTATGGATTGGTATCCACAGGCGGTCCATTTCTTCCAGGGCCAGCCACAAGGTCTTGATCGCGCGTTTCAGCACTGAAGTGTAAGCAACATCAAAGGCGTAGCCTGCATCGCGCATGACGCGTCCGGCATTACGTGCTTCTTCGATACCTTTTTCCGTCAAACCCACGTCCGTCCAGCCCGTGAAACGGTTTTCCTTGTTCCATGTGCTCTCCCCGTGACGCAGCAAAACAAGCTTTTTCATTTGCCCAGATTAGCGCAAAAATTCGGGGTCAGACGGGTGAATTCCCATTTTTTGGATCTAAAATGGTAATTCACCCGTCTGACCCCGAATTTCCCCGATTGAAATCAAGGGCTTCCGCCCGTTATAGTAACCCGGCTCTAAGCCGAATCAAAGGAGGCCAATCCGTGTCTCGAGCAGAAGCAATGAAACCGCGTGGATTCGGTCAGACACAACGGCGGGACTTATGGTGGGTCGAACCGCTTGCAATCCTTCTAGGTCTGTCTGGCTACATCGTTTATGCGACTTGGGCAGCGTTTCAGGGTCAGTTTTATCATTGGGGTCCGTATCTTTCGCCATTCTATTCGCCGGAAATTTTCGGTGATTCGCCTCATAGCTGGTTCGGTCCGAAACCAGCCTGGTGGCCGGCCTGGTTGTTGTTCTCGCCGGCTTTTCTGATTTTGTGGGCTCCGGGTGGATTTCGTTTTACGTGCTACTACTATCGCGGCAGTTACTACAAGGCGTTCTGGGCGGATCCGCCGGGCTGCGCCGTAGGCGAACCGCGGAAGAGCTATTGGGGAGAGCGTTCATTCCCGCTCATTATCCAGAATATCCACAGGTACTTTCTGTACGTCGCCGTTATTTTCATATTCTTTCTCGCAATCGATGTTTGGAAGGCGTTGTGGTTCACAGACGTCCAGACGGGCGTAACGTCTTTTGGAATCGGAGTCGGCACGCTCGTGCTGGCGCTTAACGTCATCATGCTGGGCGGATACACGTTTGGATGCCATTCCATGAGGCATTTTTCCGGTGGCGGCAAAGATCAATTGAGCAAGGCCACGTTTGGTCTCAAAGGCTACAACTGCGTGAGCTGCCTGAATCGTAATCATATGCGCTGGGCCTGGGGCAGCCTGTTCTGGGTCGCGTTTACGGATGTTTATGTTCGCCTTGTCGCGATGGGCATCTGGACGGATTGGAGAATTTTCTGATGCCGGAATACCAGAAGTTTGAACACGACGTTTTAGTCATCGGAGCGGGGGGCGCGGGACTGCGTGCCGCGATCGAGGCGGCATCGGTGCCGGGACTCAAGGTCGGCCTGGTGTGCAAATCCCTGCTCGGGAAAGCCCACACCGTAATGGCGGAAGGCGGCATAGCTGCCGCGCTTGCGACAGTGAATTCGGCCGACAGCTGGAAAGTTCATTTTGCAGACACGATGCGCGGCGGCCAGTACGTCAATAGCTGGCGCATGGCCGAGTTGCATGCGAAAGAGGCGCCCGAGTGCGTTCACGAGTTGGAGGCATGGGGCGCCGTTTTCGACCGCACGAGCGAGGGCAAGATCCTTCAGCGGAACTTTGGAGGGCACCGGTATCCCCGGCTTGCCCACGTGGGAGACCGCACAGGTCTGGAAATGATCCGCACCCTTCAGGATCACGGCATTCACCAGGGAATCGACGTGCACATGGAGTGCACGGTTGTCTCTCTTCTTAAGGATGGGGACCGGGTGGTGGGCGCGTTTGGCTATGACCGGCAGCGTGGCCGCTTCATCTTGTTCCAGGCAAAAGCAATCGTACTTGCAACCGGAGGCGTGGGCCGCGCCTATAAGATCACCAGCAACAGTTGGGAGTACACGGCCGACGGTCATGCTCTCGCATATAACTCCGGCGCCGATCTTGCGGACATGGAGTTCGTGCAGTTTCATCCGACCGGAATGATCTGGCCGCTCAGCGTGGCCGGCATTCTTGTGACCGAAGGGGTTCGCGGCGAAGGCGGCGTTTTGCGCAATAGTCTCGGAAAACGATTCATGTTCGACGATATTCCGGAGAACTACAAAAGCCAGACCGCCGATAGCGAAGAAGAAGGATGGCGGTACACCCAGGGCGACAAGCAGGCCCGCCGGCCCCCCGAGCTTCTCACGCGCGACCACGTTGCGCGCTGTATCATGCGCGAAGTCAAGGCAGGACGAGGAAGCCCGCATGGCGGCGTCTTTCTTGATATTTCCTGGATCAAGGAAAGAATCCCGAACGCTGCCGAGCACATCAAGAAAAAGCTGCCGAGCATGTATCACCAGTTCAAGCAGCTTGCGGACCTCGATATCACCACGACTCCCATGGAAGTGGGGCCGACCACCCACTACATCATGGGCGGCGTACGGGTAAATCCCGATACTCAAATGTCTACAGTTCCCGGTTTGTTTGCGGCCGGCGAATGCGCGGCCGGACTGCACGGCGCCAATCGGCTCGGCGGAAACTCGCTGTCGGACCTGCTTGTTTTCGGGAAACGCGCCGGCAAGTTTGCGGCGGAGTTTGCCAAGGGCCAGTCGCAGGGGAAGGTCGACATGGCTCAGGTGGACAGCATCGCAAAAGAGACGCTAGCGCCGTTCGACCGGGTGTCGACTTCGGGATCGACCGGCGAAGGACCGTTTCGCATCCAGCACGTCCTGCAGGAGAAGATGCAGGAACTGGTCGGAATCGTCCGTACTGAAAAGGAAATGGTAAGCGCGCTGGATGAGTTGGAGAAACTGAAGCAGCGCGCCAGCGTTGTGGCCGTGGACGGCAATCGCGAATACAACACGGGATGGCACACGGCCCTGGATCTTCCGAACATGCTGGTCATTTCAGAGGCAATCACCCGGGCGGCTATCGAACGGAAGGAAAGCCGTGGAGGCCATTTCCGGGAAGACTTTCAGAACAAGGAGAAGGCGTTCGGCGAATTCAACATCATCATACGCCGGGGTCCCGGTGGAGCGATGCAGGTCGTGCGGGAGAGGATTCCGGAAATGCCCGCGGAACTGAAACAGATTATTGAGGAGCAAGCGAAATGAGCTCGGCGACTTTTCAATTATGGCGTGGGAGCGGTGCAGACGGGAAGTACACGACGTACACCACCGACTATCAGGAAGGCATGGTGGTTCTGGACGTTATTCATAAAATTCAGGCGGAGCAGGCGCCCAACCTGGCGGTCCGCTGGAACTGCAAGGCCGGGAAATGCGGCTCCTGTTCGGCGGAAATCAACGGAAAGCCCCGGTTGATGTGTATGACGCGGATGAACGAAATACCGGTGGAAAGTCCTGTCACGATCGAGCCGATGAGAGCGTTCCCGTGGATACGCGATCTGGTGACCGATGTGTCATGGAACTACCGGGTCAAAAAACAGATCAAGAAGTTCAAGCCGCGTCCGCCCGACAATCCGGACGGCACGTGGAGCATGTCGCAGGAAGACGTCGATCGCGTGCAGGAATTCCGCAAGTGCATTGAATGTTTCCTTTGTCAGGATGTTTGCCATGTACTGCGCGAACACAATCTCCACGAAGAGTTCGTTGGCCCGCGTTTTTTCGTTTACGTGGCCGCCCTGGAGATGCATCCTTTGGATACTGAAAATCGTTTAGAAGAACTGGTGACAGCCAAAGGCATCGGCTACTGCAACATTACAAAGTGCTGCACGAAGGTATGTCCCGAGAACATCACGATCACGGATAATGCGATTATTCCGTTGAAAGAGCGGGTCGTGGACGAGTACTACGATCCTCTGAAGAGGCTGTTCCGGATGTTCCGCTCGAAGTAGCACGCGGAGGGCTCTTATGGAGTTCGAACTGAAGTCTCTTTCCATCGCCGCCGTTCCGGCGGCTCTTGAGCGCGCCAGAGGCTACCGCATGCTGAACGAGCCTGCTCAGGCGGAGAGTATTTGTCTGGATATTCTTCAAGTCGATCCGGGCAACCAGCAGGCCATCATCACGCTTCTGCTGGCGCTGGCAGACCAGTTCTCGGAGTCCATCATCGATAATCTGGACAGGGCCTGGTCCCTGTTGCCGGATATCCACGACGAGTATCAGCGTGCCTACTACAATGGCCTTCTGTATGAGCGTCAGGCCCGAATGTATTTGCGCCGCGGTACGCCGGGATCGAGCCATGCCGCGTACGATCTGTTCAAAGAAGCGATGCGCTGCTATGAGACTGCCGAGGGCATTCGTGCCGCTGGTAACGACGAGGCTCTCTTACGCTGGAACACCTGCGCCAGGGCAATTATGACAGGCCGGCTGCAGCCCCAGCCTCTTGATGATTTCAGTCCGATGTTTGAGTAACCGGCTGCGAGCAGGGATAATGGCGCGGTTCTGATCAGTCTGATCCTATAACTTGACACCGACCAAGGCGTAAGTATACTTGGTCACGATTAATTCCTTTTAGCTGGAGGCGAATAGATGAGAATGAAAGTTGCTGCATTGCTCGTTTTGGTCGGAATGCTCCTCACCACGGCGCAGTTGTTTGCACATCACTCCTTTGCTGCGGAGTTTGATGACAAGAAGCCGGTCACTATCACAGGGTCAATCACGAAAGTCGAAATGACCAATCCTCATGGTTGGCTGTACATGAACGTGAAGGGACCGGATGGCCGGGTAAAGAATTTCGCAGTGGAAACTGGCGCTCCGGCAGCGTTGATTCGCCGTGGCGGAGACAGGAAGACTCTTGCGATCGGTTCCACAATCATAGTCGAAGGCTGGCTTGCTCGTGATGGCTCCAACACCGTAAACGGCCGAACGATTAAGACGGCCGACGGAAAGAACATCAACGCGGGCACTTCGAATGCCGCGGCTCAATAACTGATCGTCAAGTGTGCCTTTAAGTCCTGCAGGCTGTTACGGCACAGAATACTAAAAAGGTCGGCGCTCCCTGGTGGGCGTCGGCCTTTTAGTTTATAACACCACATCCGCGCGGCAGATATGCTGCACGTACTTCTTACAAAATGATTGTTCGGGCCTGAAAGGGGGGTCTAAAAGTGCAACATCGTTGTATCACTGGATTTCTAAATATGGCGGCGGTATTGGTGGCGCTGTCGTTGCTGATTCCGTCACTCGAAGCTCAAACCGGAGGCTTGCCGGAACGTGGCGGGGCCTTCAGACCGGGCACGCGAAGAGATCCGGGCCCGCCGGCTCCGAAACTGGCGGACGGTACTGTGAACCTGGGACGTGTCGAGAAGGGAAAGGGAGCGTGGCTTCCCGGTCAGGTTCAGGACTATTCCAGGGTTCTGAAGGACCCGGCAAAAGGCATTCCCTATATGCCCTGGTCCAAAGCATTGAAGGACTATCGCAAGAACGTGACGGAATCCGCTGAAGATCCGCAAGGCTTCTGCATTCCTCCCGGCGGACCGCGTCTCCATACAACGATGTTCCCGATGGAAATCATCCAGCTCCCCGGCCAGGATCGCATTATCCAGATCCTGCAGGGCGGCGCACACATCTGGCGCGAAATCTTTCTGGATGGTCGTCCGCATCCTAAATCGTTTGACGGATTGGATGCGTCCCCGACGTTCATGGGCCATTCGGTTGGCCGCTGGGAAGGCGATACGCTTGTCGTCGATACGATCGGCTTCAATGAAGGCACCTGGCTTGATATGGACGGACATCCACACACGGACCAGATGCATCTGATCGAACGATATTCCCGTCCTGGCATCAATGTCATGCACTACGAAGCCACGATCGATGATCCGGCCGCATATATGGAACCCTGGACTATGGCTCTCGACATTCCGTGGGGTGCGAATTCGAGCATCACTGAGTACATCTGCCAGGAGAACAACCGGTACCAGGACAACTACGTTAAGCACACCAAGGGCATGACCGGTACAGGCAACTCCGGCGCGGATTCAGGCCATGGCCATCCGGCGAAAGGAACTTTTAATGGCGAATGGGGTTCGAACGCGAACAGCCAGGACGCGGTCCTCATTGTCATGGACTGGGATGGCAAGGCCATCACCGGCACTATCAACCCTGGTCCGGATGCGATTCCAATTACAAAGGGCGACATGAACGTTGCGGACTGGACCGTCACGATCGAAGCAGGGACCGGTGCAAACCGCGTGGTTCTGAACGGAAAGTTCGAGAACTTGACCTGGCTCGCTCGTTCGATCGCCGGCACGTACACCAGGGGAAATCAGAGAGGCAATTTCAAGATTACCCGTCAGTACTGAACAGTACTGACAGAAAAACAAAAAGGGGAGGGGAATTGTGGGGACGGT
>CAMBFR010000065.1 GCA_945865815.1 Candidatus Sulfopaludibacter sp. SbA3
GAAAGAAGAAGGCAGCCTGATGGAAATGTGCAAAACCCTGCTGGGTTTCGCACATTTCCACAGGCACGGCGGCGATGAACTTAAAACAACAAAACCGGACAGATCACTTGCTACAAAAACCGGACATTTCTACTTGCTACCGACACCAAATGTAGTGTGCGGGGGAATCAGGGTCAGCTCAAGGCGCTCTCATTCCGCCGGATACTCGTAAGCAAGTGGGCGGCGAACCGAGTCCAGATCGATTGGTGATTCCTGTGTTGGCAGACACCCTCGCAGTTAGAGAAACATCCAGGGATCCGCACTCCGGCGAGGAAATATGGAGATCGCTCCCTAGCCCGCTGAGATGATCACTAACTACCCCCGCCGGCCGGATTCAGTGTATGGCTCGTAGTGTATACTGCTGGGCCTTGCAGCTTGGGAAGCGGGGGTAGAAGTAGTGACGCAGGCAGTTCGGCTTGGTCTCATGCCGCCCCTCACTGGCGTCGTGGGGATGTACGGTCGTGAAATCGCGCGAGCCGCGCGCATCGCCTGCCAGGAGGTTAACGAGCAGGGAGGGGTGCTCGGCCGGCCGCTCGAGCTCGTCGTCGAGGACGACGGGAGCCTGCCCGAGAGCGCCGTGACCGCCGCCACGAGGCTGGTGGACCGTCATCGTTGCGCGGCCATCATCGGCAACCTGCTGTCCAACGCGCGCATTGCCGTCGCCTACCGGGTGGCCGAACCGCGGCGCGTGCCGTACCTGAACTTTTCGTTCTACGAGGGCAGCATCCTCAGCCGCTACTTCTTCCATTTCGCGGCGCTCCCGAATCAGCAGATCGACCGCATGATCCCATTCATGCGCGGGGCATACGGGGGGCGCATGTACTTTGCCGGAAACGCCTACGAGTGGCCGCGCGGATCCATCGGCGCGGCCAAGCGGGCGCTCCAGGCCGATGGCGGCGAGATTGCCGGTGAGGAGTATCTGCCGCTGGGCGCGGATGATGCCAGCATTGAAGATCTGCTCGACCGGCTCGAGGCCGCGAAGCCCGACGTCTTCGTGCCGTACTTTGCCGGCGCCGACCAGATACGGCTCCTGACCCGCTTCACCGCGCGCGGGCTGAAGACGCAGATGGCGGTGGTGATGGGCCACTACGACGAGGCGATGACGAGCCACCTGCCGGCCGAGGTCCGCGACGGCTTCTATTCCTGCAACACCTACTTCATGAGCGTCGAAACCGCCGCCAACCGCAGCTTCCTGGCGCGGCTCGCGGCAGACCCGGATTGTACGGGTCTCTGGCCGCGGGGCGACGGAATCCTGACGAATTTCGGGGAGGGCGCCTACGTTTGCGCCAAGGCCTTCGCGCGGGCGGCCAACGAAGCCGGCCGCCTCGATGCCGACGCGCTGGCCGACGCCCTGAAGACCGTACAGGTCGAGGCGCCGCAGGGGATCGTGCGGATGGATCCCGGCACGCAGCACGCGGCCGTCAACACCTACCTTGCCCGGTGCGGCGCCGACGGTGCGTTCACCATCATCGAACGGTTCGGCGCACTCGCCCCAGTTCTGCCCGATCGCTACAGCCACCAACGCATCGACACGGCGATATCGCTCGAAGAGGAACTCCGTCTCCAGGCCAGGATGCTCGCGCAGCTTTCCGAGGCGGTGCTGCTCATCCGCAGTCTGGATGGGACGATCGTCTACAACAACGCGGGTGCGGAACGGCTGTTCGGGTACGGGGCGGGGGAGTTGATCGGGCTGCCGATTGCGCGTCTCGACGATCCCGCCGCGCTCCCGGTCCACTCCTCTTCTGAGATGATGGGCAGCCTCGCCGTAAAAGGCGAGTGGCAGGGCGAGATCGCGACCGTCAGGAAGGACGGCACGCCTTTTTGGCGCGCCGTGTCGGCGTCGGCGTTCACGCACCCCTCCTACGGCGAGGTCTGGCTCGCGGCGTGCCGCGACGTCACCGAGCGGAAGAATGCCGAGGCGGCGCTGCGAGCGAGCGAATCCCGCAGCCGGCAGATCCTCGACGGGGTGTACGGATTTGTCGCTATCTACACGCTTGACGGCCGGCGCATCGACGCCAACGACGCGGTCCGGCGGATTTCGGGGGCGCCGCATGAGGACAAGCTCGGTCAACCGATCTGGGATGGCCCGGCGTGGAATTACGACAAGGAGGTGCAGGCAACGCTGAAGTCCGCGCTGGCGCGAGCCGCGCGCGGCGAAGTCGTGCGCTACGAGCCGACGGTGCGGCTTCCCGGCGGAGCGATGAAGACCTTTGACGCCACCTTCGGCCCGCTTCGTAATGCCGCGGGCGAGATCGAGCACATCCTGGCTTTCGGCGTGGACATCACCGCGCGCAAACAAGCCGAGAATGCGGCCGCCGAGTCGCGGGCCGCCTTCGCGGTGCTGGACGAATTCTCGCCGGTCGGGATCTTCTACACGGACGCGAATGGCGGCTGCCTCGGCGTGAACCGCCGCTTGAGTGAGATGCTGGGGCTGACGCCGGAAGAAGCCCTGGGAACGGGGTGGGCCCGTGGACTCCATCCGGACGACCGCTCCCGGATCGAGCGGGAGTGGGCGGAGGCGATTCGTGAAGGCCGTAAATTTCGAAGCGAGTACCGGTTTCGCCGGCCGGACGGCACGGTGACCTGGGTGGTCGGCGAGGCGCTGGAACGGCGCAACCCGGACGGTGCGCTCACCGGGTACATCGGTGTCACCACCGACATCACCGCCGACCGTCAGCATCGCGAGGCGCTCGAGGCGCTCTCCGTGCTCCCTTACGCGACCGGCGACGACTATTTCAACCAGGTCGCCGCGAATCTCGCCGGGATCCTGGGCGCCGAGATCGGCTTCGTGAGCACCCTGACGGCGGATCACTCGATGTTTCGTACGAAGGGGTGGTTTGTGGACGGGCGCGTTGGCGCGCCGGTCGAATACGCGCTGGCCGGCTCGCCGTGTGAGCGGGTGGTCCAAGGACGGACAGCGGTGGTGGTGTCGCATCTGCGCCGCCAGTTTCCGGAGTTTGCGATGGCGTCCGAGCTGGGCCTCGAGGGCTTCGCCGCGGTTCCGCTGGTGGATTCACGGAACGCCATCGTCGGCACCGTCGGCATCATGAGCCGGGCGCTTCTCCGCGATTCCGACAGCATGCGCGGCACACTGACGCTCTTTGCCACGCAGATCGCCCAAGAGCTCGATCGCCGGCGCGCCGAGGCGCGATTCATCGGCGTGTTCGAGTTCGCCCCGGACGCCATCGTGATCTGCGACGAGAAGGGCTGTATCCAGCAGGTGAACCGGCCGGCCGAGCAGATGTTCGGGTGGTCCCGCGAGGAACTGATCGGCCAGGAAATTGAAGTGCTCATGCCGAGCGCCGGGCGGGAGCGGCACATCGAGCTCCGCAACCAGTTCCTCCAAAACAGCGCGAGCCGCGCGATGGGCGCGGGCCGGCAGGGTCTACAGGCCCGGCGCAAGGACGGCACGGAGTTCCCGGTGGAGATCGGACTCGCCCCCATTGAGACGGAGGGCGGGCGGCTCGTGGCCGCGGCCGTCCGGGATATCTCCACGCGCATGCTGCTGGAGGAGCAGTTCCGCCAGGCCCAAAAAATGGAAGGCGTGGGTCATCTCGCGGCCGGCATCGCGCACGACTTCAACAACCTCCTCATGGTCATCAACGGCGTCGCGGACCTTGCCATGATGAACCTCCCCGGCGATGCGCCGATGCGCGCCACGCTGTCCACTATTATCAACGCCGGCGATCGGGCGGTGGCGCTCACCCGGCAGTTGCTCGCCTTCAGCCGGAAGCAGATCCTGCACCCCGCGGTCGTGAGCCTCAACCGCGTGGTGGTGGAGGCGCAGGCGTTCCTGGTGCGCGTGCTCGGTGAAGACATCCAGCTCGTCATCAACTTGCAGGACGGCATCGAGGCGGTCACGATCGATGCGGGGCAATTCCAGCAGGTCATCCTGAATCTCGCCATCAACAGCCGCGACGCGATGCCGAAGGGAGGCACACTGACGATTCAGACCGCCAGTGTTGTCTTCGGCGAGGCGGCGGGGCTGCCTCGCCCGGGGTTCAAACCGGGGCGCTACGTCATGCTCGCGATCGTCGACACCGGCACGGGCATGGATGCCGCAACGCAGGCCCGGATCTTCGAGCCGTTCTTCACGACCAAGTCGCAGGGGCAGGGCACGGGGCTTGGCCTCGCCACCGTGTACGGCATCGTCAAGCAGAGTGGCGGCGACATCCACGTCGAGAGCGCGGCCGGCGCGGGCACGACGTTCCGGATCTACCTGCCGGTCTCGGACGCCGCCGCGAGCGATGACCACGCCGGCCAAGCGGCGCCGGTGTCGAGCGGCTCCGAGTGCGTGCTGATCGTGGACGACGATGCCGGCGTGAGAGATGTGACCATGCGGATGCTGACGCGCGCCGGCTACACGGTGCTCCCGGCGAGCGGCCCGGAGGACGCGCTGCGATTGATCGAGGCACACCAGGGGCTCGTGCACCTCCTCCTCACCGACGTTGTCATGCCCGTGATGGGTGGGTGGGAGCTGGCCGAACTGATTCGGCGTCGGCATCCTGGGATCAAGGTGCTCTTCATGTCGGGGTACACCGACGATGCTCTCCTCCACCGCGGCGTGCTCGAGAGTAATGTCCGCCTGATCAACAAGCCGTATTCGTCCGGCGAGCTGACCCGCGTGGTGCGCGAGGTGCTGGAGTCGTAGATCTGCTGTGCCGCGCCCATGCGCGCTCAAGGCTGGCGGGTGCGGAGTGTTTGAGCCATCTCTCGCCCGGATTGGCGGATGGCTTATGAGCCGAGCGGGTTTATTCCCTCCAGTCCCAGACTGGGGCATGCGCTCAGCAAATGCCGATCGTTGGAATAGATGCAATCAAAATGTTCGGCCTTTGCCGTTACCAGATGCAAAGCATCCAGGGATCTAAGGAAAACACGATTGTCCAGCCGGGCAAATAGCGCGCGCACTTGGTCGAACAGATCTTCGGTGGGCCCGATTAAACCCCAAAGCCTATGGTTCAAATCATGTTGCCATTGACCGTTGAGCGCATCGAAAGCGTCCTTTTTCACGGCGCCCTCCCGGAACTTGCGGTGAAACGCCGCCGAGACTTCGGCCACTGCGATGCCAGACGTGACTACGATCCCGGACCTTGACGCGAGGCGCCGGATTTCGTCTCGGCCCGGCTCGTTCAGGTAGAACTTGGCAACCAGCGCGGAATCGAAATAGACCGGGCTGACGGGAGGCTGAGCCTTATCGGTCCCGGTCTTGCGAGATGATGTCTTCAACTGGCCTCCCTTTTACAGGCCGATTGAGCGGCTTTGAGAATCTCTTGAGCGGTTTCCAGACTTCGAACAGATTAACAGGCGGCTCCTCGCTTACCGGCACCAGCTTTGCCACAAGTGTGTTTCTATCGCGCACGAGGATCGTTCCATATTTGCGCGCCTTGCGGACCCAGGCCCCGGTCTGCCGATGTAATTCACGGATGGAGATCTCTTTCATGTGTGACATTGTCACACTTTGAGCATCTATCGGTCAATGACGCCCCCGAATTCACGGTCAACGTCACTTTTGTTCTGCGTTGGAAGTTCTCTGGAAATTCTTTGCCATCGCGTTGATCGCTTGTGTAAAGCATTCCAGCGGCGCGCGCGTGATGCCCGCGCCGACCTGGCCGGCTCCGGCGTCCCGGTGCGCGATGCCCGTGTTGATGACGGGCTGAATGCCCGTATCCACCACCTTCCGGACATCGATGCCCGCGGGCGAACCGCTGAAATTGAGCGGCGGCAGTGTGAACCCGCCGTGGACTCCCAATGTGATGTGCAACATCTCGCGCGTATAGGCAATCGCGTCCCGCGGAGTGCCGCCCACAAACTGGACTATGGCAGGCGCGGCGCCCATGTCGAATCCGCCTGGTGTTGAAATGAGCGCTAAATTAGCGGCCGGCATGGATGCAAGGCCCATCTCAAGACTGCGCGGCGGCACGCTCGGTACCCCGCCCTCAGCGGATTCCGCCGGACGGGCTTTGAGCATCGCCTCGGCCGCATTCAGCGCCGCGCCCGCGGATGAGTCGTCCTGTGCCTTGACGACGATGAGCAGGCCGTTCGGGCTGGGCCGAACGGTTTCCGCCAGTAGTCCCGCCTCCACCAGCATCGAAGCGCAGCATTCCGCCTCGGCAGGCCGCCGTCCCGCCCACCGTCATGGGAGGAAACGTGCTTGTCTTCGCGATGCGGATCCCCTGTGGGAGGTCGCAGTGGTCCGAGATGAGAACGGTCAGAAGCATGTTGCGGCCGTTGAGCCGCAGATTCAGCGACGAGTCGAAGATGCTTTGAATCGCCGCGTCGAAACTTTCGCGAGGGACGAAGGATCCGATGGATGCGGCGGAAATTTGCATATTCAGAAGTGATACGGCCTGATTGATCACACCCCGGGCGGCTTTGCACATAAATGACTTTATGTGCAAAGCCCCCCGGGGCAGTTGGATTCTTCGCGACCCTGGGGCTCACTCAAAACATAACTTCGCATTTTTGAGCGAGCCCCATAATTCCTTATTCGTTTGTTTCAAAATTGCGGAACCTTTGACGAGACCGTGAGTGGGGGGCGAGGCGGTGTGACCCCTGCGGGCGCGGGGCTGAAGCCGCGCGCCCACAGGAAGTTTTCTATCGCGCGGAGCAGGCTTCCGGACTGAATGGCGCACCGTCAGGCAATTTCTTGAAGTGCGCGCTCGTCAGGAATGGTTGCCCCAGATATTGCGGATCAACAACTTCGTTCGTCACGATGAGCCAGTTGTCGCCGTTGGGCGATGTGATGCGGTCGTACCACTCCGTCACGACAGCGTTGGCGCTATATGGGACCCCGTTTTTCCGGATGTATCCAGGGCGGAGCCTGTTCGTCACGACCTTCAAAGTGCCGCTGGTGGGCCGTCCCCTTGGGCCTACTGTTTCATCCCAGCTCGCAACCGAGTGTCCCTGGAATGCCGGGGCTCCGGCCGGAGGTTGGGCATTTCCAAAATGGAACAGCCGCGTTTGAGTTCCGGCTTCGGTCTCAACCTTCAAGGTATTGTCATTATCCCAGCTCACTCGAATGCGTCCCGGCAGCCGCATGACGCCCGGCGCCCCGTAACCCCGGCACTGTTCGCCGGCGGCTTGGTCTTTGGCAGGATCCCAGGTGTCGGCTACCCGGCGGCCTTCCGCGGTAAGGGGAACCGATTCGTAGTCTCCTTTACGCGAAGTGACCATCCGGTGCCGCCAATCTTCCGTAATAAGAGGAACCCAGGTTCCGGTTACGTCGATCGCGGCCGCGGCTCTCGGCGCCGGCGGTGGGCCGGCCGGCCCGCCCCGCTGGGCCTGGAGCTCGGATGTACTCGTCCAGGCCAGGAACACGATGGCAATGCTTCGTAGAACCAATTTGCGTCTCATAATGTTTGATACACGGCGTCAATAAATTTGTCTGTCGTCCAGGCCCCGCTCGTTGTTCCCCATCGTCCGTCGAAGTCCCTTGTGGGCCTTGCTGCCTTCACTTGCGCCGGCGTCATGCCCTTCTGCTTCAGATCTCGAATGCGATCGCGAATGATCGAGACCATGTTCCGGTAAACGGCAACATCGGCAATGTCGCCAAGGCGTCCCCGGGCAGGAATGACTATGGTGCCGCCCTGCGATCGGAATTCGGCGTAACCGACATCCAGGATCTGGTTCAGGCCATCGATGATTCCCTGAACCGTGCCACCCTTTGCAACGTCGATGATCGGATAGGTTTCGTTGTTGAAAAGCTCGCCGGCACTGATTACATCGGAGTAGCGGAAATACACGAACGTGTCGCCGTCCGAATGCGCCGCGGGCGCGTAATAGAGCTGAACGCCTTCACCATTGAAGAAGTGACTGAGCTTGTAAAAGGGGGTGAAGTACGTCTCGGTCGGCCAGGCGCGCTCCGGAGCGGCCTGCTGGCCCGCCTCCGGAACGGACATTCTTGTCAGAACGTTTTCGTGCGCCATGACAGCCGCGCCTTGACCGGCATCCGCAATCGTACCGGTGACGTTACCGCCGATGTAGGTGACACCGGACTCCGCGAGCGGCACGTTGCCGCCGATATGGTCCGGATGGATGCTGGTATTGATGATGTAGCGAATGGGCTTGGCCGGAGTTGGTGACTGGGTGACTGCATTGAACGAGGGACTCGACCAGCCATAGGAATAACGAGACTCACAGCGTAACCCCACACAGGGTTGAAACGGAGCGGGGTAAGCAATGACCGCAGTGGCCAGCTCCCGGACCTTGGCCAAAACCTTATCGCCCATCTGCGGGGCGCCCGAATCCACCAGCAGGACGCCATCGCGGCCAAGCGAGACGGAGATATTGGCGCCGGCCCCGGCCAGCATATAGATGTTTCCCTGCACGGGAATCACTTCGAACCCGTCGGTTTGCTGCGCATAAGCGGACGAAAGCGTCACTGCTGCCGTCAGCGCGATCAACGATTTAATCATTCTTCTTTTCATTCTCTTCATTGCCTGCTCCGCCGTTTCACGGTTTTTTGATTCTCAGTCGATATTCCGGATACATGGTTTCCGCGCCGCCGCGCGCGGCCTCACGGGGAATTCCCATTAGATCCGGGAACTCGTCAAGAGCCGGATTCTGCCCGGGCAGGAAATGCGGAACGTTCTTCGTCGAGCCGTTCTCGTCAATGATGGTGCAGGGGTAGTACGACATCTGGTTGTGCACGTTCAGCCGATAGTTCGTAGTTTGCACGAACGGCTCCGACAGGTAGACGGGATCTTCCAGGATCATCGTGATCGTCAGGTTATCCCCATGCCGAATGAAGTATTCGGTCATTGTCGCCTTGTCGCTGAAAAACGCGCCGTTGCGCCGGAAATAACTTTCTTTGAGGTGAGTGGTCTTGACCTCGAGAGTGTTCCCGATAAACCTGCCGGTGGAAAAGCCCGACCAGCTGTGAGGCGCGTACTTCGATGGGTGCGGCCGGCCATCCATGTATATGGGCCGGTCCAGGGACCTCTGGTACTGGACGTGATAGGCGGTAAGTTCTCGCGAGACGGGGTCGAGCTGACGCGTGAACTGTACGCCGCCCTGCGCGCGCCACTGGTACGGAGCAGGATGCGGTCTGCACTGAAATTCGGGCAGGCCCCAGATCGACTCGGCATTGCTCTCGGCTTTCATGCGGCCCGCATCATTGAGCGGAAGGCCGAGCCAGTCGCCGAGCGGCGGCCCTCCTGCACGCTCATCGTTGTCCTCGTGGTTCAGCGTGTTCCATTCGCCGGAAAAATCGGTTGTTTGGGCAAACACTGGAACGCTGACCAGCATCGCGGCCAGCAGCAGCAAAAAACCTCCAAACTTGCATCGACTGAAGGTATTCATCTTTCATCCTCCTGAGACAGGTAACTCGGTGGCCCCGGAATATATCAGCGGAGTGCGTCCAATTACCACTGTTTGATGAGCGATGAGAAGCCTATCGAACGATCGCGGTGATGAAGCAGGTCCGGCCGCCCGCCCGGACTTCAGCGTCTATCGGCGAAATGACAGACAGGTCATTGATTTCACCGCGCCACCACAGAAGTGAGGCGATGTTGATGAAACCGTACTATCCTCCCTTCCATGCTGCCGCGCGCAATCCTCTTCGTTTTCGTCGCCGTAACGGCCCTGACGACCGCGGCGTTGTTGCTGCCCTTTGCGGTGTGGGCGCAAGACCTTGCGCCGCTGTCTGGAACCTG
Organism: Candidatus Sulfopaludibacter sp. SbA3; assembly: GCA_945865815.1. Classification (GTDB taxonomy): domain Bacteria; phylum Acidobacteriota; class Terriglobia; order 20CM-2-55-15; family 20CM-2-55-15; genus CAMBFR01. The sequence continues at coordinate 9,693 of CAMBFR010000065.1, forward strand.
GCGCGTCAACATTGCCGAATCGAGATTCGCCGCAGACCCTCCCTACCGCCGGATGACCTGCACAATCCAGGAGTGGGAAGACGGCCTGAAGGTCATTTACGACATTGTCGGCACGCGGGGAGGTGTGACGCATTGGGAATGGACCGGCAGGCTCGATGGAAAGGACTACGCCCTGCAAGGTGTCGAAGTCGTCGTTACGAACGCATACAGCCGGATTGACGAACGGACCTACACGATTCTAGTCAAGGAGGACGGTCGAAGCACGACGACGAGCAAAATTGCGATCTCACCTGACGGCTGGGTGATGACGGTGACCAGCACCACGCCGAATGCACAAGGGCAACACGTCGTGAACACCGTTGTTTACGATCGGCAATAGGCGGACCCGCAAATCTAATTCAACGGACCCGTTTCGGGATCCGGAGGGCGGGTCCAGCGGAAGTGGCTGTTCAGCAGCCGAAACGTGTCGGACTGCACGAGTTGAAGCTTCATACGGATCTTGTATCCATCCATTTGTCCGTCGAGTAGCAGCCTGTCCGGGGCGGGGCGCTGAAAGGCAAAGTTCGAATTCCAGCTTCGGCTTCTCCCTTTTCTGAGCGCGAGCGTATTGCTGTCGATGGTGACGCCATAACGAACAAACGAGTCGTCCGTGCGCTGGAAAAAAATCCACTGCGGAGCATCAAAGATGACACGCCGCCAGCGCCTGTCATAGTCGTTAAGCTGCGGCGTGCGAACCTCGCCGTCAATTGCCAGTTCTTCCACGTTCCAGATCCCGTACAGCGGCGATTTGGGACTGCCGCCGCCACCTTCGATGTACCAGAACGTTCGTCCGATATCGGCGTACATTCCCAACAGATACAGACCGAAGATGATCTGCGCGGCCTGCGCCATGCGATTGGCTCGGCGAGTCTTAAACAGGGGAGGTTCAGTGGAAGCTCCCGCCGTACGATTGAACAGGAAAAGGTTTGCCAGCCGCTGAAAATCCGGCGCCAGAAGAAATAGCGACATCAGGATGAGCGTAAAGGAGAGGATTTTCACGCCGATGTCATACGCCATATTGATTACAAAGACCTGAACCATGCTTGCCAGGCAAATAATCGCGCCGATCATCGTGGTACGCGGCGCAAGCAACAGGAGACCGCCCACCACCTCGGCGGCGCCCGTGAATATCTGATAGGCGGGAGAGGCGCCGATCGAAGTCCACATCAGGCTCTGCAGGGACAGATTGCCAAGCGGCGCGACCAATGTGACAAGCGATGGCGCCGGAAACTGCGTCGGAATGACCTTGACCATCCCGAAATAAATCATCTGTGCGGCCACCGCAAAGCGCATGAAGAGACGGAACCATTTGTGCAAAGTCGCATAGCTTTCGCGCCGCCGATCGGCAACAGACCACACGACTGTAGCGATGGTCGCGACGAACAGGACCAGGAAGGCCTGTACCCAGAAGAAGTCGGTGTCTCGGCTGTTGCCGGCGTACACAAGCGGGGACGTGATTCCGAAGAGATTCACGGCTGTCCAGGAAGTGATGTCGAACAACGGCCAGAGCGTGCCGAGGCCCTGACCGGGAATCGTTCTGGGAGGAACGAAAAGGTAGACGATCATGTGGGAAACCAGGCAATACAGTCCGAAATACGCGAATGCGAAACGGAAAGCGGCCCGCGTCAACGGATGCCAGCCAGGAACCAGCAGCAGCGGAGCGTCTCCTTTGGAGTCCTTGTCTTTCATGCGAAACAGTTCTTCAGCACTGTAAGTTTGCCAATTTCGAGTCTCGAATCTCCAACTTCCAGTGCGGATTTGTCCACTGGCAAATTCGCAATTTTCTGTGCCGCCGGGTAAAGCCCCTCTGAAAAGGCGTGGGCTGTGGTATTCTCGTTTGCTTCGGAACTCTGCGGGATCAACGACATGCACGATCGCATCTACGACAATATCTGCCAGGTTATAGGTAAGACGCCAATCGTCCGCCTGAACCGGATTCCGCAGGAAGGCTGGGCCGAGATTCTCGTCAAACTCGAGTCCTTCAACCCGGGCGGCAGCGTCAAGGACCGGATCGGGCTGAGCATGATCGAGGCCGCGGAGCGCGATGGCCGGCTGAAACCCGGAGGCACGATCGTCGAACCGACAAGTGGCAACACCGGGATCGGACTCGCCATGGTCTCGGCGGCCAAAGGATATAAGGTCATCCTCACAATGCCGGAGGATATGAGCCAGGAGCGGCTGACGCTCCTGCGCGCATACGGCGCGAAGATTGTTTTGACGCCCCGCATGGAAGCAATGCAGGGCGCAATAAACAAGGCCGAAGAAATTCTTCGCGAGCATCCCGACTACTTCATGCCCCAGCAGTTCCGGAATCCGGCAAATCCGGACGTCCACCGGAAGACAACATCGCAGGAAATCCTTCAGGTTGTGGGCGACAAGCTGGATGCGATCGTCGTTGGCATCGGTACGGGTGGAACGGCGACCGGCACCGGCGAAGCCCTCAAAGCGAAGCTCAAGGACCTGAAGCTGTACGCTGTTGAGCCTACGGATTCGCCGGTACTTTCCGGCGGAAGGCCGGGCCCGCATAAAATTCAGGGAATCGGAGCGGGCTTCGTTCCCGAGATCCTGAATCGAAATCTCATCGACGGCCTGTTCGCTGTTACGTATGAGGATGCGCGCGCGATCGCGCGGCGCCTGGCGCAGGAGGAAGGCATTCTCTGCGGCGTGTCCTCAGGTGCGATTCTTCACGCAAGTTGCATCGTGGCCAAGCAGATGGGCCGCGGTAAACGCGTTCTCGCCATTTTCCCCGATACCGGTGAGCGCTATCTCAGCACGGAGTTGTTCTCATGAGATGGCATTGGCACCACCACTGGAAGACCTGGCTGCCGGTCGAGTAAGCCAAATGAAAACCGGCGGCCTTTGCGTTTCCCTTACACCAGGAAATTTGGACGACGTCTTTGCTTCGGACGTTTCCGGAGCGGACTGCGTGGAAGTGCGCCTCGACTACCTTCCCGAGCCTCAAGCTTCGATCCACACTCGATGGGATCGCCTGCCGTTGCCCGTTATTGCAACGTGCCGCGGCAAGGAACGAGGCGGATTATTTGGCGGCAGTATCGAAGAAGAGACGCGCATTCTGGAACACGCTGCCGGGAACGGTGCGCGATTCGTCGATATCGACTATCGATTTGCGAAACCGTTCGCCGGAGCCGAAGTCATCGGATCATTTCACGACTTTGCCGCCACGCCCGAGAATATCAAGTCCACCCTCGAACAGGCCTGCGCCGGCCCAGCGCAGATTGCCAAGGTCGCTACGTTCGTGAATTCGTGGGCAGACAACCGGCGTCTGCTGGATTTGATGTCCTCTTCCTGGTCCAAGCCGGTCATTGTGGCGGGAATGGGAGACATGGCGCAGATTACGCGAATCATCGGTCCATCGCGGGGCAGCTTTCTGACGTATGCCGCAGCGGCTGCAGGCCGGGAGGCGGCTCCCGGGCAGATCACCGCCCGCGAAATGATCGAAACCTATCGGCTTCGCAAACTGCAGCGGTCAACAAAGCTCATCGGCATTATTGGAATGCCGCTTGGACATTCGTTGTCTCCGGTCCTTCACAACCGCGCGTTCGAAGCCATGGGTCTGGATTTTGTGTACATGAAATTTCCAACAGCCGATGTGCGCGACTTCTTCGACAACGCTGTTGCGATAGGCATTGAAGGATTCTCGGTGACGATTCCGCACAAGCGCGCCGTGCTGCCATTCCTGGACGAGCAGACGCCCGAAGCCATAGAAGCCGGAGCTGTCAATACGGTGTTTCGGCGTGATGGCCGATGGATCGGCGACAACACCGATGTCCACGGAGTTCGCCGGGCGTTGTCGGCTGCATCGTTCGATCCGGCAGGCAAGAGAGTTGTCATCCTGGGGAATGGCGGCGCGGCGAAAGCGGCGATCGTGGCTCTGAAGCAGGCAAGGGAAGTTGTCGTCCTGTCTCGGCGCGAGATCCAGGACGTTCAACAGTACCCTTGCGATCTGCTGATCAATGCCACGCCCGTGGGCATGTATCCGTCTATTGATTCCTCGCCCGTAAACGGGGCCATTCCTGCAAATGTCGTCTTTGATATGGTTTATAATCCACCGATTACGCGCCTGCTGCGTTCCGCTGCCGACGAGGGAAAGACGATCGTCCAGGGCGCCACGATGTTTCTGGCTCAGGCGGCCCGGCAGTTCCAAATTTGGACCGGCGTCGCCGCTCCTCCACAGATTTTCGAGAAAGAAATCCAATGAGCCGCAAATATACATTTCGTGTTCCAGCAAGCACCGCGAATCTCGGCGCCGGCTTCGACGCGTTGAGCATGGGGTTCGATCGATATCTCAGAGTAACGCTCGAGGAGTCGACAGAGAACATCATCGAAGCCCGTGGGTTGAGCGCCGCGTCCATTCCAACGACTTCGGAGAACTTGATCGTACGCGTGGCGCAAAGCGTTGCGCGCAAGCGGAACAGGCCCCTGCCGCCGTTTCGGATGCTGATCGACAACGAAATTCCTCTGGCCCGCGGATTGGGATCGAGCGCCGCTGCGATCATTGCGGGTGTCACCTGTTACGAGCTGATGGCAACCAACTGGCGCGGCGATCGCCTCAGCGACCGCGAGATTTTCGAGTATTCCTATGAATTCGAAGATCATCCCGACAACCTTTCCGGAGCCCTTTACGGCGGTCTGAACGCGGCCGCAACCAGCGCGGACGGCGAAGTATTTGTCTCGAGGGTGAGAGTTGCAGAGGGTATTCAACCTGTCGTTGTGATCCCCGTTTTCGAGCTTTCCACCGGAAAGGCCCGGGCGGTCTTGCCCCAGACCTACTCAAGGCAGGACGCCGTCTACAACCTTCAACGCACCGCCCTCACGATCGCCGCGTTGACGACGGGCGAATGGCGCAATCTCCGCGAAGGGATGCGCGATCGAATTCATCAGCCCTACCGCGCGGCCTTGATTCCGGGCCTGAGTGAAATCCTGGCGCTGGATATACCAGGGCTGGCCGGCGTGGCGCTCAGTGGCGCAGGTCCGACCGTGCTGGCGCTGGCGCTGGCGAAAGACGCGGCTGCAATCGGCGACATTATCACCGCAACATTCGCCAGGCACGCGGTGGAGGCAACTCCACATGTTATGAAAATCGATACCGTAGGAAGGTTTATAGAGACGTCATGAAGAAACTTAGAGCAGGCATTCTTGGTGCAACTGGAACCGTAGGTCAGCGAATGATTCAGTTATTGGAGGCGCATCCATGGTTTGAAGTGTCATGCGTTGCCGCATCCGATAATTCCGCGGGCAAAGTCTACTCTCAGGCGACACGCTGGATGCTCGACACCGAGATTCCCCAGGCCGTTTCGAAAATGACTGTCCAGGCTTGCGCGCCGGGCCTGGATTGCGACCTGGTGCTTTCAGGTCTCCCTTCGAACATTGCCGAAGAAACCGAACTGCAGCTGGCGAAGGCGGGAATGCCGGTCATCAGCAATGCGTCCAGTCACCGCATGAAACCGGACGTGCCGTTGCTTATCCCGGAGATCAACCCCGATCACCTGGACGCCATCGAGTCTCAGAAGAAACGAATCGGCGGCCGCGGCTTCATTGTGACGAATCCGAACTGCTCGACCATCGGTCTCGTCTTTCCGATGGCCGCGCTGCACCGGAAGTTCGGCCTGGAAGCGCTTCACGTCGTCACCATGCAGGCGCTTTCCGGCGCAGGATATCCGGGGGTCCCGTCGCTCGACATTATCGACAACGTTCTGCCGGCGATTGATATGGGCGGCGAGGATCGGAAAATCGAAACCGAGCCGCTGAAGATTCTCGGGCGTTGGGCCGGCAACCAGTTTCAGGATGTTGCGATCCGAATGAGCGCGCTGACACATCGCGTTAATGTGCGCGACGGCCACCTCGAGGCGGTTTCCGTGAAACTTGCCAAAAAAGCTTCGCGCGAAGAGGTCGAGGCTGCCATGCGCGATTTCACTTCGCCGATTGATGAGCTCAACCTGCCGTCGGCGCCGCGGCCCGTGATGATTCTGGAGTCCCATGCCCAGCGCCCGCAGCCTCGCCGCGATCGCGACCGGGGCAATGGCATGGCTGTGGTAATCGGGCCTGTCGCGCCTTGTGGCGTGCTGGATTACAAGTTCCGGCTTCTGAGCCACAACACGATTCGCGGAGCTGCCGGCGCGGCTATTTTGAATGCCGAACTTTTGTATAAGAAAGGAATGATTGGCTAATGAGGCGTCCAGTCTGCCTGTGGGCGCGGGGCTGCAGTTAAACAATATGAAGTCGTATACCCAGATTCCGCCGGGAACTCAGATCCTCATCGGACCAGCGGCTCAACGCCGCCGCGTTCTCGAAAGAGCAATTTGTTCTGTCTTCGAGGGCTGGTCCTATGAAGAGATCATTCCCCCGATCTTCGATTACTACGATGTCTTCATCAAGGGCATGGGTACGGGGCTCGAGAAGCAGATCTATCGCTTCATCGACCGCGAAGGAAACATCCTTGCGCTGCGCCCCGAATTCACTTCCCTGGTCGCCAAGACCGTGGCGACCAGGCTGGCTTCAGCGCCGAAGCCGATCCGTCTCTTCTATTCCGGTGAAGTGCTGCGGTTCGAGCAACCCAAAGGCGGCCGGCAACGGGAGTTCGCTCAGGTCGGCATTGAAAACTACGGGGGTTCCAGCAAGACGGCAGACGCCGAAATTCTCCTGATTGCCGTGGAGGCCTTCGAACGAGTCGGAATTCCGACATTTCAGATCAATCTTGGAAGCGTCGATTTCTTCGGCGGAATCATGGATCGAATCGACCTCCCCTCGGAGGATGTTGTGGCTCTAAAGGACGTCCTGAACCTGAAGGATCAGTCCGGTCTTGAAACCCTGTTGAGCCGGCTGCCGTTGGAGGAGCGCGGAAAGAATATTCTTCGCGCCATTCCTCACCTCACCGGTGGCCGAGCCGTGATTGAGGAGGCTCGGAAGCTGGTGCGCAATCCGCGGTCCGCGGATTCGCTCGATCATCTCGACGAGATTTACTCCACCTTCGAGCGTCTCGGCCTGGCCCGGCATCTGACTATCGACCTGGGAGAGATTCGCGGTTTCGACTACTACACCGGAATCCTGTTCCGCGCGTATGTTCCGGAACTGGGATTTGAAGTCGCCAACGGCGGCCGCTACGACGGTCTTCCCGGCGTCTTCGGCAAAGACCTTCCGGCTGTCGGCTTTTCGTTCAGCCTCGATCGCCTGGAGCAGATTGTTGCGCCGAAGCTGACCGCGGCCGACGGTGAGCCGAGCATTGTTGATGCAGCGGGCGGCTTCGAAAAAGCGCTTCAGTTGAGGCGTTCGGGCAAGGCGGTGAAGCTATGCTTGTGATCGCCCTGGCCAAAGGACGTTTCCTCGATCCATCGCTGGAGCTGCTTCAGCGGGCCGGCATCCGCTTTTCCGAGAATGTCGCGTCGTCCCGCAAGTTGATCTTCGACTCCGATGATGGCCGTTGCCGCGCTGTTCTCGTGAAGCCCGCCGACGTGCCTACTTACGTCGAATATGGCGCAGCCGATGCAGGTATCGCCGGCCGCGATGTCCTCATGGAATCGCGCGCGGATCTGCTTCAGCCGCTCGTGCTCGATTTCGGGCACTGCAAGATCGCAGTCGCTGCGCCGAAGGGCATGCATTCGATAAATGGCTCCGATAATCCGACGGTTCGGATCGCGACCAAGTATCGAAATATCACGATCGAATACTTCAATGCGCGGGGCATTCCGGTCGAGATCATTCCCCTGTCGGGATCGATCGAACTTGCGCCGCTCATCGGGCTCGCCGACCGGATCGTGGACCTTGTCGAGACGGGCCGCACGCTGAAGGACAACGGCCTTGAAGTCGTCGAAGTCATCGCGGAAAGCTCCGCGAGACTGGTAATCAATCGCGCGAGCTATCAAACCAAGCGCGAGGAAGTGCTGGCGTTAATTCGCGCGCTGCAAGGAATCCAATGAGGGTGGTAGACCTGACACAGGAATTCGATCTTCGTGCGATCGATTCTCTTCTCGCCCCGGAAGAAGGCGAGCAGAGCGTTGACAAGGCCGTCGCCGAGATTCTCGAAAATCTGCGGCAGCGCGGCGATGCCGCTTTGTGTGACTACAGCAGGAAATTCGATTCCTACGATTTGACACCGGAGCTGATGCGGGTTCCCGAAAGCGAGATTCAGGAGTATGCGGCGGGCGCGGATGATGAACTGGTCGGCATTCTGCGTCAAGCCGTTCACAACATCCGCGACTTTCACGAACAGCAGACACCCGAGTCCTGGGAATACTATGCCGGCGATGGCATACGGCTTGGTCAGCGCGTCACACCGATCGAGAGGGCCGGTATTTACATTCCGGGCGGCAAGGCCGCATATCCCTCTTCCGTTCTGATGAACGCCGTTCCCGCGCAGGTTGCGGGCGTGAAACGCCTGGTTGTTGTGACGCCTCCGCGATCGCTCGAGGAAAATCCGCTCGTTGCCGCGGCCCTGAACCTTCTGGAAATCGACGAAGTGTACCGTGTCGGCGGCGCGCAGGCGATCGGGGCGCTCGCGTACGGCACCGAAACCATTCCTCGGGTGGACAAGATCGTCGGTCCCGGGAATCAGTACGTGCAATCCGCCAAGCGCCAGGTCTACGGCGCCGTGGACATCGACATGATCGCCGGACCCAGCGAGGTTGCCATCATCGCCGACGACACGTGCGATCCGTCCTGGATCGCCGCCGATCTGCTGGCGCAGGCCGAACACGACGAAATGGCCGGTGTATGGCTCGTGTGCTGGTCGCGAAAACTGGCCACCGCCGTATTCGACGAGGTGCAGTCTCAGCTGGAGTCGCTCGATCGAAGCGCCATAGCGCGTATAGCCATGGCGAAAAAAGGCATCGCTTTTATTGTGAAGGGGGAAGACGACGCGATACAACTCGTCAACCACATTGCCGCGGAGCACGTTGAAATTCTGATGGCCGAACCGGACCGCGTTGCGGATGAGATCCGCAATGCGGGCGCTGTATTTATCGGAAGGTACGCCCCAACTGTAGTCGGCGATTATCTTGCCGGGCCGAGTCACGTGCTCCCTACAAGCCGGACCGCGAGGTTTTTCTCGCCGCTCGGCGTCCCGGATTTCCTGAAGCGGACCAGCATCATTCGTTATTCCGGCCGCGCCATCGAGCGATTCGGGGAGATGATCGAAAAATTTGCCATTTCGGAAGGACTGACAGGGCATGCAAGGTCTATCACCATCCGGCGTCATCAAGCCTGAAGTTCGCGAGCAGACCGCTTACACGCTCAAGCACTTCAAGGCCGACGTCAAACTGGACCAGAACGAGAATCCGTACGAGCTTCCGGATTCGCTGAAACGGGAAGTTGTGGAGCGCGTGCTCGCTCGTCCCTGGGGCCGTTACCCGGAATTCGTTCCGGCCGCCACGACGGCTGCGCTCGCCAGGTTTACTGGATGGAGCGCGGAGGGGATTCTGGTTGGAAACGGATCGAATGAGCTGATTCAGGCGTCGCTTGCGGTGACACTCGGGCCGGGCCGGACAGTCGCCATTCCGCAGCCGACGTTTACGCTTTATAAGCTGATGTCGAAAACGCTCCAGGCCCGGATCGTCGAAGTCCCGCTCAAGAGCAGCGATTTCACTTTTGACGTACCAAAGCTGGTGGAAGCCGCGAGGTCGGCCGATGTCACCGTCATCTGTTCGCCGAACAACCCGACGGGTACGTTATTGGAGCAGGGCGCTCTTGTCGAGGTCCTGAAGAATGCGAAGGGCCTGGTGTTGCTGGATGAGGCCTATCATGAATTCAGCGGCCAGAGCGCGTTTCCCCTGCTGGCCACGCATCCGAACCTGGTCGTGCTTCGGACGTTCTCGAAAGCAATGTCCATGGCCGGACTCCGTTTCGGCTACATGATGGCGCATCCCGAGATCGCCCGGGAAGTTCATAAGGCCAAGCTGCCCTACAACGTGAACATATTCACGCTGGCCGCGGCGGAACTCGTGATCGAACGGCAGCACCTTCTGGCCGCGGCGATTCAAACGCTGATTCAGGAGCGCGATCGAGTGATGGATGAACTGAGGCGGCGGCCGCTGGTAACCGCCTTCAACTCGAGCGCGAATTACATTTTGATGAGGACCGCGCAGCCGGCTCGCGCCATTTTCGACGCGCTCTACGCCCAGGGAGTCCTGGTGCGCGACGTCAGCTCTTATCCCATGCTGGATCGCGCGCTGAGGGTTTCGATCGGCATGCCTGATGAAAACGACAAGTTTCTTGCCGCGCTCGATCGAGCACTCGAGCAGACACTCGATCAAGCATTGGAGACGAAATGAGCAAAACACCAACCGCCCGGATCGCAACGACGTCCCGGAAGACGAAAGAAACCGAAATCAAGGTCACACTCAATCTGGACGGAACCGGCCAGCACCGGATTTCCACGGGCATACCGTTCTTCGACCATATGCTCGCCCAGCTTGCGAAGCACGGATACATGGACCTGGATGTTGAGGCCAAGGGCGACCTCGAGATCGACGGCCACCACACTGTTGAGGACGTTGGTCTCGTATTGGGCTCGGCTCTGCGCGAAGCGCTTGGCGATCGAAGCGGCATTGTCAGATTCGCTCACGCGTATGTTCCATTGGATGAAGCTTTGACGCGCGTGGTTATCGATCTATCCGGCAGGCCGTACCTCGTTTACAAGGTGGAGTTCAAGGCCGCTCGAATCGGCGATCTGCAAAGCGAGCTGGTTGAAGAGTTCGCCAAAGCGTTCGTGCAGGAGGGCCGGTTCAATCTGCACATCGAAAACCTTTACGGCCGGAATCAGCATCACATTTCCGAAACCATTTTCAAGGCGATGGCGCGCGCGTTGCACCTCGCCACGCGCGTGCAGTATGAAGGCGTGCCTTCGACAAAGGGGGTCCTGTGATGCGAGAGGAGATTGTGAAATTGGACTGGCGATCCTCCCCGACGGGTCTGGTCCAATCTGATATTTCGGGATTTCGGATTTGAGATGCAATTTTGAAATGTCTCTTCTGAGGGTCTGATGATCACTGTTGTTGATTACAAATTGAACAACCTGCGCAGCATCGAGAATACGCTGCGAAGGCTTGGTCATGAGGTGAAGGTCACTTCGGATCCCGGTGACGTCCGCCTTGCGCAGAAGCTGATTCTGCCGGGCGTTGGCGCGTTTCGCGATGCCATGCAGAATTTGCGCGACCTGGGACTCGCCGAGCCGTTTGTCGAAAAGGTGAAATCCGGCACGCCGACACTGGGCATTTGCCTGGGCATGCACCTGATCTTCACCGAAAGCGAAGAATTTGGACTGCACCAGGGGCTCGACCTGATTCCGGGCCGCGTGAAAAAGCTTCCCGAGGGCCTGCCCGTGCCGCACATGGGGTGGAACCAACTGCATTTGAAACGGCCCGATGGCCTGACCCGGGATGTTGTGCCCGAGAGCTTTGTGTATTTCGTGCACTCGTATTACGCACAGCCGGAATTTGAGCAAGTCACGCTGGCGACAACCGATTACGGACTCGATTTTCCGGCCATCGTTCACTTCGAGAATATCTGGGCCACGCAGTTTCACCCCGAGAAGAGCCAGCATGTCGGCGAGCGGCTCCTCGATAACTTTGCGCGGCTATGAAGATTTATCCGGCGATCGATATTCTCGGCGGCAAGGCGGTCCGGCTGAAGCAGGGCCGCGTAACTGACGCAACCGTATATGGCGACCCGATGGAGATGGCCGAGAAGTGGGCCCGCCTCGGCGCCGAGTGGCTGCACGTCGTCGATCTCGATGGGGCGTTTGAAGGCGTTCCGAAGAACATCGACGTGCTGAAAGCGATGAGCCGGTCCGTTGGAAAGCGCGTGAAGATACAGACAGGCGGCGGAATTCGAAACATGGCCACCATTGAAGCATTGCTTGATGCCGGGGTTCAGCGAGTGGTCCTGGGAACTTCCGCGGTTAATGATCAGAACTTTGTCAGGGAGGCGCTTGCCCGGTACGCGCGGCAGGTTGCCATTGGAATCGATGCGCGTGACGGAAAAGCAAAAGTGTCGGGATGGACCGAAGATTCAAGCATCGACTCCATTGATCTGGCGCGGCAGCTTGAGGCGATGGGCGCCGGAATTGCCATCTATACCGACATTTCGCGCGACGGAGTGCTGGCCGGACCCAATGTCGAGGCGACTCTTGCGATGATTGAAAACACGGGGCTGTCGGTGATCGCGTCCGGGGGCGTGTCTTCGATCGACGACGTTCGGCAGCTCGGGAGCATCGCGCATCCGCGCCTCGACGGCGTCATCATCGGCAAGGCGCTTTACGAGGGCCGTTTGCAACTCGAGGAGGCGCTGGCCTGTGCTCGCTAAGCGCATCATTCCCTGCCTCGATGTGAAAGATGGCCGTGTCGTGAAGGGAACGAATTTCGTCAATTTGCGCGACGCCGGGGACCCGATCGAAAGCGGACTACGCTACTCCGAGGAGGGTGCGGACGAACTTGTGTTTCTCGACATCACGGCATCGTCGGATCGCCGGAACATCGTTGCGGACATGGTGAGGCGTGTTGCGGACAGCATCAACATTCCGTTTACGGTCGGTGGCGGGTTGCGTTCCGTCGCGGATATCGAGCACATTTTACGGGCCGGCGCCGACAAGGTTTCGATCAACACGTCGGCAATCGAAAACCCGCGGTTGATCCAGGAATCCGCCGAGCGTTTCGGAAGCCAGTGCATTGTGGTTGCGATCGATGCGCGCCGGGAAGCAGAGCAGAAAAGCTCCGCAAAGGTGTTTACGCATGGCGGCCGCGTTCGTACGGACCTGGATGCCGTCGAGTGGGCCGGCCGGGCAGCCGCTCTGGGCGCCGGTGAAATCCTGCTCACGAGCATGGACGCGGACGGTACGAAGGCCGGTTACGACCTCGACCTCACGAGCCGCATTTCGACATCGGTGAAGATTCCGGTAATCGCGTCCGGCGGCGCCGGCACGTTGGAGGATTTGTACCTGGGTCTGACCAAGGGCGCCGCGAGCGCGGTGCTGGCGGCTTCCATCTTCCATTTTCGCGAAGTGACGATTCCGCAGGCAAAAGCATATCTGCGCGAGCGTGGAGTACTTGTTCGATGACAGACATTCTCGACATTCTTAAAAAGGCCAGGTTCGATTCCGCGGGTTTGATCCCTGCCGTCATTCAGGATGCGCGCACACGCGAGGTCCTTACCGTGGCATTCATGAATGAAGAGGCCCTCCGGCTGACGCTCGAGCGCGGTGAAACCCATTTCTGGAGCCGAAGCCGGCAAACGCTGTGGCACAAAGGCGAGACTTCAGGAAATTTCCAGAAAGTCCGCTCAGTGCGGCTCGACTGTGACGCGGATACGGTCCTGGTTGAAGTCGAACCGGCCGGGCCCGCCTGCCATACCGGCGCGTACTCGTGCTTCGGCGTCGAGGCCGAGATTGAAGGTTTCCTGAAACAGCTTTACGCGTTGATCGAGCAGCGCAAGGAACTGCGGCCCGAAGGCAGCTACACGACGTACCTTTTCAACAGCGGTCTCGACAAGATCCTGAAGAAAGTGGGCGAGGAAGCCACCGAGACGATCGTTGCCGCCAAGAATGTGGATCGCGAGCGTCTGATCTCCGAGACAGCGGACCTTGTCTATCACCTGCTGGTTCTGCTGGTGGAGCGTGGCGTGACACTGGAAGAGATTACGAAGGAATTGAGGGCGAGGCACTCGAAGTAGCGGTTTAACCCTCATCCGGCCCTTCGGGCCGTGCCGCGAAGCGGCGGGTGAGGGTCTTCGGGCAGACCCTGTTTTTAGATATGCAGCCAAGTTTGGAAGAAATCAAAAAGCTCCGGGAATCCGGAAACGTCATACCGGTATATAAGTCGGTTATCGCCGACTTCCTTACGCCCGTGTCGGCTTTCCTGAAGCTGGAGAAAGACCGGCCGTATGCCTTCCTGCTGGAAAGCGTGGAGGGCGGCGAGACCATCGCGCGTTATTCGTTCCTTGGATCGAATCCTTTTGTCATTTTGCGATACCGCGACGGAAAGCCCGCGGACTTCATGCAAAACGTCCGCCAGACGATGGCGCGCTTTCGTGCCGTCCGGCTGCCGTCCCTTCCACCGTTTACCGGTGGGGCCGTCGGGTACTTTGGATATGACATGGTGCGCACGATCGAGGACATTCCGCAAAATGGCGTGGACGATCTCGGTGTCGATGACGCCGTGCTGATGTTTTACAAGACCGTCCTCGCATTCGATCACGTGCGCCACCAGATTCACATCATCACAAACCTGCTCGTAGACGAGACAAGCGATCCGATCGAGAAGCAGTATCAGGACGCCGTGGACGAGATTGCCGCTATTGAAGCCCTTCTGCGCGCGCCTTTCACATTGCCTTCGGTTACCGTTTCGGAGGGAGATCTCGTCATCAAATCGAATTTCGCAAAGGACGACTATCTGAAGGCCGTCGAGACGGCGAAGGAGTACATTGCCGCGGGCGATATCTTCCAGGCCGTGCTGTCCCAGCGTTTCGAGGTGGAATTGCCCGCTTCGCCGTTTACCGTCTACCGGGCCCTGCGAGTGGTGAATCCATCGCCATACATGTACTTCCTGAAGATGCCGGGTACGTCCATCGTAGGTTCGTCTCCTGAAATGCTGGTGAAGATCCGCAACGGCGAGATCTCCTACCGGCCGATTGCGGGAACGCGGCCACGCGGCAAGGACGAAGCCGAAGATGAGAAACTCGGGCAGGAACTGCTGGCCGATGAAAAAGAACGGGCGGAGCACGTCATGCTCGTGGATCTTGGCCGCAATGATGTGGGCCGCGTAGCGAAATACGGAACCGTCCGTGTCGAAGACTTCATGTTCATCGAGCGTTACTCCCACGTGATGCATCTGGTGTCGTCGGTCAAAGGCGAATTACGTGACGGCCTGGATCGCTGGGACACACTGATGGCCTGCTTTCCCGCGGGAACGGTTTCGGGCGCGCCGAAAGTTCGCGCCATGGAAATCATTGACGAACTCGAGCCGACGAAGCGAGGTGTGTACGCCGGTGCTGTCATGTATCTCGACTTCAGCGACAACCTGGACTCGTGCATCGCGATTCGCACGCTGGTTGTCCGCGGCAATAAAGGTTATATCCAGGCCGGAGGAGGCATTGTTGCGGATTCAGTGCCTGAAAACGAGTACGCGGAAACCGTGAACAAGGCGCGGGCCCTTATGCGCGCGATTACCATTGCCGGGAACGGACTGCAATGAGGCCCGTAAAGAAATGATCGTTGTCATCGATAACTACGACTCGTTTACTTACAACCTCGTCCAGTACCTGGGCGAGTTGGGCGAAGAACTGCGAGTGTTCCGAAACGACAAAGTGACCCTGGAAGAGATTGGATCTCTTCGTCCGTCACGGATCGTCATTTCGCCGGGGCCGGGAATTCCATCGGCCGCGGGCATTTCAGAGAAGGTCATTGAGCATTTCCATAAATCGTTCCCGATTCTTGGGGTCTGTCTCGGCCATCAGGGTATCGGTGAAGTGTTCGGCGGCAAGGTCGTTCGTGCGCCGTCACTGATGCACGGCAAGATCAGCAACATTCTCCATGACGGGAAAACGGTGTTCAGTGGTTTGCCGCAGGGGTTTCCGGCAACACGCTATCACTCGTTAATGGTGGCAAACATACCGGCGTGTCTCGAAGTGAGTGCTGAAACGAAGGACGGAGTGGTGATGGGCCTCCGCCATCGTGAATACCCGACCGAGGGCATTCAATTTCATCCCGAGTCGATTCTGACGGTCGTGGGAAAGAACCTGCTGAAGAATTTTCTGGCCTTATAGAGCTCGGGAGGTTGGACATTTTGTGAGATTGTTGCAAAAAATTCCCCTCTTGGATTAGGAGGGGCGCCGTTCGCGGGTTTTTCAGCGAACGGGGGGTGGTCTTTAATGATGCGAAGCCACCGAATAGATATTCGCGAAGCGCACCGAGGTGAAAAGGAGCGCTGCGCGAGCATCGATAGAGAGGCTTCGCGCCAGTACGTACCACCCCG
>CAMBFR010000066.1 GCA_945865815.1 Candidatus Sulfopaludibacter sp. SbA3
AAGAAAGAAGAAGGCAGCCTGATGGAAATGTGCAAAACCCTGCTGGGTTTCGCACATTTCCACAGGCACGGCGGCGATGAACTTAAAACAACAAAACCGGACAGATCACTTGCTACAAAAACCGGACATTTCTACTTGCTACCGACATCGATTTCAATTTCGATTTCAATTTCGAAATTCGAGATGCTTGGCGAACCGATCCTGATTTTGGCATACTGCCGAAAACCTAAGGAGCCATCGTGAGCCAATATGTGAAGCCCCTTGTGCTGGGTGTCGTTTGTTTCGCGCTGGGAGTGGCGGTCCAGAGCTACTACGACCTCTCTCGACTCATCAACTCGCAGGTCCGGACGGCAGAGGCGCCGGCCGATACGCTGACTGTCGATCTCGAGCGCGAACCGTTGTGGGCATACGGCTTCGAGAAGCCCGCCGCTCCGGGCGATAAGGCTGCGCCTCAGGCTGCGCCCACCCGAAACCTGCGGCCGGAAGAGGATCCCGCCGAGCAGACCAGGATCAGGCGCCTCGATGGGAGCAGTGCGGCATATTCGCGAGTGGACATACGCGATGGTTCGAACGTGATCGACTGGTGGCCCAACGACCACCCGCCGATGCCGGATGTCATCAAACACGGTCCCGCCGCCGGAACGGGCAATACAAAACGCGGATGCGGCTCGTGTCACCTGCCGAACGGGAGGGGACGACCGGAGAATGCCCCCGTCTCGGGACTGCCTGTTTCGTACTTCATGCGCCAGATCGAGAATTTTCGCAACGGTCTGCGGCGCAGCGCCGATCCGCGAAAACCGAATACGAATACGATGATCGAATTGGCAAAGGCTCTCAGCGACGAGGAACTGAAAGCAGCCGCCGAATACTTCGGATCCATGAAGTGGACGCCGTGGGTTCGAGTAGTCGAAACGGACCTCGTGCCCAAGACGCGGATCGAGGGCAATCTGTTCGTGGCGGCCAACCACGAAAGGACCGAACCCATCGCCGGGCGCATCATCGAAGTGCCGGAAGACGAGGAGCAGGCCGAGGTTTATCGCAATCCGCGATCAGGATTCATCGCCTACGTGCCCGTCGGCAGCCTTGCAAAAGGCAAGGACCTGGTGACGACGGGCGGCGCGACGATGGTTGGGAACCAGTTTGTCCAGGGCAAGACCACGCCATGCATCACCTGCCACGGAACGGATCTGATGGGTGTGGTCGATGTGCCGCCGATTATCGGCCGGTCGCCCAGCTATATCGCCCGCCAGATGTGGGACGTGCAACAGGGCACGCGGAATACGGAATCGGCGCAGTTGATGAAGCTGGCCATCTCCAAGCTGACTCCGGAAGACCTGGTCACGATCGCGGCGTACGTCGCGTCGCTCAAGCCCGGTGACGTGATACTGGAAGAGACACCCGTCGCCAGTCTGCGATAGGGCAGCGACTGTCAGGCTTTGTTGACCATCCAGGCGGAGAAGCCGGTCAGGAAGTCTCTGAAGCTTTGCAGGTGCTCGAGCGGAAATTGATATTTCACGTCGGCGCCTTCGAGCGTTTTCTCGAAACATCCAAGCCAGATCTGCCGCGCCCGCTCGTCGATCTCAAACGGAAGATGCCTGGCCCTCATGCGAGGCGAGCCATACTTCTCGAGGTAGAGCGGCGGGCCTCCAAGGATGGTGACGAAGAATGCAGCCGACTTCTTTGAAGCTTCCTCCATGTCGGCGGGGAAAAGCGGGCGGACCTCCGACTTCTCGAGTTCCTTATAGAAATCCGACATCATCCTGAAGATATTGGCTTCGCCCATGATTCCGTAGATTGCGCTGTTCGGCCCGATGCCCTGAGGCGGGCCGCCGGGCGGGGTATAAATGATTCGTTCCATTTCAATATTGTATGGAAGTCGCGCACTTCCCGGATTTTTTTGTCCTGCCTTTTCCCGATTTTTTTGAACCCTTCGCATTAAGCGCCTGAAACAACAGCCCCGAAGCCCGGACCTCCGCGTGCCTTTATCCATCGTGGGCGGAGGCCGAGGGGCTTATGAAATTTCTCTACCACAGTGTTCTGTCATTTCTCTTGTCCGCGACGCCGATGCTCGCAGGCCAGAGCTTGTCCCCATCGACGCCGGCGCGGGAATACATCTACATCAATGAACGGCTCCTGGCTGTGGACACGCCGGGCCAGGCGCTGGGCGCGCCCAGCGGCCTGACCGCGACGCCCTTTTCCACCTCAAGAATCAGTCTGGCCTGGACCGACAACAGCTCCACTGAAACCGGATTCAAGATCGAACGCAAAACCGGAGCGGGCGGAACGTATGCACAGATCGCAACAGTCGCCGCGAACATCGTCGCGTACTCCAGCACGGGACTGGCCTCGAGCACCGCCTACTACTACCGGGTGCGAGCCTATGGCAGCGCCGGGAATTCGAACTATTCGAATGAGGCATCGGCGGTCACGCTCGGCGTCCCTGCCGCGCCCGCCGGATTGACGGCCACCAGGATCTCCGGTTCCCAGATCGATCTGAGCTGGAGCGACACGAGCATCAATGAAACCGGATTCAAGATCGACCGGAAACTCGGAGCCGGCGGAACGTACGCTCAAATCGCGGCCGTCGGCGCCAATGCGACCAGCTTCCCAAACACAGGGCTTCCGGACGGAACGGTGTACTACTACCGCGTACGCGCTTATAACGCATCGGGCAATTCCGGATATTCGAACGAATCCAACGCCTGCACGGGTACTTTGTCCGGAAACGGAACCTACGACGGCCAGAGCGCCAACATCGTCTACACGGGAAGCACGTGGGACGATGATCCGTCGTTCTATGGGAACGCTTACAATTCCACGCTGCACTTCAGCCGCGTATCGCAGGACAAAGCCACGTTCAGCTTCAGCGGCGACAATATCACCTGGGTTTTCGCGAAGGCCGGCCATCTGGGCATTGCCAACATCAGGATCGATGGCGTCAACCGCGGCAATTTGGATACATACGCTCCAGCCTCGCTGCCCACGCTCTGGCAAACGGCGAAAACCTGGAGCGGGCTTGGCGCCGGAAATCACACGATCGAGATCACGGTTACGGGTACGAAGAACGCTTCTTCCAGCGATCAGTACGTCATTGTGGACGCGTTGATTGCCGGAATCAGCGCGGTGGGCAGCGGGCCATACGACGACCAGAACGCCCAACTGAAATTCATCGGCAACTGGACTCGGAACGAAACCTGGCCTCTGGCTTTCACGGCGACCGACAGCTACTCCAACGCCACGGGGAGCGCCTTCACGTTCGCGTTCACCGGAACGACCGTGACGTACGTGTACACCAGGGCGTTCAACCGTGGAATGGCGGCGGTCACGATCGATGGCGTCGACAAGGGGCTTGTGGATCTGTATTCGGCCACAGACAAATGGCAGCAGACCGCCACGTTCTCGAGCCTGGGGTCGGGTATTCATAACCTCCAGATCAGCGTGAGCGGCCAGAAGCAGGCGGCGGCCTCCGACTACTTTGTCGATGTCGACCGGCTGCATGTGTCGACGCCGGTTCCGCCTTCGGCCCCGAGCGATCTCGCGGCAACGGCCATCTCCAGTACCCGGATCGATCTGGCCTGGACCGACAACAGCACGAATGAAACCGGCTTCAGGATCGAGCGCAAAACCGGGGCCGGCGGAACGTACGCGGCGTTCGCAACGGTCGGAACCAACATCACGGCGTATTCCAATACGGGGCTGGCGGCCGGCAACACGTATTACTACCGCGTTCAGGCCTACAACAGCACGGCGAATTCGGGCTATACCAATGAAGCATCCGCGTCCACGTCGGGTATCCTGGCCGCGCCCAGCGGCCTGACAGCAACGACAATTTCCAACTCCCAGATCAATCTGACCTGGATCGACAACAGTTCCACCGAAACCGGTTTCAGGATCGAACGGAAACTCGGAGCGGGAGGAACGTACTCCGAAATTGCGACCGTCGCCGCCAATGTCACCAGTTATCCGAATGCGGGCCTCGCCGACGCCACCGTGTACTACTACCGCGTGCGCGCTTACGACGGATCCGGCAACTCCGGATATACGGCCGAAGCCAACGCCTGCACGGGCGTGATATCGGGAACCGTGGACGGCAAGAGTCCCAATATCGTCTACAGCGGAACCGGCTGGTTCAACGACGCCACCTCATATCCGCTCGCGTACGCTCAAACTCAGAATTACAGCGCCACCACAGGCGACAGCGCCACGTTCAGCTTCAGCGGCACGACTGTCCGATGGGTTCATCTCCGGTTCCCGCACATGGGAATTGCCAGTGTCGCCATCGACGGCATCGACAAGGGCAACGTGGATCTGTATTCCGCTTCCGAATCGTGGCAGCAGATCAACACCTACAGTTCGCTGGGAAGCGGAAACCACACCATCACGATCACAGTAACCGGCACGAAGAACGCGGCGTCGACAGGCTTTTACGTGGACGTGGATGCGTTTCTTGTCCCGTAACGGAGGCGAAAATGAAAACCTTCTTGACGCTGTTTCTAATCGCGCAGTTCACCTCGATGCCGAGCGAAGTCCGGGGCCAGATCGCGGCGCTTGGAGAAAGAGTCCGTGTTGCAGGCAGAGAACAATCCGTTTACTCAGGAGAATTCGTCGATGCGGCCGGCGCCCGCTTTGCAGCCCAGTTCACCCATCAGGCGCAGGGGCAGATCCGGTTGCAGGGCTTCGCCGGAGCCGGATCCGTTCTGTCGTTTGACGGAGTCAGAGCATCGGCGGCGCTGACACGAAATCGCGAAGTGCTCCTGGAAACATTCGTCCTCGATATGCCCGAGGGGATGCTCTCTTCGCTGCAACAGGGCGCCAGCGTGCGCCTGCTGGGACGCCGCTTCGGTCCCGACCCCCGGAAGGCGCCCAACTACGCGGGCCCTCGCTACGACATTTACGAAGTGATGGCCCACGTGCGGACGCGCCTGAATCCGGTGGCCCGAATCAAACGCTACTACTTCGATTCGAAGACGGGACTGCTCGACCGGGTGAGATATTCCGACGCCACGGTTTCGCCCGCCGTCCGCGTGGAGACGCGATTCTCCGGCTGGAGCAATGTTGCCGGTTCGGCCTACCCCGGCCGTATCGAGCGCTACGAGAACGGCCGCCTCGTTTTTTCATTCACCACCGCAACGGTATCCAGCGGCCCCCGCCAGGAACCCGGAGCGTTTCGATAGGAAATTTAATAGGAAATGATGATGGGCTCTGAAAGCTCCCCTCCTGATTTAGGAGGGGTGGCTGCGCCACCAAGAAAATGCTGCGAAGCACCGAAGCGGCGCAGACGGGGTGGTTCTCAAGTCAAAGGAGGTTGAAAGTGTTCTCGCCAGCCCAAACCGCATTGTTGGTCACACTATTCCTGCTTCAAGGCGCCTTTTCCCCCGCCACCGCCCAAGTCTACCCATTCAACTTCGACCCAAAACCGGCGCGCGGATTCATGCCCACTTCAGATCAATTGAGCACCCCGTTCGACAGCATCGATGCCGTCAACGGCAAACTCCATCTTCAGATACCGCTGGCATCGTTGCCGCCGGGCCGCGCCGGATCCGGCTTCGATCTGGACCTGGTCTACGATTCCCATCTCTACGACATGAATGTTTCTTCTTCCACGTTTCAAACGCTCTCTCCGGCATTCACAACCGGCGGTTGGACCTACAACTTCAAAAACTACAAGCTGCAGGGAGAAGAGCGCCCGGTGAGCGAGTGCCAAACGGTGTTTGACTATTCCTACTTCCGTCTGCGCGTGGGGTTGCCGGATGGAAGCCTGCACATCCTTCATCGCCGAGGCGAGCCGTTCGCCGACGACGGCTTCTACAAGTTCAATCCAGGAGGCCAGCCCGTCTGGTGCGGTGGCAGCCAGGGTACGGTCACCGGCTGGCTCACCTATTACACGACCGATGGGAGTTACCTGAAGCTGGAGATTTTTGCCGACGGGACTCCGGACTGGTGGAACAAGAACTGGCATCTGTATTCTCCGAGTGGCCGCCGGGTCGTCGGAAGGGGCGACCAGGTCGAGCAGCTATACGATGCCAACGACAATGGAATCCTTTTCCTGAATGCCTGCGTGGATGCGCCCGTCTGCGACATGCCCTTCACGCGCATCTCGGCCGAGAGCGACCCGCCGGACACCGTCCGCGCAATACAAGTCGACTTCAACACCACGGGCGCTGTCTTTGAGACGGACCCGGAAATGGAGGACCGCGTCACCGCGCCGGGCCCGAATGGCCCCTTAACATGGACCATCAATTGGCAGGCCATCACCATCGGCGGAGACGGAAGCAATCGGTTCTACCAATGCAGCCCGTCGCCGCCCGACTGCCCTCTCGATATCCGGCACTGGGTCATCAAGTACATCCAGCTACCGCTTTCGCCCGCCGTGCCGGCCAGCCAGACGCCGCCGGTCTGGAACAGTTATGCATTCGGATACAGCGACAACAGCGATCCCGGTTATGGCGAACTGGACCAGGTGCGAATACCCAGCGGCGCGCTGTACAACTACCGATACACACTGGAGGGCGGCCCCATCGACGACACGGAATCGATCGCGCACTTCAATGCCGTGAGCCGGAAGACCATCACGCACGACGGCGTCACCGGCCTGCAGTGGACCTACACGTTCGCGGATACCTCGAGCACGACCGTGAATCCGGATGGCGGCTCGATCAGCCACTCGTTTGCCGACAAGCGGAACATTCAGAACTGGGACCGCGGCCTGGTCTATCAGATCAGTGAACCCAACGGCTCCGTGCGCAAACGAGTCTGGTCCCGCAACAAAGTCTGGGCCTCGGAGCAGGCGAGCGTGGACCCGAACAATCCGTTCATCCAGAAGGAGACGGTCACGGTGGGCAACGCCTCGGGACAACCGGCCGAAACCGCCGTCACCGATTACACGCTGGACAAGAACGGCAATCTCCTCCAGCGCACCGAGTACGACTGGGTCGCCTATAACTCCGGCGGAGTCGAAGCGGGAGTGATTCCCCGGCGCGTCACCAATCGGACTTACCATGTGCCGGTTCCCGCCGCCCCGATAATCACCGACGATCCGCTGGCCTACTGGCAGCCCCACTCTGCCATCTTCTGGTCCATACCCACTTCGGCGCGCCGGCTCGATGCCGTGCGGTTCCACGAAGTCTCCGACGGCACGGCCGTCAAGGCGGCAACCGAGTTCGGCTACGACAGTCCTTACACGAAAGGCAACGTCACCGCCGAGAAGCGATGGGACAGCGACAAGGCGGGCCCTCCGGGTCCAGGCCAGTTCTCAACGCAGAATTCCTACGTCCTGACGCGCTCGTACAGCGCATCGGGAAACCTGGAGGACATCTTCGAACCGGAAGTCCGCACGCACATCACGTATGACGCCGCCGGATACTATCCAACACGAATCGACTCCGCGTACCAGACCACCGCGCAGCGGTCGTGGACGTACTCCTGGGACTCCGGCGCAGGCGTACTGAATTCAAAGACCGACCTCGACAACAACATCACCACATCCTTTACATACGATCCGATTGGCCGCCGATTGACCGTAACCGAGGCAGGACTCCGGCGCGCGGCGACAACCTACGACGATCCGAACCGCAAGGTCATTTTCAAACGCGACCTGGATACACTCGGCGACGGAAAGCTGCAGACAATAACGCACTATGACGAACTGGGACGAGTGAGACTGAGTCGGACCTCCGACGGCGCGCCACTGAGCACGAGCGGCGAAACCGACGGGATCAAAATGAAGACGGCGTACCTGGCTGCAACAAACCGCATCGTCCGCTCGACGCCGTACCGGTCCACATCCGATGCAACGATGGAATGGATTTGTACGCAGTCGGACCAACTAGGCCGCGTCACCGCGTCTGCAATGTTCAAAGGCAGCTCCGAGCCCACGGACTGCGAATCGACGGTAAACCGCACCGGCATTACCCGAACCGTATACGATGCCGCCTGGATAACGAATACGGACCCGGCCTCAAAAGTCCGCACCCAACGGCGCGACGCGCTGGGCCGGATGATTCAGGTCGTCGAAGATCCTTCCGGGCTGAACTACAGCACCGCCTACACGTACGATCCTCTCGATAACCTGGCTACCGTGACGCAAGGCCCGCAGACGCGCAGCTTCGTCTACAGTTCTCTCAGCCGGCTCCGGGCGGCCACCAATCCGGAAAGCGGCACGATCCAATACGCGTATTACACGAGCGGTAACTTCGAAGGCGAACTCCAGGCGCGCACGGATGCCCGCGGCGTGGTGGCCAGCTATACCTACGACCCGCTGCACCGTATGTTGACAAGAACGTACGCGAACGATCCCGCATCCACACCGGCGGTGACCTATGACTATCACCTCGCCGGATCGGCTTCCGCGCCCCACATCGGGAATCTGAAGTCGGTCACGTCCTCGGCCGCAACGGCTGTTTACGACAGTTACAATGTGCTGGGCCAGTTGACAGCCAGCACGCACACGATTAACGGCAATCCCAACACGTACACCTTTGGTTATACGTACTGGCTCCACGACACGCTGAAGACAATGCAGTATCCTTCGGGGAAGCTGATGAACTACAGTGCCGATGATGCAGGACGGACGAGCCGGGCGTACACCGTCGGCCGGACCTACGCGGACCTCACCGTCACTGCCAATCCCTACACCCCGGATGGGCGGATCGCAAAAATGAAGCTGGGTAACGATCTGTGGGAAACGCGCGATTACCAGGTGCCGGGCATTCCGACGCGATTCAAACTCGGAACGTCGGTTGACCTGAATGACAAGCTGGAACTCGAGTACAACTACTCGGGGACAGACAACAACGGGAATCTCCTGAGTCACGTCGTCCGCCAACCGGGCGTAGACAACGTCTGGACGCAGATGTTCGGCACGGCCGCATACGACGGAGTGAATCGGCTGATCAGCGCCTCGGAGACGAAGCCGGGCGGCACACCCTGGAACCAAACCTTCGGGTACGATCCGTACGGCAACCGCTGGGTCGCCTCCTCATCGGGACTCGCCATCGGCGACACGCACGAACCCACGGCATCATCCAACTTCAGCATCGCAACCAATCGGCTGAATGTGGCCGGATCGACCTATGATGCCGCCGGGAACCAAACCCTCTATACGCCCTACACGCTCGACTACGACGCTGAAAGCCGGAACACCGGCGTCACAAGCGCAGGCAGCGGAACCGGCTCCTCTCTCTACGATGGAGACGGACGCCGAGTAAAAAAAATGTGGACGCCATCGGGAGGATCCGCCACCGCGACCTACTACATCTATAGCGCCCTTGGACAACTCGCCGCCGAATACAGCGACCAGACGCCCGCAACGGCTGGCACATCCTGGCTCCACACCGACATGCTGGGAAGCGTCCGCATGGTGACTGGAGAGAAACTGCCCACCGGTTCTGCCCCGGTCCTCGAATGCTACGACTACGTCCCCTTCGGTCGCCTCCTCACCTCCCCCGACAACGCCCGCAACACCGGCTGCTACCCCGCCAACCCAATAACCTTCACCAGCCGGGTGCCTCAGAAATTTACAGGGAAAGAACGGGATGTGGAGACGGGCCTGGATTTTTTCGGGGCAAGGTACTACTCCGGCGCGCAGGGACGATTTACCAGTCCCGATCCCTCCAAGCTAAGCGCGTTCATCGATAATCCGCAGAGTTGGAACCAATACACCTACGCATACAACGAACCATTTCAGTTTGTGGATAGGAATGGTCAATGGCCAACAAAACTTCACAATCAGATAATTGACGCTGCATTTCCGAACCTGACACCGGCGCAGCGCGAAATACTGAAGGACGTTAGCCGCGACCAAGATAGCTTGCTAGGTGGCGGGCAGTCCCCAGCCCTGTCATTTCAGCACGCGATGCGAGCGACGGGCCAATCTGTGGCTGAAGCTCAGGCTGCGTATAGTGCATTCGTTTCCGATCACCTAAATCGCGCAACCCAGGCGCAAATCAATTTCTGGGCTCAAGGGAATCGTGGCCTAAGCAATGTTGCCCTGAAACAATTCGCAATGGCATTACATGCAATTCTGGACTCGACGTCTCCGGCACATATGGGATTTCAGGAATGGAAACTACGTCCGTTTCAAGCCGGTGCGCATGCCGCGCTTGAAAGTACTATGATGCCTTGGGAACAAAATAAGGGAACCAAGGCAGCCATTGAGTCCTTTGATAAGACTTTCTCTCCTCAGCTATTCAGTCCGTTCGACCTATTGGAATTGCTCTCGAAGCAAGGCTCAAATGGCAACGGATCTACAGGAAGGAGACAAACGGGAACGAACGTAACCGTGTGCATTACGTATTCTGGTGGACCTCGCGAATGTCAGTAGACTTTCCTAAAACACCAACCGAAGCTGGTTCCAAAGGACAACTGCAGGAGTACTTGGTCGCAAGTGGCGCCGGTCTCGTTGTGATGATCCTGCTCTCCGGTATCGCAGAACTCCTCGGATTGGACGGGATTTCAAACGTGCTTACGCCGGGAATGTTTTTGGCGGCTATTGTCTTTCCAGAAGGGGCACACTCAAGCTGGGCCATGATATACATCGTGGCCGCTCTCATTATCGACGCATTGTTTCTTGGAGGACCGATTTGGTGGTTTTGGAGCCGGTTTTTGAAAAGGTCACGCAGTGAGCTTTCGAAATGATCCGGAATTCGAGTGACGTTGATCGAATTCGA
The DNA here is from genome assembly GCA_945865815.1 of Candidatus Sulfopaludibacter sp. SbA3. GTDB lineage: Bacteria > Acidobacteriota > Terriglobia > 20CM-2-55-15 > 20CM-2-55-15 > CAMBFR01. Next base: position 10,668 of record CAMBFR010000066.1, read on the forward strand.
AGCATCGAATGGTCTGGGCAGCGTCCTTTCGAGGTTTTGACGATCCCGACGCCGGCTTTCTCAGCGTGGGATTCCCTTGTGTGCGGGACGTGATGCCTTGATATACTCGCCCGCATTCCGCAGACAATCTCGACTAAGGAGGGTTGCAAAATGCTCCACATCGTTCGCAGGTTATCCATGGTGAGTATTGCCGCGCTTTGGCTCGTCACTTTCGCATTCGCGCAAGCGCAACAACAGGCCACGCCGACCGGGGCCGGGCAAGCTGCTCCCACACGCCAGGCTGCACCGGATACTTGCTGGGGGAAATCGCCCTGTATAGAGGATCGGCGTCCTCCCGTTGCTTTCAGGGAAGACTGGACGGATCCGACTCCCGGCGTGCCGACGGCTTACCTGGACCGGGATCTGGATTCCCACCTGCAAAACAAGAATATGCAGCACGGCCGGTACGGGCTCGGCGCCAAAGACGCCATGTACGATCGGCACGTCAGCCCCCGCGATGATCCGGGCTACATCTGGCTCGGCTCCTGCGCGGCCGGTCCATGCGTCATCACGCTGAAAGACAAGTCGGATTACCTGGATTTGACGAACCCCCTGGCGAAGGTCGTCTGGCGCACGAGACAGGGCGGCTTCAGACAGCTGCGCCTCGTCCTGAAGCTGGCGGACGGAAGTTTTCTCATCAGCGAACGTTACGCCGCTCCGGCAGAAGACTGGAACATCTCGGAAATTTCGATTCGCGATACCCGCTGGAGAGTACTCAAGATCGTGGATCCCCGAATGTATGAGGACGCCCTTGTGGAGAAACCCGACTTGAGCCGGATCGACGAAATCGGCTTCACCGATCTGATGCTGGGCGGCCCCAGCTTCACGAGCGGAACCTCCCGCGTCGACTGGATTGAAGTTCACGGGGACCGCGTCAAGCGGCCGGCGGGCACAAACTGAAGCTGTAAGTGAATCGCCTGATTCTCAAAATTGTCAAATGTCAGATGTCCCATGTGCGAAGTGCGATGTACTTGTCAAAAGTCCCAATTACCAAATGACGCAATGACCAAATATTTTATGGGGCAAAGATCGGGTCATTGGGTTGGCGGGTCGTTTGACAGGTACATTGGATATCGCGCATGGGACATTCGACATTTGACAAGTTGGCGGCCGGCGATTCATTCACACTTTCCATGACCGCGCTGCCGGTCGGGCTCGCTGCGCTGGCGCTGTGGATCACCGGACTGTATCTGGCAAAAATCGTGATTGCTCTATTTCTCGGACGCTCTCTGCTGGCAGGCGAAGGCGAACAGAGGCCGTTGACCCTGCCGCTGCTTGTCGGCCTGGCTCTGATTTTCATCGCCGTCAACCTTCCGTTTATCGGACCGGTGATCAACGTACTCTTGATGACACTTGGATTGGGGGCGCTCCTGCTGGCGCTGTACCGAAACCGGCAGTCTGCGGCCGCCTGAAAATAGGGATAGATGCCTCAAACACCTTGCCAGCACTATCTTCGAATTCTATAATCGGCGCCAGTTTTCAAACGAACTCGATCCTAACTCAGTATCTCGGCGCCGAAAGCTTCCGGTCCCCCCTATTGGACGCTTCTGATCGGCCCGCAAAATGGAGAAGACATCATGCGACTGCTTTCAGCATCGGCAATCCTATTGTTGGCTGTGATCCTTTTGTCTGGTAGCGCGCTTGCGCAATCCAGCAACGCCACCGTCGGCGGAACCATTTCCGACGCCACTGGCGCTTTAATTCCCGGCGTATCGATCACGGCAACCAATACGGCAACGGGAATTGTGACCATGGTTATCAGCAACGAGGCCGGCGCTTACCAGTTTGCAAGCCTGCAAACCGGAATGTATACGCTGACCGCCGAGCTGCCCGGTTTCCAGACACAAACCTACAACGGAGTCGATCTTGGAGGCGCGCAGCAGGTGCGCTTGAACTTCACATTGCAGGTTGGTTCGGTTGCGACGGCGGTGGAAGTCTCCGTTGCGGCCGACACGCTCATTGCCACGACGTCGGCCTCGGTGGGATCCGTGCTTCCGGAATACAAGGTGCGTGATCTGCCGCTTTCGGGACGCAATGTCATGGACCTGATATCGACGTCGGCGGGGGCGGGGCCGGAAGCTGCTAACGGTCTCGATGGTTACTTTACGGGTTCGCGGCTCAGCTCCGTCAATACGACGCGAGATGGTTTCGTGGTGTCCGACGGACGATTCGATTTCGGCGCATTCTCGAACACCTACGTCAGTCCGGATCTGGTCGAAGAGGTTCGAGTTGTGACATCAACAGTGGATGCCGAAGCCGGACGCGGTTCCGGACAGGTGCAGATGGTGACGCGATCCGGCACCAACGAGTACCACGGCAGCGCGTTTATCAGCAACAAGAACTCCGCTCTTGAGTCATCCAACTGGTTCAATAACTTTAACCGCGTGCCGAAAAACTACTCGAACCGCAATCAGTTTGGGGGACGCATCGCCGGACCCATCATCAAGAACAGGACTTTCTTTTTCGCCCTGCTCGACCAACAGCGCTGGGTCCTGAAAAAGACATTTGTCGGCAGCGTGCTGACGCCCGAGGCCCGCCAGGGTATATTCCGCTTTTTCCCCGGCGCCGATAACCAGAATGCGGTCGGGCTCAGTCCTGTAGTCGATCGGAGCGGCAATCCCATAAGGCCCGCCAATGCCACGGGCGACCTACAGCAGTTCAGCGTGTTTGGCCGCGATCCGTTCCGGCCGGGATTCGACCCGACCGGCATTATCCAGAACACGTACCTGGCGCGAATGCCGATGCCGAACGACTACACCATCGGCGACGGCCTGAATACGGCCGGCATCCGGTTCACCCGCCGGTCCAGCCTCCTGGAACCCTCGCAGGCTCAGATTTTCGACCAGGACAGAGATCAGTTCAATACGCGGATCGATCACAATTTCAACTCCAGTCACAAGTTCAGTTTTGTTTACACCTGGGAGCACGACTTCGGGATCACAACCGAGGCAGGCATCATGAACTGGCCCGGCGGCTACAACGGCAAAGCGGACAGGCACCCGCGGCTGGCAACCGGTTCGCTGGTTTCCACGCTGACGCCGAACCTCGTCAACGAACTGAGGGTGGGTTACAAGAATTCGGCTTTCGGCACCAAGGCGTCTTTCCACATCGGAAGAACGGGCAACGACGACATGGCCGGTCTCACCGATGAGGCAAAAAAGGTGCTTGCCCTGCTCCCGACTCGTAACAACACACCGTATGTGGTGAGGACCACGCTCTTTCCCGAGACCTTCCTCGCAATTACCGCCAATCTCGACGGACAGACGCGGGAGTCCGCGAGTCCGCTGTACACCTATTCCGACACGGTGAGTTGGAACCAGGGCGCACACGCCTTCAAAATAGGCGGTGAATTGCGCCTGGGCAGCTCAGGCGGCTGGAACGACACATGGTTCGTGCCGCGCGTGGACCTGGGCGCCGGCGGGCCGGCCGTCGCCGGTATCAACAACATCGCCATTCCCGGACTGACCGGCAATAATCAGACGACCGCGCGGAACCTGTTGACGGATCTCTCCGGTTCGGTAGCTCAAGTCATGCAGGGGTTCGATATCCGGGATACGAAGAATCCGGTTTTCCTGGGCTACCAGGACGGAGTCAAAATCAAGGAACGAGATGTACACGCGAACGAGTTCAGCGCGTTTTTGAAGGATACCTGGAAGTTTACGCCGGCCGTGACGTTGAATCTGGGAGTCCGGTACGACTGGTACGGCGTGCCCTGGGATAGTAACGGTCAATTGGGAAGGGCCGCCGGCGCCGAGCAAGGCTTGTGCGGAATTTCCTGCGGCGCCATCACTGCCGTGCAGTTTGTCGGCAAGAATTCGCCGAATCCCGACAAGCTGGTCTACAACAATGACTACAACAACTTCGCCCCTTCAGTCGGTGTGAGCTGGTCGCTGCCGTGGCTTGGCAGGGATAAGACGGTTATTCGCGCGGGATACGGCTGGAGCTACGTCACGAACAGTCTCAAGGGCGTACCCGGTAACATTGCCGGCGTGGCGGGTTCCCTTCCGGGAACGTTTGGGGGTTCCGGCCCCAACGGCCTCATCTACACGCAGGCCGACTATCTGTCGCTGGCGAACTTCACACTGCCGATACCGAGAATCGCTCCACTCCGGCCGGACCCGCTGGATGGGCAACGGTCCAATATCTTTCAGATGTATTCCAGCGAGCGGCCGAATCCCTACATTCAAAATTTCAACCTCGGTATTCAACGGCAGCTCGCCACGGATTGGACGCTGGACGTCGCCTATGTCGGGACCAAGGGTTCAAGGCTCTATGGCGCGGCCAACCTCAATTCAGTGAACATTTCCAATAACGGCTTCCTTGACGCGTTCAACATCACCCGGGCCGGCGGCAACGCGCCTTTGTTCGATAACATGCTCCGGGGGCTGAATATTCCGGGTGCGGGCGTGGTCAACGGCACGACGGTCACGGGATCGGCGGCATTGCGTACATTCACAAGCACACGAACGTTCATCGCCAACGGCAGCGTCGGACAACTCGCGGATTTTCTGAACCGCAGCACGAGCGTTACGGGCAGGGGCGGCGGGTACGTCCGGAACAGCGGGCTGTACCCGGAGAATTTCTTCGTGCTCAATCCCCAGTTCGCGGCAGCCAGACTCAACTCCAATCCGGGCAGTTCGACCTATCACTCGATGCAGGTCCAGGTAACGAAACGGTTGTCTCAGGGACTTACAAACTCCACGTCTTATACGTGGAGCCGCGCATTGGGCGAAAACGACGGTGATGGCGTCATCGACTATCGCGATCCCAACAACCAGCGATTGAACAAGGCCGTGCTGGGTTTCCATCGCACACATTCGTTCGTGACCAACGGCTCTTATGAGTTGCCGTTTGGCCCCGGCCGGCCGCTTCTCAGCGACGCTCCGTCGTGGGTGCAGCGCCTGGTTGAACGGTGGCAGTTCGGAGGAATCGTCAATGTAACTTCCGGAGGGCCTTTCAACGTCACGGCTTCGGTTGCGACGATTAGTCAGGCATTGGGCGCCAGCACTCCGAATATCGTTGGAGATTTTTCAAAATCCATGGGGCAGGTTACCAAGCTGTCGAACGGCGTGGCGTACTTCCCCGGCATCCAGCAGATCGCGGACCCGACGAGAGCCGGCGTTACAACTCTGAACGGTCTGCAGGGCACGTTCACCAACAAGGCGATAACCGATGCTCAGGGTAATCTTCTCCTTGTGAATCCGGCGCCAGGACAGATCGGCAATATGGGCCTGAAGTGGCTTGAGGGCCCAGGACTGATTCGGTTCGACATGGATCTGATCAAGCGCGTAAGAATTACCGAGTCGACGGAATTCGAATTCCGGATGGACGCAATCAATGTACTGAATCGTCCGAATTTCGGCAGTCCCGCCGCCGATATCAACGCCGCGAACTTCGGGCGTATTACAACAGCGTCAGGCGAGCGGAGTTTTGTAGTGAATGCTCGTTTGAATTTCTGAGGAACAGAAGGATGCCAGTGGGCACGGGGCTGAAGCCCCGCGCCCTGGAGTTTGGTCATGAGCAAGCGAAACGTGAGTCCGAACTCCCCTCCTGTCTTAGGAGGGGGTGGCTGCGCCGAAGGCGCAGACGGGGTGGTACGGAATGACGCGAAGCCACCTTATGGATGCTCGCGTAGCGCTCATTCAAATCGGTGCGCTGCGCGAATATCTATAGTGTGGCTTCGCAGCATCAACTGATTGGACACCACCCCGCCGTTCGCTAAAAAACGCGCGAACGGCACCCCTCCTAATCCAGGAGGGGAGTTCTTGCACTACTCTCCTCCCACAAATGTCCGGCAGTGCCCGTCCCGTCTTCTAGTTCAACGTGAGGTTAAGCACATTGCCGTCGTCCCTGAAGAACTGCAGGTTCCCGCTCGTCGACTGGCCCGTCAGACCGCTGAATATGATGAACTCCGTCGTGAAACCGCCTCCATTGACAATGTGCGGGAACACCATTTCGGCCGATGATGGCGATGCCGCCTCATTCGCCGGCGGCGTGGTCGTCATCAGGTAGCTGCCGTTCTCGTTGAACCGGCTCCGGATTCCAACAACCGAAATGCCCGAGGTTGTCGTCGATATCCGAAGCACGCCTCGAAATGGCTTCGGAATGTTGGAGAAGAAGCCGCTCAGCAACCCCGCAACCTGACCGGATCCCGGCAGTGTCCGTGTCACCGGCGACGGCAGACCCGTCGTCGTGCCGTCCAGGTTCGTGAGCTCCAGCGTCAGCGTGCCTGCGCTGGTTGACGTGTTTGCGACCGCGAAGCCGGTCTCCATGCTCCCCGGCGCTCCAAGGGTACCCGCCGCCTGCACATACAAACGGAATGCGCTTCCCTGTATCGCCGGCACTCCGGCCTCCGATAACGTGTACGCTTCGGGCTTGTAAGTAAACACCACGAGCGGCACCGGCGCCGCTCCGCCTCCGGCAGGAATCACGCGCACCGATCCCTGCGTCATCACCGAGGCCGTTCCCGTTGTCGAAAACTTCATCGAACTGCGTCCTACAACCGAATACGGGAAGCTGCTCGCCACCTGTCCGCCAATGCTGACGTTCGTGGGTGCACCCGAAATGGTTCCCTGCCCTGGATCGAACACTCCGGGTATGGATGATCCCGAACCCTGATTGAAGAACTCGACCGTGCCGCTCAACGTATTGTCTCCGGGGTTGACCAGCAGAATGTGCGTGGAGAACCCTGCGCCATCGGCAAAATGCGGTATGAACTGCGTTCCCGTGACGGCAGCGAGCGACGTATCAATCACCGGAAGGGTTGTCATCAGGAAGTCGTTTCGCTCATTGACGAACGTCCGCAGCGCAATGACCGAAACCGGAACACTTGAACTGAAGCTCAACGTCCCTTGAACCGGCTTCGGACCGAAGAACGGGCTCCCATCCAGGAAGGCTGCCCGCTGCCTGTTGGCGCCCAACACAAAAGAGCCGGACTGCACAACCTGTCCGGCGGTATTTGTGATCTGAAAACTGATCGAAGCGTCGCTGCTGTTGGGATTCGCGACAGCGATGCCTGTATTCAGCGATGCCGTTGCGCTGACTTCGGCATAGATGCGGCCGGCCTGAATCAGCGGCGATGCGGGAACGCCGGCTTCCGAGACCAGAACGTTGTTCTGACGATATCCAAGAATCGCCAATCCCGATGGCATCGTATTTCCCAATGAAGGCTGTATTCGTGAATAACCCTGCACGAGCGCCCCCTGGCCGTCGGTGCTGAGTAGAGATCCGCCGCGATTCGTGATCGTGAACGTCGTGGAAGGAATACCTGTGGCGGTTTGCGCGGTGACCGTCAGGTTGCGGATTTCGATCGTCTGCGAAACGCCGGAATCGTAGAGCCGCGCTCCGATCATCAGGCGCATCGATGCATACGGCGCTGTTCCCATATCGGCAGTGGACATGGTTTGCCCGTTCACGCTCCAGGTGACGACACCATTGGAAACCGTCACCACGTGGCGGGCGAATGTGTTGTCGTTCACCCCGGGAACGGAAGGATTAGTCGTGATCACCGGATTTCCAAGCCGGCCGGCGTGGAGCACCGCCCCATTCGTGCCACCGCTTTCCCAGCGATAGAATACCTGGGCGCCGATACTTGCGGCGTTCCAGCCCGAACCCGACGCTTGCGTCAACAGCACGTACGGTCCTACGTACCCGAGAGAGGTGCCCACTCTCGCCTGCATCTCCCACTCGATCCGGACTCCTTCGACGGCAAACGCTTCCCTGCTTTCGACGAAGTCTTCGATATAACTACCGGCGCCCGTCTCGCTGAACGACAGTGTGCCGCCGTTCGCGACCCAATTGTTCGTCCCCCGATAGGCAACATTGTTGTTTTCCGCGGCGCGCTGGCGCCAGCTTTCCCATGTAAACGATGTTGTCGTCCCGGTTGTCGCGCCCGCGAGCTGCCAGTTGAGCCGGATATTTCCGGTGGCGCTGCCAAAGCCGGTTACAGCAACGTAGTACGTCGTTCCAGTGATCGCCGCAAACGTTAACAGGCTGGTCAGGCCGGAGCCGGAGTCGTCGTTATAAGCAACCATTGTCAGATTCGACACGCTGCTGCCGGTGTATACGGCCAGGTAGGTATCGAAATCGCTGCCCTGCGTGTCGACAGTCGCCGTGCCCGATGACGGAGCAGTCCATTTCCACCACACCGAGTAACTGCCACCGACGGATGGCTCCCCGGTTTCCCGTGACGCTCCGGCATTGGATCCAGTGGCGTTTCCGGAACTGTCCGACATGGTAATCGCATTCGAGAAGTTGTCGTTGTTCGAAGTGCTTGCTCCCCGAGTAGTGACCGTCAGGTTGCGAATATCGATGGTCTGCGCAACGCCGGAATCGTAAAGCCGCGCTCCGATCATCAGGCGCATCGTCGCGAACTCGGGCGCGATTGCTCCCATGTCGGCCGTCGACATCGTCTGGCCGTTCACCGTCCATGTAACGACATGGCTGGAAACCGTCACCACATGGCGGGCGAACGTATTGTCATTCACCCCTGGAACAACCGGATTGGTCGTGACCACAGGATTGCCGAGCCGGCCGGCGTGAAGCACCGCTCCGTTCGTGCCGCCGCTTTCCCACCGATAGAACACCTGCGCGCCAATGCCGATACTGTTCCAACCGGTGCCCGACGTCTGCGTCAGCAGCACATACGGACCGACATAGCCCAGACGCGTGCCGACAGTGGCTCGCATCTCCCACTCGATACGGATGCCCTCGACGGGAAACGTCTGAGTGCTTTCGACAAAGTCCTCGACATAGCTGCCATTGCCCGTCTCATTGAAGGATAACGTCCCGCCGCTTGTCACCCAATTGTTGGTTCCCCGATACGCGACATTGTTGTTTTCCGCCGCGCGCTGCCGCCAGCTTTCCCAGGTAAACGATGACGTCGTCGTTCCCGTTCCAGGTGTAGGCGGTGGTGTCGTCGTGCCTGTAAATTGCCAGTTGAGTTGAATGCTGCCGGTGCGATCGCTGAAACCGGTCACCGCGATGGAGTACACGGTGCCCGCAACCGCATTGAACGAAAGCCGGCTTGCAAGACTTCCACCGCTGTCGCTGTCCCGGACCACGAGCGTCAGCGCGCCAACGCTGCTTCCCGTGTACACGGCCGTTTCCACATCAAAGCTGCTGCCGATCGTGTCGAATACGACGGGGCCGTTCCCGGGAGCTGTCCATCGCCACCACACCGAAAACGAGTTTCCGAATTCCGGTTCGCCCGCCTCCCGTGTCGTTGCGACATTGGACCCGGTCGTCGTGCCGGAATTGCCGGATATTGTGACTGCATTCGAAAAATTATCATTCGAGGCTCCACCGGTGAATTGCCAATTGAGCCGGATACTTCCGGTGCGGTCGCTGAAACCGGTCACCGCGATGGAGTACACGGTGCCCGCAACCGCATTGAATGAAACCCGGCTCGCAAGACTCCCGCCGCTGTCGCTGTCCCGGACCACGAGCGTCAGCGCGCCAACGCTGCTTCCCGTGTACACGGCCGTTTCCACATCAAAGCTGCTGCCGATCGTGTCGAATACGCTGACGCCGTTCGCGGGAGCTGTCCATTTCCACCACACCGAAAAAGCGTTTCCAAATTGCGGCTCCCCTGTCTCCCGCGTCGATGCCACATTCGACCCGCTGACAGATCCGGAATTGCCGGACAACGTAATGGCATTCGAGAAGTTGTCATTCGACGGCGCCGCCGTGAATTGCCAATTGAGTTGGATGCTGCCGACGCGGTCGCCGAAGCCCGTTACTGCGACGTAATATGCGGTACCCGCAACCGCCGTAAATGAAACGCGGCTCGGGTAATTCGCGCTGCTGCCTCCCCCACTGTCGCTGTCTCGCACCACAAGGGTCAGGGCGCCGACGTTGCTTCCCGTGTAAACGGCCGTTTCCGAGTCGAAACTGCTGCCAATGGTGTCGAAGACCATGGTTCCGGGCCCGGAAGCCACCCATCGCCACCACACCGACTGGAAATTCCCGAACGTGGGCTCGCCCGTTTCCCGCGTCGCTCCGACATTGCTTCCGCTGGAAGAGCCGGAGTTGCCCGACACCGTGATGGCATTTCCAAAGTTGTCGTTGGAGGGAGCGGTCTGGGCGTAGGAATCGGTAGCAAGAGCCACGGACATGGCCATCGCCGCAACAAGCAGGATTAGGGCGCTTTGCAGGTGCAACAGATCGGATAATTTGTTTCGTTTGAATTTGCGCATCGCTTCTTCTCCTCCTGGATCGAAAGGAGTCCCGCTGCGGATGTGCATGAATGGTTGCTTCTTATAGCGTTTCCGGGGGCCGGCCGTTCTTCGTAATCGTCTTGATCGCGTCGAGATCGCACTCCTGTGCAGGACCTCTCCCTAAGATCCGAACCTCTACACAGCACGAGTGCCACCACAGGTGGGGTTCATGTGATCGATGCGGGCACAGCAATTGAACAACTTGCAGATGTGGAACTTACGAAGCAGTAGGGCGGTACGCTTGATTTCGGTCAATCTGTCGCTGGGTGCAATTCGGAACGTGCATTTTCCGACGGGAATTCAGTAAGACAGGAGCTCCAATGACTGCATTTGAATGAAACGGCGGCGGCAGACTGCCTACGCGTGTAAACTGGATTCAGAATGCTCTTCGAACAGATACGGGTAAATGGCGACCGGAATTTCGGCTATCTGATCGGCGACGAGGCCAGCGGACAGGCGGCCATAGTGGACGCCTCCTATGCGCCCGAACGCATGCTGGAAGCCGTCCAGCGGCTTGGGCTAAAGGTGTGCTATGTCGTCAGCACGCATTCGCATCCGGACCACGTTGCCGGAAATGGCTATCTTGTGGAACGCACCTCGGCGCCGGAAGTGATGCACGAGAGCACTCCCCATCCCTGCACCCTGCGCGTGAAAGACAACGAGGAATTGAAAGTGGGAAATCTCGGCCTGAAGTTCCTGCACACTCCCGGCCACATTCCCGACCACGTCTGCGTGCTGGCCGCGAACAAACTGCTCACGGGCGATATTCTTTTTGTCGGGAAGATTGGCGGAACAGGAAAACACTTTCCGGCCAGCGATCCTCGCCAGCAGTGGGACAGCCTGCACCGATTGATGGGTCTCGACCGGAGCCTGGAGGTTTGGCCCGGACACGATTATGGGATTAGGCCCTCATCAACGATTGGCGAAGAGATCGACACGAATCCCTTCCTGCTGACAAAGACCTACGAAGAGTTTCTACACCTCAAGGAACACTGGGCCGAATACAAGAAAGCTCACAATATTCCTTGAAGACCGCCGGTTTCAGTCCTATTTGAGTCCGTTAATCTCGATACCTGAGAGGCTCTGCGGAGCCCTGTTGTTTTCGTTGCAGACGAATTCCGCAAGTTCCTCTCCCTCGTTCCAGACAAAGTCCCAGGCGAAGGTGAACGGTTGGGTGTACGCGCCCGGATCATCGATAGTCGCTTCGTAGTGCAGCGTGTAGTAATCGGTGCGCGTGTACTTCTCGATAATGTGGTGATAGTTGGTACGTATGGCGCCCCAGCGGGAAGCCCAGTGCCCTTCATTGAAGCCGACTGTGTCGATAACCAGCGTATCGCCTTCCCAGTGACCGATCGAATGGCCAAACCAGGTTGGGAAGTCGTAGGCGCTCTCCGGATGAGAACGTCCATCCATATAAATAGGTTGCCACATGTGGCCGACAGCTTCGTGGACCCGGAGGATCCGCTTCTGATCGGGCAACTGAACGAATTCCCAACCGGAACCCAGTGACGAAGCTCGAGTCCCGGCGCTCGGCAGGCAGTAGCCCTGGGGGTCGTCGCGGTGCTCGGTCCTGACGCGATACTCATACAGAGCTTTCGCCCAGGGTTGAAATGGGATTTCCTTCAGTTCTTTGTCCACAAAGAATCTTTCCCAACGCCAGTGCTGGACGGTCGCGTACCAGACTCCTTTGCGGGCCGGGTCCGTCCACGACAGGTTCGGTGTGCCATCGGCGAACCGCGGAATCGGCGCCGAGGCTTTGTCGGCGGCAGTTCTGCCGGCTGCGTTGGTATCGTCCCTGCCGACTCCGGTTGCGAATGTGTTCTGCGCACTCACGGGAGGCGCTGCAAGAAACGCCAGGAGCGCCAGCATTGTGAACACAGCTACAAACTGAACAGTCCGAACATTCCGCACCGGTAACCTCCTCTGACGAACTGGTTTGGTGTGCCATTCTGGGAGCGGCCCAGATTCCAAGTCAAGGGGAACCTTGTGTTATGATCTGCACTTTCCATGCAACTTTTACGACTCAGACCCTGAGGAGGCTTAGCGATGACCAGTCTGGCTCTCGTGCTTTCGATGATGCTGCTCGGAACCCAACAAGCCGGTCCGTGCGACACCGTGCGGTCGCTTTCGTTGCCAAACGCAACGATCACGTCTGTGACCTTGGTGCCGGCGGGACCTTATGAAAGAGGCCCGGCGCTTCCGGAGCATTGCCGCGTGGCGGCCGTGCTCACACCAACGTCGGACTCCCACATAGAAATGGAGTTGTGGCTTCCGACAAAAAACTGGAATGGAAAGTTCCTGGCTGTAGGTAACGGCAGCTGGGCCGGCTCCATCGGTCTTCCCGCTGTGGCGGAGGGGCTCAGCGAAGGCTATGCCGCCGCTTCAACCGACACCGGTCACAAGGGCGATACGGCCGAGTTTGCCATCGGACATCCGGAAAAGCTTACCGACTTCGCGTATCGGTCGATCCATGAAATGACCGTCAAGTCCAAGGACATCATCCAGCGGTATTACAACAGGGCGCCTGCCAAGTCCTACTTCAACGGCTGCTCAACGGGCGGCTGGCAAGGAATGGCGGAAGCCCAGCGGTATCCGGCCGACTTCGACGCCATGATCCTCGGCGCGCCCGTGTACCGGCGCATTCACCTGCACGCGCAGGAACTGCAGAATGTGGTGGAGGTAACCCGGGATCAGAATCGTTATGTTCCTCCGGACAAGGTTCAGATGGTCGCAAAAGCGGTCACTGCATCCTGTGACGCGAATGACGGAGTTGTGGATGGTCTGATCAGCAATCCGCAAGTGTGCCGTTTCGAGCCCAAGAGCCTGGCATGCGGCGCAGGCGCAGGCGCGAACTGCCTGACTCCGGGACAGGTCACGTCGTTGGAGCGTATTTACGGGACCACCTTCACGAAGTCCGGTCAGGCCGTGTATCCCGGACACGCGCGCGGCTTTGAACTCGGATGGCGCATGCCGGAACCCGGCGCCGGGCCCCGGCCCACCCCTCCGATGAGCTTCGCGCATCTCGGTCATCAGGACGCCAAATGGGATTGGAAGACCTTCGATCTGGACAAGGACCTTGCGCTGTCGGTGGAAAACGGCGGCGCGATTGAAGCCACGAATCCCGATCTGAGCGCATTCAAAGCGCGAGGCGGAAAGATAATCATGTACCACGGCTGGAACGATCCAGGCCCGTCGCCTCTCGACACGATCCAGTACCACGACAGCGTCGTGAGCCGGATGGGACCGAATCAGGACTGGATGCGTCTCTTCATGATGCCCGGAATGGGGCACTGCGGGGGCGGAGCAGGTCCGGACAAGGCCAACTTCCTCGGCGCGCTGGAACGGTGGGTTGAATCGGGCGTCGCCCCGGACCGCATCACGGCGGCCAAGGTGACGAACGGGGAAATCCGCATGACGCGTCCGATCTGCCCTTATCCCCAGGTTGCCAAGTGGAAGGGCGTGGGTTCCACTAACGACGCGGAAAACTTCGTCTGCGCCGCGCAGTAAAAAAGTGAGAAGGTGGCCGCGGGCGTAAAGCCCGCGGCTACGTAGCCGCAGGCTTTACGCCTGTGTCCCCTTTTTTCGCCGCTGCCGCCTGCCGGAAGAAACAACGTCAAACCACAAGGGCTCCTGGTTCTCCGGATCGCCATGGTAGTTGATCGTAATCTCCTCACCGGATTGGATTGCCCGTAACGCGGTTACTTCCATCTTCAACTCTTTGGGCAGCTCTTCCAACTTGGCGTTCGGCGAATAGGAATGGTTATAAATCGAAACATACCCTAGCGCGATGACGCCTTGCTCACCGTTCTTTCCCCAATTGAAGGCGTAATCCTCGAGCGTGGTCTTCTTGACCAACGGCCATTGTTTCTTCGGAATAACGATAACCGGAGCCCTCTCGATAACCTCTCCGCTCGAAATCCTCCGTCGAGCGAACACAGCCCGGCCACACCGGGGCACGACGCGGATTACGACATTGCGGCTATTGGTATCTTCGACGGTGGATCCGGGCAGGGAAAGTCTTGCTGGTGACCCCATAGTTACCTGCCTCCAGACATTTGCCAGGCTTCATAGCCGCCATCAAGGCTATACGTATCCTGAAACCCGCTTCGGCTGAAGTATTCGGCCGCGCCCTGGCTCATGTTTCCGTGGTAGCAACACACGATGAGGGGACGCGCGAAGTCGGCGCGCTGGATGAACGCTTCAACATTCACTTCAGTGATTGCCTCCGCTCCGAGGATGTGGCCCGCCTGGTACGATGCAGCGTCTCGAACATCGACAACCTGAGCGCTGTTCTTCTCGATCAATTCGCGTGCCTGCTCTACATTGATGCGTTTAAAACTCATGAATCAATTCTCAATCTAATGAAATGGATTTGTTCAAAACGAAGGCGGCTCCGTGACCGAAGCCGCCTGTTGTTG
>CAMBFR010000067.1 GCA_945865815.1 Candidatus Sulfopaludibacter sp. SbA3
GATCTTCATGGCCCGCTCCCAAGCTCGGGCCGGATATAACGCCATCCGCTCTTAACCTCCAGTGCGAATGTGACGTTACGTCGACCCTGCCCTTCAGACCGGACATTTCATTTGCTACAGGCACCGGACAGATCATGTGCTACCGACACAAGAACACGAAATACTTGACTACCGTACGCATGTTCGGTATAACGCACGTCATGCATATGAAGCTTACGGAGAAGCAACAAGCCATTCTCGATTTTATAAACGAGTACGTTGAAGAGAACGGGTTTCCACCTTCGGTCCGGGAAATTGGCCGTCAATTCGGAATTTATCCGGCAACGGTTCAGGACCACATTTCCGCGCTGGAACGGAAGGGGTGCATCCAGAAAAAACGCTTCCAGTCACGCACCCTTTCCGTTTCAGCGCCTTCGCGCCGAGTTGGCCGCGGCGCGGCAGACGATGGCATACGCGGCATTCCCATTGTCGGCCGGGTCGCGGCCGGCTTGCCGCTGCTTGCCCAGGAAAACATCGAAGACACGGTCCGGCTTCCAAAGGATTGGGCCCCGGAAGGCGCGTTTCTGCTCAAAGTGCAGGGCGACAGTATGCAGAACGCGCACATCCTTAATGGTGATTACGTCCTGGTCCAACCGCAGCAGGCGGCTGCGAACGGCGACATCGTCGTCGCCCTTATTGAAGACGAAGCAACTGTGAAACGCTTTTACCGCACCGAACGCGGCGTGATGCTGAAAGCGGAAAATCCAAAATTCAAGCCCATTGAAATCGATGCCGTCGATCAAGTCAGGTCGGCATCCTTCCGTATTGTCGGTCGCGTCATGGGCGTTATTCGGGTGATGAACAAATGACAGAACAATTGAAACAAATGAGAGGAATCGAAACCGGAAAGCTTGCGGTTTACGTCAGCGACAACCCGCTTGACGAGTCGCTGCTCCAACCGCCAACGGACGACAAGGACCTTGTCGTTATCGACGCGTCGTACGCCCGCACGTGCATCGAGGTCGAAGACATCATCAGGAATAAAGTCTGGGCCGCGTTCGACAACGGCCCAAGCCGCCGCATCGTCATCTCAAATCTGCTGGAGGGTCTCTATGACTCCACAGTCCCCACTCGCGAAGCGTCCCGCATGCTGGGGCGCGTGAAATCAAGGCTCAATACGCTCGTGGAGCTTGGGGCTGAAATCACCGTGTATTGCAGACGCCGCACCGACACCGGCACGAGATCGCATTTCTGCGCTTCGCTGTGCGCTTCGGCGGATACGATTCGGTTCCTGGGCGGAATGTGAAGAAGTGTGAAAGTGTGAACGCTGTGGGCGCGGGGCTTCAGAGCCGCGCCCACAGCGTACCCGAAAGCCCACCGGCTGCGGACTCAGGTACGCTGAGGACCGGAGTTCCCTACCTGGCCGGCTCGGACTGCTTCAAAGCGCGCGTCCCACTCAGAGAATTTTCCATCTGCCGGTAGTTACCCTCGTGGCACGCAAACTCGTAGAGATCTTCCGGGTTCTGAAAACTGGGATCATCCGCTCTCCACGGAATGACAAATGTCCACGGCCTGGTCCATGTCGTCGAATCGTCCACGGTCACTTCATAATTGATCGTGTTCTCATTGACCTTCGTAAAACGCTCCGTGAAGTGCATGTTCCCCTGGGTCGTGCCGCCCTCGAACTCCTGCTTGTCTGTGAAATTGGTCCAGTCGACAACCAGGGTGCCGCCCTCCCAGTGGCCGCGCGGATCGCCGTTCCACTGCCGGATTTTGCCGTCGATATGCGGACGCCCGTCTAAAGGGATGACGCGGACGTCGTGCATACTTTCGTAGTGAATCACGACCTGTCCCGGAGTCTGCAGAATCTGGACTCCGTGATTGTACGATTGCCAGATTCGCGGCATTGGGCGAGAGAGGCATCGGGTGTATGTCGGATGGTCTTCCCAGGTGTTGTAAAGCGTATGGACGAAGGGTGCCGTACCCACCCGCCTCGAAGCCGCTGCCGCTACCCTTTCAGCGCGCACCTTCTTTGCGCGCTCCGTGAGCGGTGGCATGCGTCCATCCTCGGGATCAACAATGAGGGAAGTGCGGCCCGTCAGTCTTCCCTTCTCGTTCGACGTCCAGAAGGCGTTATAGCTTGCGCCCAGTGCGCCGGGTGCCGCGGTAACAACGTCGGCCTCCCTTGCTGATTCGGCGCGCTCCTCCAGTTCAGCCAGTTCCGACTCCGTAAACGTCCCACTGGCTGCAAGCGCATTGGGACGTTCCAGAGGAGTACTCGTTGAAAACGTATACACTCCCTGAAGGTCCGGATCACCCCATGGAGTCCGGGCCATTTGGGATTGGGCGGCGGCCGGCGCCTGCGCCAGCAACAGAACCAGGACAACAGTTGTCATCTGAACCTCCTTTAGAAAATATATTTCAACGCGAGTTGAATGATGCGCGGATCTCTTGCCGACAGAATTTTCCCGAAATTCGTGTTGTTCAACGCGTTATTCGGATCATTCGGATTCATATGGTTCGGCAGGTTGAACGCTTCCGCGCGGAATTGCAACGTATGGCCTTCGGTAATCGGAAACGTCCGCGTGACTCCCATATTGATCGTGATGAATCCCGGTCCCTGAATGTTCAAGGATGCGTTGCCGTACTCACCATTTGCCGGACGCGCGAAGGCCGCCCGATTGAGCCAGCCATTCACTCCCTTGTTCGGCAGATAAGGATCACCCAGAACCTGGTGAGCCCGGTTGATGCCGTTCCCGCTCGTCAGTGCCGTATTGAAGCCCGACACGACCGTAAAGTAGTTACCAGACTGAATCCGGACGATGCCGGACACCTGCCAGTTGCTTGCCAACAAGCGCAGCGCTGGGCTGGAGAACTGGGGCATCTGATAGACCATCGACGAATTGAAAGTGTGGCGCGTGTCTCCTGAGCCCGCACAGTTGGTGCGTCCGTACCAGCGGCGGCCCGGATAGTCACCTTCACCGTGCTGCGCGCCAGCGTTCACGAAGTCGTCGCTGATACAGTGACCCAATGTGTAGTTGCTCTGCACTGTCAGGCCATCTGCAGCCCGGCGCTGAATGGAAAGCAACAAACCGTTGTAGTTGGCTGTACCTTGATTCTCGAGATAAGACATATTCGCGAAGAACCTGCCCTCGGCCGGATTTGCCAGGTTCAGAACGCGCCGCTGGTTCGTATTTGCCTGCGTCGAAGCGCCCGGAATGTAAACGGCGGGATTGCCTTCCGTCGCCACCGGCAAGTGGATCGTGCTGCTGCCAACGTAATTCGCCGACACCATGACGTCCGTCCCCAGTTGCCTCTGCAGGCTCAGATTCCACTGATGCACGTACGTTGTTGCCTGCTCCCGATCAAAGTTCACGAAAAACATTTGTTCTGGAAACCTGGCGTCAGCCGTGATCTGTGTGGGGAACGGATTGCCTCCCGGAAAGCCTCCCCACAAATTGTCGAGACCGCCCGCGGGTTCGTTCAAGGTGACTTGATTGTTATAAGGCGCCCCGGTCCCGGCTCCTGCCCAATGGAACAGATTCTGGAGGTCATAGAACAAGCCGTATGACGACCGTATTGCCGTCCGGCCATCGCCTTGCACATCCCAGGCAAATCCCAGCCGCGGCGCGAAATTGAGCCAGCGGTTCATCGTCATTTTGTCGTCAGGGTGTAGCGCATCTCCAGGATACTGAAGTCCCGCCGGAGCATTCTTATAAATGGTGCTCTTGATGCCCTTGTCGAACCATTCCCGCTTGAAATGCTTCGTCCAATTCGCGGTATACGGTCCGATATAGGGTTCCCATCGCAATCCTGCATTCAGAGTGAATCGAGGTGTGGCTTTCCAGGTATCCTGCGCGTAAAGACCGATGCTGTTCTGACGGGTCTTTGAAATTCCCGCCTGGCCCTGCCGGAACCCACTTGCCCTTCCAATCATGAAATCGGCCAGACCGTGCCCGGTGAACCGGCCGTCGAATGACGGCAGGGCGGATCGCGCAACACCAACGCTGCCGTTGTAGATCTGGTGGATCCAACTAGCGCCCACTCCGTATTGGTGAGAGCCCTTCACGATGCCGACGTCCTCACCCAGGTGCCAGCTTGTGGAGTTGTAGTGGCCCGGGTTCACCAGGCTGGAGGAAAGGTTGAACCCATTGGTAACGGTTAGATACGCCATGCCGGGAATGGATTCGTAAATGTTCTGGGCGCCCAGATCGGTCAACTCGAACAACTGTGGATTTAACTTCTGGATCCGTGTGCGGTTTGCCGCGCCGCGGAAGGAACTCACGATGTTCGGGCTGATCAGATACGTCGAGCCCAGCGCAAACGAATACGCTCGCTGTTCCTGGTTTCCGTTCGTCAGCGTCAGGATGTTCTCGCCGTCATAATCAGTTGGCGTGTCGCGGCGCGCGTCCAGGTAGCGCCCGAAGAGCGAATGCTTATCGGTCCACTGGTAGTCCATCCTCCCTGTCGTGACCCATTCGTTCATCTGGGGAGTGCTGCCAAATCGAATTTCGCCGCAGGGATCACTGGTCTTGGGAAAGAGTTGATGGTTCACCAGATTCCTCGCCACTGTCGAGAACTGCGCGGAATTGATCCTGTTGTTGACGAACGGAGCGCCCAGGTTGATCTGCCGGCCGTTGTTGCATGCCGGCGACGCAAGCGTCGTAAAGTCGCCCCCCATCATCGCTGCCGTTGGAATGTATGCGCGGTTGGCGGTGGGCCTGGACCGTTCGCGTGTTCCCTGTTCGGCCGCAAAGAAAAACAGCTTGTTCCTGATGATGGGTCCGCCGATCGTGCCTCCGAACTGGTTCCTCTTCAGTCCGTCGTTCCTTACATCGAACGCATTTCG
Source organism: Candidatus Sulfopaludibacter sp. SbA3 (assembly GCA_945865815.1). Lineage (GTDB taxonomy): Bacteria > Acidobacteriota > Terriglobia > 20CM-2-55-15 > 20CM-2-55-15 > CAMBFR01. The sequence continues at coordinate 4,829 of CAMBFR010000067.1, forward strand.
CGCATTGAGCGATCCGTTCCGCAGAAACTCGAACACCGAACCGTGAAACTCGTTCGTGCCGGACTTAGTCACCGCGTTCACGGCGCCCGCGGAGTGGAAGCCGTACTGGGCCGTAAGGCCGCTGGTCTCCACCTTGAATTCCTGCAACGCATCCGGAAAAGGCAGCGGGAGGTTCAGGTTGTTGTAGGGATCATTGTGGTTGCCGCCGTCCAGACTGTAGGTCACGCCTGTTGCGAGCCCCCCGGCAACTGCGATCACGACAGTCGTGTAATTCCGGCTTCCCGGATTGTACCGGCCATCCGGCGCCTGTACAGCCGCGCCCGACAGCAACACCAGTTCGGTGACCTGCCGCCCATTCAGTGGCAACTCGAGCACTCGCGTGTTGTCGATGACTTGACTGATACCGGTGGCGCGCGTTTCCACCAGGGCCGCATCCGCCTGGACTTCGACGGTTTCGGAAACCTGCCCGACTTCCAGCAGTACGTTGATCGTCGGATTGCTGCCGACCTGCAGTGTGATTCCCGTTTGCGAGTAGGTGCGGAATCCGGGCAGCGCCGCCTCTAAACGATAAGGACCGATGGGCAGGTTGGGTAGAACGTAGGAACCAGTCTCATTCGTCACTGTCGTGCGTGTGAGACCGGTGTCCGTCTGCGTCGCCGCTACATCCACGCCGGGCAAAATCGCGCCGCTCTGATCCGTGACATTACCGCTGATTTGAGCTGTCGACTGCGCCAGGAGGCTAGCCGGCAGCAGGACCAACAGCATCAATACAACGAAACCAATTAAGCGATTCCGATTCTCTTCCACGTCTCCTCCATGACCAGCCGGCTGCGCAACATCGGACGTGCGTTCACCACCGCTCACGACCTTCCCACACGGTAGCCACAGACAAACTGAGGTCCGGCTGACGCCGCGCTTATTTTGCCGCGGGAGCGCGGCCGTCGTTCTCAGTTCCTGCCAATGAAGATCCCAGGAAGAGCCGCTTACCGTCGGGAAACGTGAGATCCCTGCCATTGGCTCTCTGCTTGCCGTCTTTCGCCTGATAACCATTCACCACGATCGCGGTTCCAACCGGCAGCGAATTCCTGTTAAAGCCGCGCCTGAACATGGCGTTCGGAGCGCCGGCTTCGATTTCCCAAACCTGAGTCGTGCCGTTCGCCTGCTTCACGTCAATGGTGATCCAGCTATGGGGATTGATCCATTCCACCTTCTTGATGGTTCCCTCAAGCTTGATCGGTTTCGCAGCATCAAATTCCGACGAGAACGCGTGATGCGCCCACATCGGCACTGCAGCCAGCAGCAGGCCGCCGATTACGGCAACGGTGACAGCTAATTTTGTTCTCATTGGTTTCATCTCCTCTTGGTTCTAATCCTACCTGGGTTGCGCTTGCTTCAAGGCGCGAGTCCCGTTAAGGGAGTCTTCCATCATTCTGTAATTGCCCTCATGACAGGCGAACTCATAAAGGTCTTCGGGCTCTTGAAAGTTTTCATCATCCGACCTCCAGGGAAGGACGAATGTAAATGGCCTGGTCCAGATCGTAGGGTCATTGACGGTGACCTCATAGTTGACCGTGTTCGCGTCCATCTTCGTAAAGCGTTCGGTCATGCGGGTATTGACCTGAGGCATGCCCCCGAACGGCGCAGATCCATTGGCCGCCTGTTTGGGACTGAAATTCGTCCAATCGACAACCAGCGTATTACCTTCCCAGCGGCCACGCGCATCACCATTCCACTGCCGGATGTTCTGGTTGAGATGCGGACGGCCGTCTGTCGGAATGACGCGGGTGTCGTGCATGCTCTCGTAATAGATCACCACCTGGCCAGGAGTCTGCAATATCTGCAGCCCGTGGTTGTACTCCTGAGTAATCCGGGGCATCGGACGCGCCAGGCACCGCGTATACGGAGGATGGTCTGTCCATGTATTGATGAGTTGGTGCACGAATGGCGGCGTGCCGATGCGATTGGCTGCAGCCTGCGCCGCTATTTCGGCGCGTATTTTTTCTCCGTTCGGCGTCAACGGGGGCAACCGGCCATCCTCAGGATCCACCAGCAGCGCAACGCCGCCCGCAAGCCTTCCCTTCTCGTTGGATTCCCAGAAGAAGTTATAGCTTGGGCCAAGGCTGCCCGCGGGAGCATTCACAAGGTCGGCCTCAAGCGCTGCCGTTCTCTGCACGTCCAGTTCTTCCAGTTCTTCGAGCGTGAGATTCTTGTCCGCCAGCGTGGCCGGCCGCTGGAACGGCGTGTTTGTGGAAAACGTATACACGCCCTGAAGGTCCGGATCACCCCATGCGGTTTTCGCTGGTGTGTAGTTCGTGGTCCTTTGGTTGGCTCCCTGGGCGTCTGCCGACACCTGCGTCAGGGCAAAAACCACCACCAGGGTCATCAGCGCACACAGCGCTACGAGAAATCGTCGGTTCATCTGCAACCTCCTATAGTCCTGTCTAGTCTCGCTGCTCTTCCAGGAGCCGTCCATAAACAAACTCCTCGGCAAACTCAATGCACTTGAATTCCAGCAGTTGAGCATTTCTTTCCATGTTCCGATACAGAGGCATGCTGATCTTCCACGGACGCGTAAACACGTTCGGGTCTTCGATCGTCGCCTCATATTGAATGTGGTAAGGCGTGATCGGCGTGTAACGTTCGACCACGTGCAATGCGTCGCTATGGAAATTTCCAGCTCGATCGAACCACGTCCTGTCGTTCTGGTCCGTCACGTCAACAACCAGCGTGTCGCCTTCCCAGCTTCCGATGGACCAACCCATCCACGCCACGTTGGGAGACACCGGCTTGCGATCCAGGTGAATGATGCGCGAAGCACTGGCAAACTCGTACGAGATCAGGATCTGCTTTGCGGTTTGGATAATCTGAAATGGTAGGCCCAGGTACGTGGCGCGGGGCACTCCGGGCAGGTAGCATTTGGCTTCCGGATCGCCCGTTGCCTCGTTGCTCTCCCGGTCCACGGGACGGTTGAGCCGCTTTTCAAAGTTTTCTCTCCTTTTCGCCAGCGCTTCCGGACGATACGGAATCTCGCCTCCCTCGACGATGCCCTGCCCCGCAGGCATGGCGCCATATGCGCCGAGAAGCGCCGGGAAAGGCGATGGTCCGGCCGCATGAGGCGCGATGTCCCAATTTGCGGAATTCTGGGTCTGCCAAATTCCGTTCAAGTCCGGGTTCTGCGTACCGATCAAGCGAGGTGCTCGGTAGGCGGGAGTCTGCTGAGCCGCTGCAGGAGTCACCGCAAACAGGATTATTGCAGCGGTGACAGCCATGATTGCCTGCTTAAAGATGTTTTTCATACGAAATCGCCTTTCAACTAAAACAAAAGCACTCATCCCATAGCGGATGTTGATCTCTTATTCCGAGTGTCTTCCACCCGTCGCCCCTGAGCTATTCCAAATCAATTTGAATGTGAAGGAGACTATTCGACATCCGGAATGGTGTCAACGAGTTTGGGTGCGTGTGTAGATTTGTCCCCTCCGGCAAACCCCCAGCGTTGACAAGTGCGAAAGGTGTCTAGTAAAGTCGCGGCCAACCAACCAGAAAATATGAAATTGGTGATGACCGCGGTTCCAACGTTTCACTCAATCAGACTTCGAATTGAGGAGATAAAAAGATGGCTAGGAAAAGTGCAGATCCGAACGTCAGCCGAAGAAACTTTCTAAAGAAGAGCGCAACTCTTGGCCTGGGTTCAGCGGGCCTGGCCAGCCTCGGCATGGAGCAGCAGGCCGAGGCCCAGAACCGTCCCCGGTGGGACCGTGTGGCAGACGTAGTCATCGCTGGAGCGGGCGCCTCAGGACTATGCGCCGCGATCATGGCGCGGGATAGCGGCGCATCCGTGATCGTGATCGAAGAAAATCATGATATCGGCGGACACGCTATGGTGAGTGGCGGCAGAGTGCCGCTTGGGGGTGGAACAAGCCTGCAAAAGAAGTACGGAATAACGGACTCGGCGGATCAGGTTTACCAGGACCACATCAACTTCAAAAACCGCGCGTTCCGGTATGGTGACCGTGAGCTCGTTCGCATGTGGGCCGACGAGAATGCTGCGACATTCGAATTCTTGCTGGAGAACGGCGTCAGGTTCATCGATGTTGAGCCAACTGCCGAAGGAGGAAGCAGGGTGCCAAGATTGTTTCGTGCCCAGCTCCCTTCCGATGACTTCAAGCAGACGATAAACGGCAGGAATGGCTCGGGAATCGTCAGGCCCCTGGAAGCAAGCGGGAGAGCCAAGGGTGTGACCTTCCTTGTCCGGCACAAACTCTCGGCAATCATAAGAGAAAACCCTGCATCGGGAAAAGTTCTGGGAATCACTGCACAGTTTGAAAACAGGAATGTGAACATTCAGGCCAGAAAGGGCGTCATCATTACCACTGGCGGACACACCAGCAATGTGAATTTTCGGAGGATATTCGACCCAAGACTGACAGAGGAATACCAGGTCACCGGCGAACCTTGGAGCAAGCAAACCGGCGATGGAGAAATTCTGGCGATGTCCATCGGAGCCAGTCTGTGGGCTACGGGAACACAAACTGCAGAAAGCGGCTCTCCTATTTCCAAAACGAGGCATATCGGTTGCAAATATGGTTACGTGAATCTGAGATGGCTGCCCGAGAGTCCGATGTTCCCACTCGCGGGCGCCTCCGGACTCACTGTAGAAAATTTTCAAGACCTCATACTCGTGAACCAGGCAGGTATGAGATTTTGGAATGAAATGGATGGATCGCACGAATTCCTCGCTGCATGTCTGGCAAACAACGGCAATCCGCTGAGAGATGGAAAGAAGAACGGAGGGGGACCGATATGGGCTATCTTCGACTCCGACGCGGTCGTCCGGGAGAAGTGGGATCCTAAGCCGCCAAACGTGGATCTGAACGGGTGGTTCTTTAGTGCGGATACCATCGGGGAACTGGCCGGAAAAATTAAGAACCCACACCAGCTTCAGGTGATTTCACCGAGTACCCTCGAACAAACTGTGGCCAAATACAATTCCTTTGTGGAAATGGGAAAGGATGCGGATTTTGCCAAGCCAACCCCCATGTACAAGATCCAGAAACCCCCGTTTTATGCTGCGTGGTCCACTCCCATACTCCACGACACGCTCACGGGCCTCCGGATAAATACGAAGTGCCAGGTGATCGATCTTCGAGGCCAAATCATTCCGGGCCTTTTTTGCGCGGGAGAATCCGCCGGCGGATTTGCACTGCATGGGCTGCCCCGTGTAACTGTGTTTGGGCGCATCGCTGGCCGGGAGGCTGCCAATGCACCGGCCTGAAGAGGCGCCACAACAGGAAACAACAGGTCAGAACGATATCGAGATCGCCGCACATAACACAACTCTGGCGGTCTGGGACATTCCGTCTCCGCTTGCCATCAACCGTTCATCGACCATGAAGGTTGGAGCGAAGTGCTCGGAGGGCTGCGAAATCGCGGGCCGGGAGATTGAAGTCCGTAACGAGGCCGGAGATAAGGTGGCCAGCGCAAAAATAGGCCCGACGCCATGGGCCGGAACGAGCTCGCTTTATTGGGCGGAGATGCAACTCATGGCTCCCCCTGCGGAGGGGACTTATTCCTGGACCGTCCGATTTACTGGAAATGACTCGGAGTTGCCCCACCGGGAAGCTTCCTCAAATTTTCGTTTTGTTGCCGTCAGACAGCCCGAACACATTGTGACAATACAAGTGATGACGCAACATACAGAGGCGGTACTCTGCGGCGCCGAGGTCCGGGTGGGTTTCTATAGAGGCAGCACGGACGAAAGCGGATTGTCGAAAATCGATGTGCCTAAAGGCGCCTATGAGCTTAACGTTTGGAAACGTGGATATGAGCTTCTGTCGAGAAGCATCGAGGTCGCTGATGATGTCACAGTATGTGCCGGACTTGTTGCCGTGCCCGAACCGGAAGACGAGTATTGGACAGGTTGACGACAAGTTGACTGTACAGGAAAAGCCCTGGCTTTAGTGCCAGGGCTTTTTGTTTTCCGAGAGTTGTTTTGCCGAGTTGAATCTACTGACGACTCGTTTCATTCGGGGTGCCGGTACTGGACGATCCCATAAACAATTTTCGGCCGTCAGCGAATGTGAGCTCTCTGCCGTTTGCCATATTCTTGCCGTTCTTGGCGTGGTAACCATTCACTATGATCTCTGTTCCAATCGGCAGCGAATCCCTGGTAAAGCCAGCCCTGAACATGGCGTTCGGCGCACCGGCTTCGATTTCCCAGGTTTGAACCGTACCGTCCGGGCGTTTCACTTCCATGGTGATCCAGCTGTGGGGATTGATCCATTCCATCTTCTTGACGACCCCTTGCACCTTGATCGGCTTCGATGCGTCGTATTCTGACGCGAATGAGTGATGCGCCCAAACGGGCATTGCAGCACACAGCACCAGCAGGCAAGAGATGCTGGCGACTACTACCGAGGTTCTCATCCTTTTCATATTCATAACAACTCCCTTTCCTGTTGGTGTTCTAATCCTTCAACCCGTGTTCTTCTTTCAAGGCTTTCGTTCCAGTCAGGGTATTCTCCATCATTCTGAAGTTGCCTTCGTGACAGGCGAACTCGAGAAGATCTTCCGGGCCCTTGTAGGCGGCCTCCTCCACCCTCCATGGAAGGACGAACGTCCAAGGCCTGGTCCAGGTCTTCGGATCGTCTATCGTGACTGTGTAGTCGATGGTCTTCTCGTCGACGCGCTTGAAACGTTCGGTAATATGGAAGTTGCCCTGCGGCGGCCCCCATGAATACGATCCCTCGAACGCCTGCTTGTCGGTGAAATTTGTCCAGTCGACAACGAGCGTATCGCCTTCCCAACGACCACGCGAATTTCCATTCCACTGGCGAATGCTCGGATCGATGTGGGGACGCCCATCGACGGGAATGATGCGCACGTCGTTCATACTCTCGTAATGAATCACCACATAGCCAGGAGACTGCAGAATCTGAACACCATGGTTGTACTCTTGATAGATCCGTGGCATCGGCCGGGCGACACAGCGTGTATACATCGGATGGTCTTCCCAGGTGTTGATCAGGGTATGCGTAACATCCCCGCCTCCCTTTATGCGCCTGGCTGCCAGCTGGGCTGCCGCTTCCTCACGCACCTTCTGTGTTTCCGCTGTGTAGGCTGGCTGTCGTCCATTTTCCGGGTCGATGATCAGCGATGTGCGGCCCGTTGGCTTTCCCAACGCGTAGTCGTTCCCAAACCACAATTTGCTATAGCTGAAGTGCTCGTTGGTGGCGATGTCTTCCTGCAACTTTTCTGCTAACTGGTGCTCCAGTTCTTCCAGTTCCTCAGGTGTATAACTCCCTTTGTCTGCCAACGTCAGAGGTCGTTGGAGCGGCGTATGGGTGGAAAACGAGTACACGCCCTGCAGGTCCGGATCACCCCAGGCTGTGCGCTTGGCTGCCTGCTGCTGCCCGGCAATGGCAGGCTGCGCCAGCAGCACGACGATGATTACCGTTGTCAGCGCACAAATCGATGCGAGAAATCGATGGCTCATCTGAAGCCTCCTTCTATTTGCCAATGAAATCACCGTACATAAACTGTTCGGCGAACTCCACGCATTTGAACTCGAGAAGTTCCGCGTTCCGCTCCATCCGGCGATAGAGCGTCATATTTATTTTCCATGGACGCGTAAAGACTTTCGGATCTTCGATCGTGGCTTCATACGTGATGTGGTAAGGAGTCATCGGCGTGTAACGTTCCACCACTTTCAACGCGTCACTATGGAAATTTCCGGCGCGGTCCAACCACGTCCGGTCCAGGTGATTCGTTACGTCCACAACCAGAGTGTCGCCTTCCCATCGCCCTACGGACCAACCCATCCAGGAATCCGTTGGAGCTTTAGGCGCGCGGCCCATGTGAATAATGCGGGTCGCTCCTGCAAACTCGTACGAGATCAGAATCTGGTTTGCGGTTTGCACAATTTGAAACGGCAAACCCATATACGTCGCACGCGGCACACCGGGCATATAGCACTTGGCTTCCGGGTCCCCGGTGGTCTCATTTGTCTCCCGGTCTAATGGCCGGTCGAGTCTCTTCGCAAAATTTTCCTTCTGCTTTTCCACAGCCCAGGGCTGGTATGGAATCTGACTGTCTTCAATAACACCTTGTCCTGCCGGCGTGGCACCGATGGCGCCCGTAAGCGCCGGAAACGGCGCCTGTGACGCAGCATGCGGCCGCAGATCCCAGTTGGCCCCGTTGTTTGTCTGCCATATCCCATTCAGGTCGGGATTTTGTGTGCCGGCCAGGCGCGGAGCCCGGTAGGTTTGCGCCGGAGCCTGAGCCGTGGCCGGGCTGCCTTCCAGGCACAGCATTGCTAGGACAACAAAGGACTTTCTCAGCCGCATGCAGAAATCCTTTCCACTAAAACACATACTTCAAAGCAAGGTGCATGATTCGCGGATCGCTACCATCCGCCGATGTCTTCTGCTTCATAGAGGTACCTCCTTGCGGTCATTCGCCAACGCTGCCAACGATCGGAAATGACGTTCTGGTTGTATCGATTTTGTTGCCGAGGAGTCTACTGCACTCTTTCCAGAATGGCGAGTGGAAGGTTGTTCGCGTAAGAATGCGTAGTCTATGGTCTTCTGGCGGCGCGTTCAGCCATGAGTTTCTCCAGAAGAGCAACCGTTTCCGGATGGGTGGAAGCCTGGCGGCCCACTCCCGTATTTCCCCGGGCGAAATCGAGTGCGGTTCTGCCGCCTACATCCGTCGCCTCCAGGGCTATACCGTTCTCGACGAGGAAAGTGATGACCTTATTCCATCCCTTTTGCGCCGCGCTGTGAAGCGCCGTCTGTCCCTCGTTGTTACGCGCGTGGATGTCGGCCCCAGCCTTTAGAAGAATCTCCGCGGCTTTGACGCCGTCTTCGTCGGTGTTGAATTTGCCGCGGCTCGCGTTGTCGCTGTGTCCCATGCCCGCAGCAGTCATAAGCGGCGTAATGCCGAGAGAATTCGGCAGGTTCACGAGAGCGCCGTGGTCAAGGAGCAATCGAATCGCGTCCGGGTTATCGCCGGCTTTTGAAGCGCGCAGGAGCGGCGTCGCGCCGATCGTGAGGATGGCGTTGTCGCTTCCGCGATCGAGAATCACGGCTCGGAAAGGCGGCCGCAGCTTCAACTGGATGTTCGGGTTGGCGCCCTTGTCGAGCAGCATCTTGATGATCTGCAACGCGGCGGTCTCATCCGGCGTCGGGATGTCCGGCCGGCCGCCACGTGGCAAGGTGCCCACATCAACTGCGGCAAAAAGCGGTGTTCGTCCGTAAAGATCCCATTTGTCCACGTCCGCGCCAGCTGAAATCAGATAAGCGGCGGTATCAAATCGCATGTTGATCAGCGCCAGCACCAACGGACTTTGCCTGTTGGGATCGGTGATGTCGACATTCGCGCCGCCTTCGACGAGATGGCGAGCGCACTCGGCGCAACCTTCCCGGGACGCATAGAGCAGGGGCGTGAAGCCGCCCCTGTCCATGTCTTTCGGACGGGTCTCGGCTGTGATGCGCCGCTGCCAGTCGCGCACTGCTCCTCGAGCGTTTACGTCCGCACGATGCTCGATCAGCAGCTTTACCATCGCAGGCTGCTTTTGCGCCGCCGCCCACATCAAGGCCGATTGTCCACCCCATTGCTCTGTCGCATTAACCTCGGCGCCCGCATCGAGCAACAGCCGCGCGGCGTCGACTCTGCCGGTGCGCGCCACAGCCATCAGCGCTGTCTGGCCCTCGCGATTGCGGGAGTTCACATCAGCGCCCGCTTTGAGCAACATCTCTATGATCTTTGCATTGCCAACGGCCGCGGCTTCCGCCATCGGCGTCGAACCGAAATCATTCACAACCGACACCTTCGCGCCCGCCTTGATGAGGCGTTCGACCAGATCGATGTCTTCATTGTAGGAGGCGTAATGAAGCGGGGTCGTGCCATTGGGTTCAGGCTCATTGACATTGGCGCCTTGCGAAATCATCGCAAGCGCGGCGGCCCGGTTCCCCGATCTCACGGCATCAACAAGCGAGTTGCCGGGCATACTCATTCCGAAGGCGGCCACGCTAAGAGTGAGGATAGCGGCTGCAGCTGTCCACATTTTCATATCAGACCTCCGACAACAAGCCGGTGCTGTCGCCTATTTTCTCGATCGGAATTCCGGCCCGGTTGAGCAGAGTCAGAAGGAGATTCGCCAGCGGAGTACCCTCGGGATACTTCAGATGCTGGCCACCCTTGATCCGGCCATACCCGCGGCCCAACACTGCCGAGGGAAGCGGATCATGATCGTGCTTGTTACTGTTGCTCATATTGCTGCCGAAAAGGATGATTGAATGATCCAGTAGCGAGCCGTCCCCATCCGGCGTTCCCGCGAGCTTCTTTACAAACCGCGCCAGCACCTCGCTGTGATAGGTCGCGATCTTCGTAAGCTTGTCCAAATTGACCGGATTGTCGGCGTGATGCGACACCGCATGAAACGCATCGGGAACGCCGATGTTGTTGTAGGTCCGCATGGTCAATTCTTTGGCGATCATGAAGGTGGAGATCCTCGTAACGTTGGCCTGATAGCCCAGCGCAATGAGATCGAACATCAGATCGAGATGTTCGGCGGGGTCGTTCGGTACTCCGAGGGGAGCGTCCGGCAATTGGAGGCTTGAAACATCCCTCTTTTCGAGTGTTTGGATGCGCCGTTCAATTTCGCGCACCGAATCCAGATACTCGCTGACTATTGCGCGGTCCTGCCTTGTCAATTTGAGTTGAAGCGATGCGGCTTCGCTCGAGATTGAGTCCAGGATGCTCTTGGTCTCGCCGACAATCGTCGCTCTCTCTTCCGAATTATCGCCCTGGCCGAAGAGCTGGTAGAACACCTTGCGCGGGTTGAATTCCATTGGAAGTGGCTGAGTCGGCGTCCGGAACGAGATGGTGTGCCCGTACCCGCAACCATACCGGGTGTCACAGGGCCCGCCAGGCTCCGTCGCGAGTTCCAGTGAAGGAATTGGAGTGTCCTGCCCGATGTGCTGCGCCGCGATTTGATCTGCCGAGGTTCCGGCATTTGGACTGTTGCTGACAGGAGGTGTGACGCAGTTCAGCCAGGTTCCGGCAGTGGTTGCGTGAGCGACACCGTTCTCGGCAGCCCTGTTTTTCAAACCGCTGACAATCGTTATCTGATCCCTGAACGGTTCGAACGCTTTCAGGATGGGCGTAAACTCGAAATCCCTGCCCACCGCCCCCGGTGACCATCTGTCCATCACGGCGCCGTGAGGAAAGTAGACGAAGCCCAGGCGAGGCATCGGCCTGGCCGCCGTCTGGGCCAGAGCAGTTCCTGCCGGAATCATCGCATCCAGCAGCGGCAGAGCGATTGTTGCGCCGGCGCCGCGCAGGAAAGTGCGGCGGGAAAGATGCTTCTTCAAAATGAACATGTCTCGCTCCTATTGAACACTTGCGGCCGGCTGGCTATCGTCCGGGATCCTCTCCATATTAAACGGCGCGCTCCTCACGATACCCATCACAATAGATGAAAAGCTATAGTTATCGCCCGCTGCGTCGCGTACGATCTGGCGTACGGTCGGCATGTCGTAATATTCCAACTTCCGTCCCAGCGCGTATGTCAGCAGTTTCTCGGTCAGGGTCTGAACGAATTGCTCGGGCTTCCTCATCAGGGCGTTGCGCAGATCATCGGGCCCTGTCAGTTTTGTTCCATCGGGAAGTTCTGCGCCCGCGTCAACTGGTGTTCCGGCGAACATTTCTGTGGTTCGCCACATGCCAACCGCATCAAAGTTTTCGAGTGCGAAACCGAGTGGGTCAATGATCGCGTGACAGGCGTTGCAGCTTGGCTTTGCGCGATGGGCCTCCAGCCTGTCGCGGACTCTGCTAAAGGTCTTTGCGCCGATTTCGTTGTCCTTCAGATTCGAATCAACATCCGGCGGCGGAGGAGACGGAGGTGTTCCAATGATGTTCTCGAGTATCCAGGCGCCCCGCCGCACCGGCGACGTCCTGTCGGGATTCGAGGAGGCCATCAGGATTGCGCCCTTTCCGAGAAGCCCCCAGCGAACCGAGTCGTTAAGGCGCACACGGCGGAAGCGGCTGCCCCTGATATCGTTGATTCCGTAATGGAGAGCCACGCGCTCATTGAGGTATGTGTAGTCTGCGGTCATCAACTCCAGTACATTGCGGTTCTCGCGGAAGATGCTGTCAACGAAAAGCAGGACCTCCTCGATCAATTCTTTTCGTAAATCGCCATCCTCGCCAATTACCGTGCGATGGCTAGCGGCAAACGGAAACAGATTCGGATCCGGCTCTATTTCGGACAGTGCGCGAAGTTGCAGCCATTGATGGGCGAAGTTCCTTGTTAGCGTGTTGGACTTCGCGTCGGCCAGCAGGCGCAGGACCTGCCTCCGAAGGATTTCTGGATCCCGCAATCTGCCTGCTTCCGCATCGTTGAGAAGTTCGTCATCGGGAACGCTGCTCCACAGGAAGAATCCAAGTCGTGAAGCGAGTTCGAGATTGCTGACTCGACGGATGGATCCCGGTACAACATTCTCCTGGTCCGGTATCGTGGCGCGATACAGAAAATTTGGACTCGCCAGTATGCGGGTCAGACCGCTTCGAATACCCTCGTCGAAGTCCTTTGTCTCTCTGCCGGTCCTGAAGAACTGAAGCAGCACCGCCATGTCGGCATCAGTAAGCGAGCGGCGGTAGGCGCGGCGGCCAAGGTTGGAAAAGATATTTACTGCGCACGCTTCTTCCTCTCTCGATGCAGTTCTTTGACCTTGTTCCGTGGGATAACAAACAAAGATCCGTTCACGGCTGGGCGTGGTGCTGAGACCGGTCGGGTTAAAGGGTCCCCGAATCTCGAAGCCCGTGATGCGGATAAGCCGATCCTGTCCTCCTCCCGGAACGAGGGAACTAAGACGGGCATCCGATTCGGCAAAAGTCCGGGCGAGAAAAGTGGCAGCAACCTGGTGGGGGCCGGCCGTTGCCTTGAAACGAAGGTTCTTTAATCTCGCGTTCATGGCATCGCTTGCAGGGGATTGATCGTGGTCAATCCCTTTCAGGTCTTCCTCGCCGCCGATGTGGATCTCATGGACCTTGACGCCGTCGAGCGTCACGATGAGCGTGTTTTCGTGTTCTACGCCCCGAAAGTAGAGGTCACCATAGAACAGATTAGCCAGGTTGATTTCGTATTCACCGTCTGCGGGAAAGAAATGCTCGGCTGCAAGACCGCCGCGCGTGCCCAGCGGCATGCCGTCCTGGTGGAAAGCTTGCTTGCCCTCGCCATCGGGCGGTAAAAAATATGCCTGGCTGCTTGGCCCGGGATTGCGCCTTCCCACTGCCTGCACGGCCACTGAACGTGCTGCTGCAACGTACTGATCAAAAAATGCCGGGGACGTACGAAGAACGTTGGCGATGTTATCGAAACCGTCGCTGCGGTCGTCTTCCGGCAGAATTTCCGCAGGTTCGATTCTCATGCCAAGCAGGTCCTGGACAGCGTTGGCGTATTCCTTGCGGTTCAGCCTGTGCAATGCGACGCGTCCCGGATTGGGATTGGCCGAAGCGAAATGATCCAGATAGCCTTCTATCCATGTTATGAAGGCATCGTATTGAGGCTCATCCGGCCGCCGCTGGCCAGGAGGCGGCATCATTCGTCCGCGCAACTTGCGCACCACCTTTTCCCAGGTTTCGGCGTCTTTCGCAACATCATCCGGGTTCATAGCATTTAGAGCGATTCCACCAGACTTAAGCGCTGCGTTGTGGCATCGGACGCAATAAGTATTCAGAAGGTCCAATTGCCTGCCGGCTTCACTGATAAACGGGTTGTCTTGCTGTGGACGCGGCGCCGGTTTGCCCAACATCACAACAGCGCAGACCGCTATAGCCAGCCCGGCTGTGGCTATTGAAACGCGCCGCTTTACTCTATGCATCTGGAGTTAACTGGCCCCACAAGCTCTGGAAAGCCAGCCTCACGAACATTTCAGGACTACCCATGGTGTTGTTGAATTCCTTCGTAGGTTCTGCGGCTATAGCCTCGTCCGGGCTGTAACCCTTGCGGATCAATGTGTGCAGGCGCGTCGAAATCGTGCGATACATTTCGTGCTGTGCCTGAAGTTCGGAATGCGACAGGGCGCGGCCATTCGCGGGCACAATACGCGTCTGCGCGTTGCCCACCTTGAGAAGCGTTTCAATGCCAGTGACCAGGCCACCGATCCAGCCACCTGTCCACCAGTCGATCATTGGCCATCCTTCTGCGGAAACCACGCCACCCACGGCCAGGATGTTCGACTTGGGGAAGAATACGTAGATATCGCCGTCGGTGTGGGCCTGCGGCAAGTATCCGTATTCGATGGGCTCGTTGTTTACAGTGATCGTATCTCTGTCGTAGAAGGTTTTGTTGGGACGGGCCTCGCGGGGAAATGGCGGGAATGTGTGCTGCTCCCAGGGCCGCGTGATGTCTGTCGTCAGCCACAGCCGGGTGTTCTCATGCGCTATGATTGTCGCGCCGGCTTGGCCGAGTATCTGGTTGGAACCTGTTTGTTCGGGAAACCAGCAGGTGTTGAAGATCGTGTGAACGCGCCCCCCGCCCGGGAGGCCGGAAACAACCTGGAGTAAAGCGGCGGAATGTTCGGCCAACCCCCCGTCGACCATCACGATTCCGTCGGGTCCGCTCATTGCGAGGACGTTAGTCCCGGCGCCTGTCAGGTTGAACAGAATGTTGCTCAGTGGAGTTGCCGTGATTCGGGCAGACGCCTGCGCAAAGGCCGTGCCTGGTAACAGTTGCGCCACGATTGTGCCTGCGGCACCACTAATCGCGGTTTTGATGAATTCCCTGCGGTTTTCAATCATGTAAAAGTTACTGAAAGAGGATACATCGGAGTTTCAGACCGAACCAGACTTTAGTTCGGTTTCTCGGGGGCTCATGGGCGGGGCGTAAGGCCCGCGCCCATGAGGTGAACGTGCGTGTCTCGCTAAAAGAGGTACTTCAGCGCGAGCTGAATGATCCTCGGGTCTTTTGCTGTAAAGATCTTTCCAAAGTTCTGGTTGTTCAAAGCGCTAATCGGGTTATCCGGATTCATATGATTGGGCAGGTTGAACGCCTCGGCGCGAAACTGGATCGTCTGGCCTTCCGTGATAGCGAACGATCTCGTGAGACCCGCGTTGATGGTGACGGTTCCTGGTCCCTGAACGTCGGGCGCTGTGCCCCAGAACCCGTCTGCGGGCCGGACGAAGGCCGCGCGGTTGAGCCATCCATTCACGCTCTTGCTGGGAAGATAGGGATCGTCCTGTATCTGGTCTGCCCGATTGTTACCAAGTCCGCTTCTAAGTGCGTTATTGAAACCTGTTACGACCTGGAGGTAACTCCCTGACTGAATACGAACGATGCTGGATATCTGCCAGCCGGTGGCCAATTTGCGCAGTGCGGAGTTTGAGAATTGGGGTGTCTCATACACGATTGACGTATTCAGACCGTGCCGCGTGTCTCCCGTGCAGCCTCTGCGTTCCTCACGCCGCCGTCCCGGGTAAACAAGCAACCTGGTGGTGCTATTGCCTCCTACGCCAATGGGATCTGAGATGCAGTGTGACCATGTATAGTTGCCCTGAACTGTCAGGCCCTCGCTGCGGCGGCGCTGAACGGACAGCAGCATACCGTTATAGCTGGCCGTGCTTTCGTCGCTGAAATGTTGGATATTTGTGAAGAACTTTCCTTGTGATGGATTCGCCAGATGCAGTTCACGCCGCTGGTTGGCATTCTGGAGAGTCGAGCAGGTAGGATAGGTCACGCCAGCGATCGTACAACCGGTTCCGGGCAGGTAGATGACAGGATTGCCTTCAACCGCGCTTTGGCCATGAATTGTGCTATTAGCCACGTAATTGGCGGATACCATCCAGTCGGTCCCCACCTGCCGCTGCAGGCTTAGATTCCACTGATAGACCTGTGCCGACGAAAGGTTCTGGCCATAGTTAATGAAGGTGACCTGTTCCCCAAACCTCGCGTCGCGCCCGAACGAAGCCGGGAACGGGCTGCCACCCGGATAGCCCAGCCATGGCTCTTCCAGACCTCCGGGTACATTTTCTAAAATGACCTGATTGCCATAGGGTGGGTGGTTTCCGCCCCAGTGATACATGGGGGGCAGGTCAAAAAACAGTCCGAACGCGGACCGAAGGGTCGTCCGTCCATCGCCGCCCACATCCCAGGCTAAGCCCAGCCGAGGCGCAAAGTAGAGCCAGGAGTCGGAATCATATTTTTTGCCCTTCGCCGGATAAAGGGGATCTCCCATGTACTGAAGGCCCGCCGGCGCATTCACGAAGCGCGCGCTCTTGACCCCCTGGTCGAACCACTCTTTCTTAAAGTGGACCATGTCTTCTTGAGCCCGGTACGGCGAAAGATGCGGCTCCCATCGCAAGCCTGGACTCACCGTCAAACGGGACAGCGCTTTCCAGGTGTCCTGCACGTACAGGCCGATCGAATTCTGCCTGATGCCGAACCCGATCGAGTTTCCCTGGTCAAAACCAGACGCCCTTCCAAGCATAAAGTCGGCCAGACCGGTTCCGGTGAACTGGCCGCTGAATACGGGACTGGGCATTTCAGCGAAACCTGTTCTGCCATTAAGGTTCTGATGGATCCAGCTTCCACCGAATCCAAATTGATGACTGCCCCTCTCGATGGTGAGATCCTCGCTCAAATTGAAGGATGTGGTGTTCTCAAAGCCCTGGCTTGCCCTCCCATTCCCAATGGTGAATCCGTTGGATACGCTCAGTTCCGCATAACCCTGCCTCGGCTCATAAGTGCCCCGGACGCCCACTGAACTCAGGTCAAATGCTTTCGGTGGCGTCTTAGGAATCCACGACCGGTTGAGCCCGCCGCGGAAGGAAGCCACGGCTGTCGGGCTTATCAAATACGTGTGGCCGATGGCCAGCGTATGGACGCGGTGTTTGAGATCTCCCTCGATTATCGTCAGGATGTTCTTGCCGTCATAGGGCGAGGGTTGTTCGCGCCAAGCGTCCAGATAACGACCGAAGAGTGAGTTCTTCTGGTTCAACTGATAATCCACTCGTCCTATCGTGACCCATTCGTCAGTTTTGATGCGCCCGCCGTACCGAACCTCGCCGCAGGGATCGGTGGTCTTCGGAAACAGCTCGTGGTTCACAATATTCCTGGCTACACTCGAAAGCAGCGCCGGATCAACCCTGTTGTTCACGAAAGGAGCCCTCAGCGTGACCTGCCGCCCGCTGTTGCAGGTCGGCGATGTAATCGCTGTAAAATCCCCAGCCAGCATTGCAGGGGTCGGGACAAAAGCTCGGCTGCTCGATGGCACTGCTCGTTCCTTCGTGCCTTGCTCGGCAGCAAAGAAGAACAGCTTGTTTCGAATAATAGGTCCGCCGATAGTGCCGCCGAACTGGTTCCGCTTCAGCCCGTCGTCCCGCAGGGCGAACGCATTCCGGGCATTAAGCGATCCGTTACGCAGGAATTCAAACAGGCTTCCGTGGAACTCGTTGGTGCCCGACTTCGTTACAGCGTTCACCTGTCCCGAAGAGTGGAAGCCGTGCTGGGCCGCCAAGCCGCTGGTTTCCACTTTGAACTCTTGTAAGGCGTCAGGGAAAGGCAGCGGGAAATTCAGATTGTTGTAAGCATCGTTGTGGTTCGCGCCATCCAGCGTGTACGTCAGCCCGGTCTGCAACCCTCCGGCGACATTGATAATCGCCGTCGGATAGTTTCTGGTTCCAGGATTCAAGGCTTCCTCCGTCGAGGTGTTTGCCACACCAGACAGCAGAATCAACTCCGTCACCTGGCGCCCGTTCAGCGGCAGTTCCAACACGCGCACGTTGTCGATCACCTGACTGATGCCTGTGTTCCGCGTCTCCACTAGTGCCGCATCGGCTTGAACCTCAACCGTCTCGGAAACCTGACCGATTTCCAGATCAATGTTGACCGTCGGATTACTGCCGACCTGTAGAGTGATGCCCGTTCGCGCATAAGTGCGGAATCCAGGCAGGGCCGCTTCCAGCCGGTATGGACCAACAGGCAGGCTGGCCAAAGTGTACGAGCCAGTCTCATTAGTGACCGTCGTACGTGAGATCCCGGTTTCAGTCTGCGTTACTGTTACCTCCACTCCAGGCAAGACCGCGCCGCTTTGATCGGCCACCGCTCCGCTGATCTGAGCTGTCGACTGCGCCCAGAGGACGCCGGGCGCCAGGACCAACGTCAGCGCCATGTTCAGCAGGCCCCTTTGAACCAGATTTCCCAAACGCGTTCTGTTTCGCTTGTTATCCACGTTTCCTCCATTGCTCTGTCAGAAACGAGCGTTTCTGAGACGGACCTTCCCGGATCCGAGTGTTTTCCACGACGGACAAAGATCAGATATTCGTTTTTGAGCTCTTGCTGGCGGGAGTATTAGAGATTTTGCAGACTGGAGTCAAGGAATCTGCTTGTTTGGTGCTCGGTCATCGGCGGGTCGCGAGGCTGCGACTACTTGGGAAAGTCGGCAGCGGTGAGCGGTGTCGCGCCCAATTTGAGAAGGAGATTGCCGGTGCTTGTGTGGAGGATGTCGCCGATATTGTTCAACGCCACCGCGAGGCTCCACGGCGTTTCCCCGCTCTTGTCCTTCGCGTTTACATTGGCGCCATTGTCTACCAGGAGCTGAACTATCGGGTCCGATCCCGTGTATGCCGCGCCGTGCAGGGCAGTCTGGCCGCGGTTATCGACCGCATGGACATCGTTGCCCAGTTCGAGCGCGAGTTTTACGGTTTCCAGAGCATCACGGAAAGCGTTGGCTTCGTCGTCTGGGCGGCTGTTGCCGCGGTTCATGCCCGCCGCCACCATCAAGGGCGTTACGCCTGCTCTCGTCGGCATGATCGGATCGGCGCCATTGGCCAGCAGGAAACGCATGAGGCTGGTATCGCCGCTCGCGGCTGCCAGTAAGAATGGCGTCGCGCCTGCTGCGCTTCGAAGACCGCCCGTTCCACCGGTCACAGCACTGCTTACGAGGCGTACGTTCGGATTTGCTCCACGTCCAAGGAGCGCCTTCACCAGTTCGGTCAGGTTGGGCCGGAATAAAAAGGAGACATAGTTTGCCCGCGGCACGCTGCCGATAGTTGCCATCCCTCGCAGCAGGGCATAGTGAATCGCGGCAGCGCCGCCATCCCATGCGTTTGGATCGGCGCCCTTTTCCAGCAGAAATATTGCGAGGCTTTCATGCCCACTGGCACTTGCCATTAGAAGAGGATTCATGCTGCCCGCTGGTATTTCTCCCGAACCTTCCGGTCTGCCTGGAACGGGCAACGCTTCATTCACGTTCGCACCAGCTGCCAGCAGAACGCCTGCCGATTCGACATCGCCTGCCCGTGCAGCAAACATCAAAGGCGTGAACCCATTCTTTGATCGAGCGCGGACATCCGCTCCATGTTCGATCAGCACTTGAGCAACGCTTGCGTGGCTCTGCGCCACTGCCCACATCAATGCCGTCTGCCCGGACTCGGTTTCCCTGGAGTTCACGTTCGCTCCGCGTGAGACCAGCGATTTCACCGCGTCCGCGCTACCTGCGCGAGCGCAGGTCATGAGTAGTGTCTCTCCTGTCAGCAGCCTGGAATTGGCGTCGGCCCCGGCTTTTAAGAGCATTTCGACCATTGCCGCGTTCGCGTTGGTGCAGGCCAGCGAAAGAGCAGTGACACCGTAGTCGTTCGCCGCGTTAAGTTCCGCTCCTGCGGTTATTAGGAGGTCCGCAGTCTCTAGGTCATCCCAATGAGCCGCCCAGTGAAGAGCCGTTGCCCCATCCGGCTGACGCGCACTTATCGCCACAGGTTGCTTCAGCAGCGAACGCACAACCTCTTTCTCTCTCTGCCTGGCCGCTTCCACCAGCCGAAGATCGGTACTTTGCGCGTCCGCGGCAATAACCGACAGCAGGAACATCATCGACAGGCTACAGAGGTTTCTCACTTTGAAACTCATCGCTGGGACTCCGGTACAAGTTAAACGGACAAGTCGAGCTTTCCCGAGCTGTCGCCAAGGTTTTCCGTCGAAACTCCTACGACGTCAAGCAGGGCCAGGAGCAGATTCGTCATCGGCGTCGTCTCCGGATAGCGAACGTGACGACCTCCTTTGATACGGCCCGCGCCTCCACCAACCAACACGATGGGAAGGTTGTTATGCAAATGCCGGTTGCCATCGCTGAGGCTCCCGCCGTAGAGAATCGCCATGTGATCCAGCAGGGAGCCGTCGCCGTCCGGTGTAGATCGCAGCCTCTCGATAAAATAAGCGAACATTTTGGATTGATAGGCGTCGATCTGGATCACCTTGTCGATGTTCTCTTTTCTGTTCTGATGGTGCGTAATTGTGTGGTGACCGT
>CAMBFR010000068.1 GCA_945865815.1 Candidatus Sulfopaludibacter sp. SbA3
TCTTCATGGCCCGCTCCCAAGCTCGGGCCGGATATAACGCCATCCGCTCTTAACCTCCAGTGCGGATGTGACGTTACGTCGACCCTGCCCTTCAGACCGGACATTTCATTTGCTACAGGCACCGGACAGATCATGTGCTACCGACACGATCAAGCGGTAGAAATTGACACAGTTACAGATTCCGAATACCATCCGCGACCACGCCGGTGGCGAGGCAGTCATCCTGGTTGTAATCCAGAATTCTTTGCTTAATCGCTGGATCGCCAGACTCGATCCAGCGGTGAAACCACTCGATGGATGCGGCGCCCGAAGGATGCGTATCACGCCATTGAAAGCCGAGATGTTGAGCCAATGTTTTGATAGAGCGGTCATATGTCGGCCATTCCGTCGCCTTCATAACCACATCGTAGAGAAGATCCACCATCGCTGGCAGCGCGAACAAGGTCTCGACGTCAGCCACAGAGCACACACCGGGATATTTTTCGGCGAGCTTCTTGTAAGCCGTCCGTTCGTACTTCGAGTAATAGTAAATGGTTGAGTCCTGAACCCGAAGAGTCAGGTATTCCCAGCCGTGGCGGAATACGGCTTCCTCCTGAGTTGCATCGGTGCCTGCAGCGAAAAATGGAATGTAGTTGGCGGTCGCCGGCTGACCGTGCAGACGCTCGACGAATCCGTGCAGGTACACCACATCCCGCATGGGATCTGCCTCGATGTCGAAATACACCTCGTTGGCGGCGATGGGAAGGTTCACGTCGCTCTTTAGATAGGCTGTCGCCCCGGGAGTGTCGAGGAGCTTGGCTCTATCATGAAATTTGAAAAGGGTGTCGGGACCGATCCCTTGGAAAATCGTTTTCCTCCCCTGAACAAAGCCGACAGGATTGGTTGTTGCAAGCGCATGGACCGTAGGGATTGATTGGATCATTGCATCCCGCTTCGATCTTCCCAATTCCACAATCAGAGTAAGGTCACCTCTACTAACAAGCTCCTCCCGGCAATGCGAATACCAGTGGCACAGCTTGCATTCTGCGCATAGTGCTCCGAGCGTCATTTGGGTTTGCTGAAGAATCGCACGGACGTCAGCCAGCGCTCGCAGGTAGCCCTCCCACCATGTTTCAGTATTTCTGACGCCTTGGGGCTCTGTCAGGACGTATGCAACACGCCGCCCCTGTCGATCAATGACGAATGCCTCTCGGGTGCCGTCACCAAGCCCAAGCTGATCGAGGATAAGAACATAGTGGCTTAGCTGATAAGCGTAGTGCTTCTTGAGCTTTCCATTGCTGTCGTCTCCCTCAAGGCCGGAACCGGATTTGATGTCGCCCGGAATGTAGCCGCCACCGCGGAGTTCGAGTAAATCGGGTTCACCCACCAACTCATCAGATGTCAAGCGACCGCCATAGATAAGCGGTTCCCGCCTTTGCATTGCCGCCAAGGTTTCACGCTCCCGATCCCCAAGGGGGACCTGCCTGATGTTCGTGCTGATGGGAAGGGAAGTTACGATACTCGCCTCGTGATCGATGCCTTGTTCCCAGAGCAACTGAACGAAAGGATTGGGGGCATCGCGAAGGGATTGGTCACCGAACACATCGAGGGCAATACGATGTGGGCATTGGACGAAATCGTAGAGTTGGCTCGCTGAAATCATGTCGCCTCTTCATTCGGTTCGGGTGTGCGACATACATCAGCCCACCACGATGATGCTTGATCCGCTTTGCCCGACGAATTTCTCAGCCACAACTCTTTAACGTGGCCTTGCCGAGAGCTGGTGCATTTCCTATCACGTCCTCACTCTCGTGATGGAACCCAATCGGGAGGAAGGACAAAACACGTCGCCCGTTTAAGATTCCGACGGCCTGGATAGTTTGCCTTCTGCCAGGCGCCGCCACCGGTGGACGAAGTTACCAGTCAAGTCACTCGGCAGGCGCGCGGCCACCGGACTCGCTAGGACCCTCATCAAGACCTCCGCTTCATCGAGTACGGGCCTCGGATCGATGTACCCTTTTTCGATCAGATAGTTCTCCAGAGAGTTCGTTGATTCCGTCCTGAATCCCCGCAGTCTTGGGTCTTCCTTAGTCCGCAAGGCTTGAATCAAGCGGTTCCCATCGGAGAGTCCGAAAACATCGAAGACACAGCCGACAACATACTGGACGAGGCCGAGCGTCTTGTTCAGAAGATACACGATACCGATCATTCACCACGTCTTCTCGGTGTGAGGGTTCAAATTATTGGTCGAACCCGTGATTTCGAAGGCGTTCAGAAGTACGTGGAGGGCGAAAAGTGGCGGAACTTGTGGCGTGATGTCGGCCAGACGGTTGTCTTTGTCGACAAGGTCTACAATCACACCGAGCTTGCAGTTGACCTTGAAGAACTGGCCAAGGGCGAGGATCCTCCGGCGTTACTTGCACGGAAGCTCCTGAGTATTTCCAGAAGAGACGAGGGCGGGATGCAGATCATCGAAGCAGCCCGATCAAAGCTGAAAGTTCTGGCTGGAGATTCGAACTGGTCCCCGTTGGATGAAGCGCGCGACCCCGTAGATCCGCTGGCTGACGATGTTCTGGCAGCGACCCTCCTGCAGGCGGGTACCACCGCTCTCTACGCGATGTTGCGCCAGGGACAGCATGATCAGGCCACTCCCCGGGAGACGGCATGAAACTGCGCAGGATCAAGATCAGCCGCCTGCCGGGAATCGACGACCCATTCACCGTTGAAGGATTCAGCGATGGCATCACCATAATTGTCGGACCCAACGGGATCGGCAAGTCGAGCCTGTGTCGCGCCATGCGGCACCTGATCTGGCCCGAAGAACTATCCAGACAATCCACCAGCGCCAGTGCACTATTCGAAAACAAGACCGAACAGTGGCTTGTGAATGCCGATGGCCAGCCTCCGCGATGGCAAATTAACGGCGCTGATACAGAACCGCCGCCCACTCCCTCTGCGCATTTGAGCCAATGCTTTTTTCTGAGGCTCCCGGACCTGATCGATTCGACGCAAAGGGCAGCCTGACACAAAGGCGCTCTGCGATGAGTGCGCACTCGACGTCCATGATCTTTCGCACATCGTTCCCTGCGGAGTCCGGGCGTTCAGTGAGTTGTGCGCGTGCGTCGTCGAACGTCGTTGTCTTATGAGACCACCGGATTCCAAGGTTGGGATTGTCGTACGGCAAGAGCGCCTTGAACGTCCAGTTCTTTGCGTCGAGTTCCCTCGGTAATGCCTGCGGATCACAGTTTAGCCGCAGGGCAGCAGGCTTTCATGAGACCGAAGACAGTAGTTCCCGGAAATCGCTTTCGCTGAGAATGCGAATTGGTTGACCTTGGGTGATCAATTCCTCTGCCTTACGATGTTTTGAACTCTTCTCGTGGCCTGTCAGTTTCTGGATGTCTTGATCCCCGACCACCAACAGTGTTGTGTTCCTGTTAACTGTGGGAGCAACATCACAACCGGCTTTGGCCGCCAAATCCGCCGCCTCTTGCCGGGTCACTGAAAGCGCGCCGGTAAACACCACGACTTCGCCGAATAGAGGGCCTTCATCGCATCCATTTCGCCTGACTGACGATGAGCCGTCCGTGGCCCCAATTGCGTGCTTCGATCTTGCCAGCCAGTCAGAAATTGACACACCGCTATGCTGGATCGCGCGGAGCAATATTTCACCGGCTGCTCGGGCGTCTTCTTCCGCATTGTGATGTCGGAACGATATACCCAGATCATTGGCCACCTGCGACAAACCGTAGCCTGAACGGGAATACTGAGGCCACGTTCTGCGAACAACACTGGCGGAATCGAGCCAAATGCCTTCGATTGGTGATAACCGGTACTTATTGCACACACGTTGTAATGAAGCGCGATCGAAAGCCGTATGGCTCACGATGATCCGGCCTTGTAGAGACCGACAAATCTGTTCGTGAAAATGTGGCCAAGCCGGTTCGTTGCGAACAGCGCGATCATCGATTCCGTGGATTGATACATTCACGCCGTGAAAGTAGTCCTCCGGGTTGACTAGCCAACCCCAGCTACGAACCAATCGTCCGTTCTGATATTCGGCAAACCCAATTTGGCAGATACTCGCAAGATCCGGATTCGCTGTTTCTACATCGAGAGCGACAAAATCCATCGGAGACCTCTTCCAACTGGTGGTGCAAGTTAAGCGGACACGATTGGCGATATCTTGCATTATGCGCCCGTGCAACTCCAGTGTTTCAGTTCGCGCGTTCTGTTGAGTTAAAGTGCATGCGCACGCCTTACGTCTATGAGCACAGAACTCTCAAGCTCTCCACTCATGATCACCGCGAGCTCTCGCCTCGCGAGAGAACTCCGGCACAGTTACGACAGGGAGCAGATCGCCGCGGGTTTGGTCACGTGGATTGCGCCCGAAGTTTTGCCGTTCAGTTCCTGGTTGGAGCGGTGCTGGCGCGATTGGCTCTATTTAGGTGCGGCGGCTAAGCCGGTTCAATTGCTCCGGCCATCGCAGGAGAAGGCGATCTGGGAAGACATCGTCGGCCGGTCGGATGAGGGAAGGGAACTCCTTCAGGTGGCCGCTACCGCAGAGGTGGCGCTGGATGCGTGGAATCTGATGTGTGCATGGCAGCTTCCGCTGAATGCGTCGGAGTGGGACGACAGTAGTGATACTGAAGCATTCAGGAGATGGGCGCGGGAATTTCAACGCCGGTGCGAGAGCAAGAACTGGCTGTCCGGGGCTCTGCTTCCGGAATTCATTGCGGGGCAGATCAGCAGCGGTGGAATTTCAGCGCCGGAACACATCGGCCTCGCAGGTTTCAATGAATTCACTCCGGCACAGGAACTGGTGTTGGAGGCGTTACGGCGCAAGGGGTGCCGCGTCGAAACGCGCGAGATTGCTCAGACGAGTGGATTGCCGAGCGCGGTTCGGATTGGATTGCTGGATACGGAAGCAGAAATCCGGGCGGCGGCGCAATGGGCGCGGAGTTTGATCGAGAAGGCGGGGAAGGACGCAGATTACGAAAGTCCTGTAGGGATCGTCGTTCCGGATCTTTCAAAATACCGGAGCCGGATTGAGCGTATCTTTGCCGGCGAATTCCATCCGAATGGGCAACTCGCTCCCGAGCGCGACGCGCAGCGCGCGTTCAACATTTCTCTCGGCCCGCCGCTCTTCGAATACCCGCTGATCCAGGCGGCATTTCTCATCCTGCAAACGCGGCTTTCGACAATTCCTCTTGAAGACGCCAGCCGGCTCCTGCGATCACCTTTCCTCGGCGGCGCTCAAACGGAATACTCGCATCGAGCCGTGCTCGATGCGAAGTTGCGCCGATTGCGGGAGCCGGAGGTCTCGGCCTCCGACATCGTGGCTCTTGCACGCACGATCGCTCCGGCGCTCCTTCAACTGTTCTCCCAATGGACGCGCGAGTGGGACCGCATCCCTTCACGCCAGGCGCCGAGCGATTGGGCGGCCTCGTTTTCCAGATTGCTGACGGCGATGGGCTGGCCGGGCGAGCGGCCGCTGAACAGCGCGGAGTATCAAACAACGCAAGCATGGAACGAGGCGCTCGCCGAGTTTGCCGGTCTGGACAGTACTGCCGGAAACCTGCACCTGGGCGGCGCGCTGGCAATGCTGCAACGCCTCGCGGTATCGAGGCAGTTTCAGCCGGAATCCGAGCCCGCGCCGATCCAGATCCTTGGAGTCTTCGAAGCTTCGGGTATGGAGTTCGATCACCTGTGGGTCATGGGCATGCATGACGGCGCGTGGCCCGGAGCGGCGAGCGCGAATCCGTTTCTGCCGCTTCGGCTGCAGCGGGAGAAAAACATGCCGCAATCCTCGGCGCAGCGGGAACTCGCGTTCACGCGGCTGCTGACCGAACAATTGCTGGGGAGCGCGCCGTCTGTCGTCGTGAGTTATCCGCAACGCGAAGGCGATTTGGACCTCAGGCCCAGCCCGCTCTTTTCATCGCTGCCTGAGATTGCCGGCGAGGAAATCGGCCTGGCCTCTGCAACCGGCTACCCGGAGCAGCTTCGACGCTCATCGCGAATCGAGGTTGTCGAAGATCACATGGCGCCGCTTTGGGATGGATCGGTGTTGCGCGGAGGGACGGCGATTTTCACTCATCAGGCGGCGTGCCCATTCCGCGCTTTCGCCCAGCTTCGGCTTGGGGCTGAGGATCTCGACTCGGCGCAGCCTGGTTTGAGCCCTCTGGATCGAGGGATTCTTATCCACGACGTGCTTCAACGTGTCTGGAACGAACTCCAATCGCACGAAAAATTGATGTCGGCTCACGCAGATCGCCTGAAAGCCCTTGTGCAGAACGCCGTTCAAGAGTCCATCGAAGAGATGGCGCTGAAAAGGCGCGCCCTCCACCAGCCCCGCTTTACAGCCATCGAACAAGCGCGCCTCGAACGCATCATCACGGAGTGGCTTGAACTGGAAAAACAGCGGCAACCGTTCACGGTGCTCCGCCAGGAAGAGGAGCGAAAGGTTGCTGTCGGCGGAGTGGATGTGACGATTCGCGCGGATCGCGTCGATCGTCTCGAAGACGGCACGGTAATCGTTATTGATTACAAGACTGGCGACCGCAATCCATCCAAATGGGAGGGAGGCCGGCCCGACGAACCCCAGCTTCCCCTCTACGCCATCACCGCCGAGGCTCCGCTGAGCGGGGTTTTCTTCGGAGTGCTCAAGGTGGGCGAAAGCCGTTTCAGCGGGCTTGTATCGTCGGAGGGAATTGTTCCGAAAGTGAAGCCCGGCCCAAGAGACATTTCATTGCCGGAACGCATCGAGGGTTGGCGTTCGGTGTTGCAACAGCTCGGTGCGGATTTCCGCGATGGAAAGGCCATGGTCGATCCGAAGAATCCGCGGGACACGTGCAAGTATTGCAGCCTTCCCGGCCTTTGCCGCATCGGGTCGGCGGATCGCCGTGACGATCCGGAGCCGGAGGACGCCCATGCCTGAAACCGTTCTCGATGCGGCCCAAAGGCTGCGGGCATTGGATCCGTCGGATTCCTTTATCGTCCAGGCTCCGGCCGGTTCCGGCAAGACGGAGTTGCTCATCCAGCGGTTCCTCACGCTGCTCAGTCACGTGGAGCAGCCTGAATCCATTGTCGCCATCACGTTCACCCGGAAAGCTGCAGGCGAAATGCGGCACCGGGTCATTGGCGCATTGCAGAAGGCGGCTTCTGAGTCCGCGCCGGAAGAAGCGCACGAGCGGCACACGTGGGAACTTTCCCGGCGCGCCCTGGCGATAGATCAGGAACAGGCGTGGCAGTTGATTCAGCATCCGTCGCGGCTCCGCATCCAGACCATCGACTCGTTCTGTGGCAGCCTCGTCCGGCAGATGCCGTGGGTTTCCCGCATGGGAGCGAGTCCTCAGCCCGAGGATAAGGCCGGCCATCTTTACCGTCAGGCAGCCCGGGCGACACTGGATCTTCTGGAAGCCGGGACTACCGAAGCCGCGGCGCTCGAGCGGCTGCTCGAACATCTGGACAACAACCTGGCCACGGTGGAGACGCTGCTGACCGGCATGCTGGGCCGGCGCGATCAATGGCTTCGCCACGTCGTGCCGAACACCGCTTCAATTTCATTTCGCGAAACTCTGGAAGCGACGCTGACACAGATCGTCAGGGATGAACTCGAGCGGACGCGCACGCTGTTTCCCCCAGATATCGTCGATGAGGTTCTCGATCTTGCCCGGTTTGCCGCGCGCAACCTTTCGGAGCAGGGAGCCCAGACGCACCTGGCCGGTTGCATCGAACTGCATGAGTTGCCGGGGAACGAACCGGAATGGATCGGACACTGGCTGGGTTTGGCCGAAATGTTTCTCACGCAGGAGGGCACGCGCCGCAAGGCACTTAACAGGAATCAGGGATTTCTTCCGACACCTGAAGGCAAGGCCGCCAAGTCTCGATGGGCCGCCATAGAACTCCAGGAAGTGATCATCACCCAGTTGCACGGATTGAGATCCCTGCCTCCGGCCTCGTTCAATGAATCTCAGTGGGAAGTGTTGAGCGCATTGCTCGATCTGCTGCCCGTTGCGGCCGCACAGTTGAAGCTTGTTTTCCAGCAGGAAGGAAAAGTCGATTTCACGGAGATCGCGCAGGCATCCAGGATCGCGCTAGGTACGCCGGATAGTCCGACGGATCTGGCATTCGCTCTGGACTGCCGCATTCAGCATTTGCTTGTCGATGAATTTCAGGATACGTCGCAAAGCCAGTACGAGCTGCTGGAGACCTTAACGGCGGAATGGCAGCCGGATGATGGCCGTACGCTCTTTCTCGTCGGCGATCCAATGCAGTCCATCTATGGCTTCCGTGAGGCCGACGTCGCTCTCTTCTTGCGGGCGCGGGAGCGGGGAATCGGAAACATCCGGCTCACTGCGCTGACACTGTCGGTCAACTTCCGATCGGATGCGCCGATTGTGACATGGGTGAATCAAACGTTGGGCGCCGCGTTTCCCGCCAAGGAAGACCGGCTTACGGGCGCGGTCACATACGAAGCGTCTGTGGCATTCCATTCCAGAGGGGACTCACAGGCGGTCACGATCCATCCCTTCTTCGACAAAGATCCGGATGCCGAAGCGCGGCGTGTAATCGAGATCATCAAGGAAACGCAGAGTGCGGATCCGGGAGCACGAATCGCCGTGCTCGTCCGCGCGCGCAGTCATCTGTTCGCCATCGTGTCCGCTCTTCGGCGAACGGGCCAGAAGTTCAGGGCCGTGGAAATCGATAAATTGGGGGAGCGCTCTGTCGTGCAGGATCTGCTGGCATTGACCAGTGCGTTGCTGCATCCGGCGGACCGGCCGTCCTGGCTGGCAGTCCTGCGTGCTCCGTGGTGCGGACTCACGCTGGCAGACCTTCACGTGATTGCCGGAAGCGATTTCTCCGCGGCCATATGGGACTCCATTAAGGATGACGTGCGCCTGGCCGCCATGTCAGCCGACGGACGCTTGCGGCTCGAGCGGATCAAACCGGTTCTGGACGGCGCTATCGCCCAGCGCGGAAGGCTTCCGCTGAGACGATGGATCGAGGGAACCTGGATCCGGCTTGGAGGCCCGGCATGTCTCGACGATCGAACCGGGCTGGAGGACGCGGCGGCATTTCTGGATCTTCTCGAAGACTCGGCGGGAGGCGCCGATCTGCAGGATGCCCAACAATTTCGGGAGGACGTGACGGCTCTGTTCGCGCGGCCCGATGTTGAGGCGGATGAAAGCGTACAGCTCCTGACGATTCACAAGGCAAAGGGACTGGAATTCGATACGGTCATTGTTCCCGGTCTCGGAAAGTCTCCACGGAGTGAAGATCCGAGTCTGTTGCTCTGGCTGGAATACCTGGATGGCCGCGGTGACTCCCGATTGCTCCTGGCGCCCATCAAGGAAACAGGATCGGGCGACGATCCGGCGTACTCGTATCTTCGGGAGATCCACCGTACCAAGGGAAATCACGAAAGCACGCGCCTCCTGTATGTGGCTGCGACGCGGGCGCGCAAGCGTCTGCACGTCCTCGGAAATACCGCGGTTGACTTGGCCACCAACGAAATCAAGGTTCCCAAATCGGGCACGTTTCTCAAAAAGATTTGGGACAGCGCCGGAATCGAGTTTAAGAGGGCGCTGGCGGGCGGAGAAGGCGTGATCCCGGCTCCGGGCGATGGAGCCGTAACGGCGGCTGCCGGCATTCCGCTTCGCCGCTTAACATGCGATTGGCAAGGCGTCCCTCCACCACCGGACATCGCCTGGCGGCCGTCGGCCGCGGATTCAACTGCTGAAGATGACGCCGAAGGACGATTGCACATCACGTTTGAATGGGCCAGCGAACTACAGCGGCGTGTTGGAATCGTTGTTCATGGGATGCTGCAACAGATGACTGCTGAGGATCGGCTGGACTGGAATCTCGCCACGGTCGTGACCGCTTTGTCGTCGCAGGGATTGGACGGAGATAAGCTTCGCGAGGCTGTTCAGCGAGTGGAAAAAGCCTTGCGCGGCACGGTGACCGATGCCCGCGGTCTATGGATTCTCGGCCGGCATGAAGACGACCAGAGGGAGTATACGTTGTCGGGCTCGATCGGTGGGCGTATACGCCGTTTCACGCTCGACCGCACTTTTGTCGACGATGAGAACGTCCGGTGGATCATCGACTATAAGACCGGCGCTCACGAGGGTGGAGGCCTTGAAGCATTTCTGGACAATGAAAGGTTGCGCTACAGAGCCCAGTTGGAAAATTACGCAAACCTGATGAAGCGCATGGACTCGCGGCCGATCCGGATGGGATTGTACTTTCCAATGCTTCAGGCATGGCGGGAGTGGGAGTTTGAAGATCAAAGCAGAGATCTATCCTGAGTACTCACCGGGGATTGGGATACAGACCTTTTTTCGGGGAAACTGGGTCAATTTCTGAGTACCCGGATCGGGCAAATCTGACAGAATAGACTCCGATCGATGTTCGTTAAGGAGTTCGAATCAACGCCGATGAAATCCGGCAAGCAGCAGAAGCCTGACAAACCCCGGAAACGTCCTCGAAAGAAAACCGCACAGAAGACGAAGCCATTGAAGTCCGCGGCCGTCGCGAGCAAATCCAGGCCGCGGGAAGAGTACGTGTTGTCCCACGGACTCTACAGCATCAGCAATAGCGTCTGTTTTACGGACCTGAAGAACCGCATCATTTTCGTCAATCCGGCATTCCTGCGAACCTACGGCTACACACGGAAGGAATTGATTGGTAAAGACATCGCCATCTTGCTCTCCCCATCAAATCCGCCGGGCGTGCTGCAGGAGGTTGTCACTGCGACTCTGCGCGGAGGCTGGCAGGGCGAATTGGTGAACAGAAGGAAAGATGGTTCCGAATTTCCGATCTCTTTGTCGACGTCCTGTATTCTGGATGAATCGGGCAAGCCTGTTGCATTGATGGCGTCTCTGACCGACATTACGTCCCGCAGGCGCGCCGAGGAGGAACTCCGGCAGTCTGAAGAACGCTACCGGACCCTCGTGGAGAATGCCAGCGACATCATTTACCGGGCAGACGCCACCGGGCACTTTACGTTCTTCAATCCGGCCGCGATTCGGACTCTGGGGCTTCCGCACGAGGCGATCATCCGCCTCCACTATCTCGAACTGATTCATCCCGAACAACGGGTAGCTGCCAGACAGTTCTATCTCCAGCAAATGACGCAGCGTATTCCGGTCACTTATTACGAATTCCGCGTGGCCACCAAGGACGACACTCCGTTATGGCTCGCTCAAAATGTGCAGCTCGTTATCAACGACGGCAAGATCGATGGAGTCCAGGCGGTGGCCCGGGACATCACAGATCGAAAGCTGGCGGAAATAGCGCTTCGTGAGGCGCAACAACACCACGAAGCGATGGTGAACTCGGTTGATGGGATCGTCTGGGAAGCGGATGCGCGAACTCTTGAATTCTGCTTTGTCAGCAAAATGGTTGAGCGGCTGCTGGGTTATCCGGTTGAACGCTGGTTGGGCGATCCGACGTTTTGGGAGCTGCATATCCATCCCGAGGACCGGGAATGGGTGGTCAACTACTGCGTTTCATCCATGCGCACGAGAAATGAGTATCAGATGGAATACCGCATGATCGGCGCGGATGGGCGAATTGTGTGGCTGCGTGATCTGGTAACGGTTGTAGTCAAGAACGACGAACCGGTCTTGCTTCGTGGAATCATGGTGGATATTTCCGAGCGCATGCAACTCGCCCAACAGCTTCTGCAGGCGCAAAAGCTTGAAGGCGTTTCGCTGCTCGCCGGCGGGATGGCCCACGAGTTTAACAACGTCTTGATGATCATTCTTGGCCGCACCCAGCTGGTTCAGGCTGGACTGGCGCCGGACGACCCGTTGCGCAGGGATCTGGATGGGATCCATTCGGCGGGTACGCGGGCCAAATCACTCATACGCCAACTGCTTGCCTTCAGCCGGCGGCAGGTCCTCCAGTCCAGCGTCATCGACGTGAATTCGATCGTGAACGACACGGACCACATGTTGCGGCGTCTGATCGGTGAAGACATCGAATTTCTCGTCTCGATCGATCCCACGCTTGGGCATGTGAGGGCGGACGCGGTTCAGATTGAGCAGATCCTTGTGAATCTCATGCTCAACGCGAGAGATGCCATGCCCGGCGGCGGACAACTCGTCATCAAAACCGCGAATGTTGAACTCGATGAAACCTACTGCCGGCTCCACCACGGTGTTCAACCCGGTCCGTACGTGATGATGGCGGTCAAGGATACGGGCGCAGGAATGGAAGCGCACGTCCAGGCGCGTGTATTCGAACCGTTTTTCACGACTAAAGGACAGGGGAAGGGGTCCGGCTTGGGACTGTCTGTGGCGTACGGAATCGTGAAACAAAGCGGCGGTCACATTTCCTTCTCCAGTAAAGTGGGGCGCGGAAGCACGTTTAGAATTTATCTGCCGCGTGTCGATGGGCCGGTATCCGCCGTACCGTCACCTGCAGGAGATCCAAATCCGGGAAGGGGGACGGAGACAATACTGCTTATAGAGGATGAAGATGGAGTTCGGGAGCTTCTGCGGAAAGTACTGGAGTCCGCCGGTTATACCGTCCTCACCGCGGCCCGCGGAGAAGAAGCCATTCGGCTCGGCCGGCAATACGGCGAAATCATCCATGTTGTACTGAGCGACATGGTCATGCCCGGAATGTCCGGGCTGGAAGCGGCCAGCGGCCTGGCTTCCGAGCGGCCGGACATCAAGGTCATCCTGATGTCGGGTTATGTGGATCGCGCGGGGAAAGAAGACGTCCCTCCCGGCATACCCTTTCTCTCGAAGCCATTTTCCAACGAGGAAGTCCTCAGCAAGTTGCGTGAAGTCCTGAAGTGAGAAGGTGGTCTAATTCGGGCACAGGCCACTCAATTCCCTATTGAAGGCATTCACTCGAAAACAGGGAACTGAGTGGCCTGTCCCCGAATTAGACGGTCAATTGACATTCTTTTTAACCGCGTGATAGTTTCACCCGTTTCCTTTATCAGTAATGCACTACTGCATCTGCAGAGCTTTCATGACATTTAATGGATCAGATGTTGCCGCCTCAGGCCGGAAGACTGGTCTTAGCGGAAACAAGGAGAACAAGTAATGGCGCGACGAAAGGTTACCGTTGTCGGTGCGGGAAATGTCGGAGCGACGACAGCCCAACGCATCGTGGACAAGCAACTCGCTGACGTGGTCCTCATAGACATTGTCGAAGGCGTGCCCCAGGGCAAGGCCCTCGATCTTGCGGAATCCGGACCGGTCGAAGGTTACGACAGCAAGCTCACGGGTACGAACAACTACAAAGATACAGCCAACTCCGACATCGTCGTCATCACGGCTGGAGTGCCCCGAAAGCCGGGAATGAGCCGAGACGACCTTCTTAAAACGAATTACGAGATCGTAAAGGGGGTTACCGAGCAGGTCGTCAAGAATTCCCCGAACTGCATTCTGATCGTGGTCAGCAATCCGCTCGATGCGATGGTACAAACGGCATTTCGAACCAGCGAATTTCCAAAGGAACGAGTCATTGGGATGGCCGGCGTTCTCGATTCGGCGCGTTTCCGGACTTTTATCGGAATGGAACTGAACGTGTCCGTCGAAAACATTCACGCATTCGTGCTTGGCGGCCACGGCGATACGATGGTCCCGCTGCCTCGATATTCCACAGTGTCGGGCATTCCGATTACGGAGCTCTTACCTAAGGAAACAATCGACCGGCTCGTACAGCGAACGCGTGACGGAGGGGCGGAGATCGTTGCGCTTCTGAAGACGAGCGCGTGGTATGCGCCTGCTTCGGCTATTGTCGAAATGGTCGATGCGATTCTCAATGATCGTAAGAAGATTCTTCCATGCGCCGCATTTCTGGAAGGCCAGTACGGTATCAACGGTATGTATGTCGGCGTGCCGGTAAAGCTCGGCAGCAAGGGAATCGAACAAATCATCGAGATTACGCTGACCATGGAAGAAAAAGCGGCGCTGCAGAAATCCGCGGCGGCCGTGAAAGAGTTGGTCGGCATCATCGGTGTTTGATGACATTAAGTTGAGGAGGTCCAACGTGCAAGGTCGTCGGATTAGTGGTCTGGTGGCGATGGCATCTGCCATCGCAATGTTCTCGGCAATCCTGGGCATCTCCGCTTTTGCCCAGGCCGGCCGAACGGCTCGGCCTACACCCCGTTTCCCGGATGGCACGCCGATCCTGGGACCAATAGCTGGAGAAACCGGTCATTGGGATGGCGGGGGCTCCATGGCCTCTGAGGTGGGAGCTGTGGAAGGAACCGGTGGCAAGCTCCCAACGAATCTTTCCTTTGCGCAGATTCCTTTCCAACCCTGGGCAAGAGCCCTGTTTGACCATCGCCGCCAGAACCTGGAGAAGGACGATCCTCACGCCCGCTGCATTCCAAATGGCGGAATTCGGCAGTTTCAGACTCCGTTCGGATTGGAGATCGTTCAGGTTCCGCAGGCAAACCGGATTTATATCCTTTCGGGTGGCGGCAACCATACCTTCCGTATCATCTTCATGGACGGCCGTCCTCATCCTGAGGGCGACTTCGTCAACCCCACTTACTTTGGTCACTCGGTTGGCCATTGGGAGGGTGATACGCTCGTGATTGACACCGTTGGTTACAACGAACGGTTCTGGTTCGCCAGAAGCGGTTATCCGCACACCGAACAGATGCACCTGACTGAGCGCATTTCCCGTCCGGATTTCAACACGTTGAGGTACGAAGCAACGATCGACGATCCGGGGGCGTACACGAGGCCATGGACGGGTGGATTTATCAAGCAGTGGAACTCATCAACGGATCTGGAAGAGTACTTCTGTACCGACAACAACAAGGATGCAACGAAGCTGGTCGGGCAGTAGAAGATAAGGATCTGGTTCGTAATAAAAAAGGCGCGGTCTGCGAAGACCGCGCCTTTTTTATTCTTCGGGCAAGTTTACGGTGCGTCTTCGCCCGTTGGCGGATGCCACGGTGTGATTGCTCCTTCGATCAGCGCGTCGAGGTTGCCTTCCTCACAGGAGTACTCAAGCATCTTGGTGTTAAAAGGCTCGATTGGCCAGGTGTTCTTTACGGTCCAGGGCCGCGTGTAGGTCTTCGGATCGGTGACCGTGAAGGTGTGCTCGATCGTGCCGAAGTTTACGCGCTTGAAAGTCTGAGTGATCGTCGTCTGGCTGCTCAAAGGATGACCGATAGTGTCGACCTTGGCATAGCCATTGAAATTCTTCGTCTCGACGATGAGCGTGTCGCCATCCCAGCGTCCAACTGAATCGCCCCACCATGACGGCGGCAAGCTCGGGTCATGCGGGCGTCCGTCGGTATAGACGATGTGGAACCAGGAATTCTGTTCGGAAAGAATGACGAGCTTGTCGTCGGTGTGGACGAGGTACATCGGATGGGGACCAAAGACTGTGCGCGACCAGCCAAACGGAAGGCAGCTTCCTGCGTAGTCACCGTCTTTCACCGGGTCGTAGTTGTCCCACTGCCGCTGTCCCCAGGGCGTAAAGGGAAGGTCCGGGACGAATCCGGCCTGGACGTTCGGATTCGTAACGTCCGCTCTGCGGGTCTGAGACCACATTCCTTCCAGACTCGGCTTGCCGTTCGCAAGCTTCGGCGCCGGGCCAGTCAGGCTGGGTACAGGCACTCCGAATTTGTACCATCCTCCCACGCCGGTTCGCTGGCCGGCCTGGGCAGTGGCGATGGCCGGTGCCGTGAACAGGGCAATAACGATCAACAGACCGACTGCTAACTTGAAACTAATTTTCACGAGCGATCTCCTTTCTCAAATATGACAAGTACGATTCTGCCGGAAAGGCTAGTCCCCGCCCTTGCCGGCTGTCAAGAACGATGTAGTTGTGAGCTGCGCGTCAGTAGAGTCCGAGCGCCTTCCACCAGAACGATCCAATGCCCATCCATATGGCCACAAACAGCAGGGACGTGAAGAAGCCGACCGTCCACCATTTCCGGACGTCGGTATATCCCGCGCCAAAGTATATGACGGAAGGTCCGCCGCCGTAATGGGTCAGTCCGGCACACAGGCTCCCGAAAAACGCAAAGGTCAGGGCAGCAAAATAGGGCGGCGCGCCAACAGCGACTGCGACCGTGAGGAATGGCACAAACAAGGCTGTCGCATGAGCCGTCAATGTGGCGAAAAAGTAATGAGAATAGAGATAGACCAGCACGAGAACTCCCATTGCAGGCAGCCACGGCCATCCCTCTACCCGGCCTCCAATGGCCATCGAGAACCAGGAAATCAGGCCCAGCGTGTTGAGCATTGTGGCCATTGCCACGAGTCCCCCAAACCAGATCAACGCGTCCCAGCCGGAGCGCTCAGCCAGAACATCATCCCATTTCAAAGCGCCGAAAATCAGCATTGCGCATAGTCCGAAGAAAGCCACAACGGTCGGTTCGAGTTCGGTCCACGATCCGGTCACCCACAGAGAGAAAACGGTCAGAAAGACTCCCAACACCACCCACTCCGGGCGCGTCATCGGTCCCATTCCGGCGAGCTCGGTACGGGCCAGTTCGGCTGCTTCCGGGGTCTCGCGAATCTCGGGTTTCGTCAGCATGAAAATGAAATATGGCAACACTGCCAGGCTGATCAGGCCAGGAACGATCGACGCGGCTGCCCAACCCGCCCATGTGATTTCTATTCCAACTGTCCTTCGGGTTAGTTCGACCATCAGTGGATTCGCCACCATCGAGGTCATGAACATCGCACATGTAACGCTGTGGACCTGATAAACGCTCAGCATCAGAAAAGAGCCGATGCGGCCCGCGGTTGGTCCCGGTTCGGATCCGTACGCGCTCGCAAGGCTTTTCACGACGGGAAACAAGACACCGCCCGTTCTGGCCGTTCCCGATGGTATTCCAGGAGCGAGTACCAGGTCTGTGAGTGCCAGGGCGTATCCAAGGCCCAACGTCCGGCCGCCGAATTTTCTTATGAATGTATAGGCAACACGACGGCCAAGTCCTGTTTTGCCGAATGCCCTGGCGAACAGGAACGCCATTACGATCAACCATACAGTCGTGTTCATGTACCCAGCCATCGCTTCAGCCGGAGTGAGTGTATGGGTGAGCATCGTCGTGGTTGTTGCGATCAGGACCAGGGATCCCATGGGCAGCGGCTGAAGGATCAGGCCAATGATCGTGGCTATGAAGATCGCAAACAGGTGCCAGGCTCGTTCCTGAATTCCCTCCGGTATGGGTGAGAACCAAATGATAACGGCGATGAGAACCGTAACAATGCCGCGCAGAAGCTGATTTGATTTTGGCTGCGGCTCAGCCGGTTTGATGGCCGCTATTGATGAAGTCGTCGTGCTCATTGGGTCATCTCGATGTTTCTGTTCGATGGGCGCGAACTATAGCACGGCGCACAGGCGGTTACTATGCCTGGACTAGTCCTTTTTAGCGAACACGCGGCGCGGTACGTAAACCTGCCCGTCCATAATTCGCCGGGCTGTTCCAGCCACCGCGGATTGCTTTAATTCAAACTGGCCTGATGGTGTTCGTTCGACCACAACTACGAAACTGGAGACGCCGGACGGATGTCCCACGCGGACAGCTCCGCTGCCTTTCACGTCAGGACTCACTACCTGGTTTACGACTGTGCCCTCGATAAGCGCTGCTGCGCTCAAGCAAATTCCGCCGGTGACCGCGTAGGCTTTGTGCATAACTCCCAACGCCAGCGTGCGGGCAAGCAGGTCGCAGTCCGATGCGGCGATGGTCTCCCCCGCGATCGTCTGGTAAGTCTGAGGCGGCGCCACGACGCCAATCTTGGGAACGGCGGGGCTGACGCTTCTCGTATCCGCGGCCAGCTTCATCATGACGGCCGCCTGTGCGCGAATTTCTTCCATGATGGCGACGATTTCAGGGTTCCGTTTCGTGTCGTCGGGTGATTCCCGGCCGGTGAGACCGACGTCCGCCGCGCGAACGAACACTGCCGGGGCTGCGGCGTCGACGAGGCTGACCGATATCCGGCGGTCTCTCGCAAGCCTTATTTCGTCCACGACATTGCCGGTTGGCAGCAGCTTGCCGGTTTTCGAGCCTGCGGCGTTTACAAAGTTCACCACGATCCTGGCTCCTTTGCCGGGAACGCCATGGATTGCAAACTCGCCTTCTGTAAGTGCTTTTCCGTCGCGGACCGGAACTTCGGCAATCAGCAGCTTATTGGTATTCGTGTTGAAGATGCGTACGAACGTGATCGGTTCGCTCACCGGTACGAGCCCTTCGTCCACAGCAAAGGGACCCACGGCCTGTGAGATGTTGCCGCAGTTTCCTTCATAGTCCACTGCGCCCTTGTTTATTCCCACGTAGCCGAGGGTATAGTCGACGTCGGCATCGGCGCGGGCCGACCGGGAGATGATGGCGCACTTGCTTGTCAGGGGATCGGCTCCACCGAGTCCGTCGATCTGCCGGGGATCCGGACTCCCGAAAATGGACAGGATGACGCGGTCGCGGGCTGCCGGGTCACGGGGCAGGTCGCTGGCAAGCAAAAACACGCCTTTACTGGTGCCTCCGCGGATAATGGCTGTTCGGATTCGTTCGCTTTCCCGCATTGGCTCCAAGCTTAACCCAGAAACAGAGGGGCGGTCTATGCAGGGCTGACCTACAACTTTATTGACATGTGTTTGCGCGGTGATAGTATGCAAAATCACTACAAACAGCCGTTGTTTTCATTCCATGTCATAACAGGGGAGAGAAGCCAAATGTTCCAGAAGCTCATCCGATTTTTTGTGTTCGTAGTCCTGTTTGCGATCAGTGCGCCGATTGCTTTCGCGCAGAATACCCCGCCGCCATTTGCGGCGCCGCCGTTCATTCCTTATGGGATGTCCATCACGCTGGACAATGCCAAAAAGGCCGTGGCCGCGGCAGTTGTTGAAGCTCGGAAGAATAACTGGACTATGGCAGTCGCCATCGTCGATCCCGGTGGCTATCTCGTGTACTTTGAAAAGATGGATGGCACGCAGACGGGAAGCGTAGACATATCGCTCGACAAGGCGCGCTCGGCGGCTCTGTTCCGTCGTCCGACAAAGGTTTTTGAAGACGGTCTGGCAGCAGGCGGATCGGGCTGGCGCTTGCTGGGCTTGCGGGGCGCGGTAGTGGTTGCGGGCGGTATACCGATTATCGTCGACGGCAAACTCATTGGCGCCATCGGCGTTTCGGGAGGTACGAACATTCAGGACGAGGCCACTGCTGACGCCGGGTCCAAGGCCGTGAGATAGAGCAGCGGAGAACAGATGAGAGAGTGGATGAAATATTCGGTGATTGGTGCGGCCCTTGTTGTGTCCATCATGTGGGTTGCCGAGATTCCCGCCGCGGCGCAGACCGCGCCTGCGGTGCGCCACATGCCGGATGGGAAGGCGGACCTGAATGGTATTTGGCAGGCGATGAACACCGCTTCGTGGAACATCCAGGATCACTCCGGAGAGTTGGGCGTGCCGCCGGGCCTTGGCATCGTGGAAGGCAACGAGATTCCGTATCAGCCGTGGGCTATCGCGAAGAAACAGGAAAATTTCGCCAACAGGAAGACGGCCGATCCCACCGAAGCCAACTGCTATATGCCCGGCGTGCCAAGGGCCAACTATATGCCTTTCCCATTCGAGATAGTTCAGACGGCGGACCGTATCGCCATTCGATACGAGTTTGGACACGCTGTACGCACCATCCACATGGATGGAGTGCATCCGGAGGGTGTGCCCGGCAATTGGATGGGTGACTCGCGAGGCCGATGGGAAGGCAACACTCTTGTGGTCGATGTGAGTAACTTCAATGACCAGGCGTGGTTCGATAATGCAGGCAATTTTCACAGTGACGCGCTGCACGTTGTGGAGCGCTACACGCCGGCGGGGGACCACATCCTCTATGAAGCAACCATCGAGGATTCGAAGGTGTTTACAAGACCGTGGAAGATCAGCATGCCGCTGTATCGCCGGATGGAAAAGAACGCGAGGTTGTTGGAATACGAGTGCGTATTTTACCTTCAGGAAGAGAAGTACAGGAACGCTCCATTCCAATAGTTGGAGGGAATCGATGAATACAAGACTCTGTGCTGCAATTGCGGGTCTGGGTTTACTGATCGCAGCCGCGCCAATGGCGGCGCATCATGCATTTGCTGCCGAATTCGACGTAAACAAGCCGATCAAGGTGAACGGAACGGTGACGAGATTGGACTTCGTGAATCCACATGCGTGGCTTCATGTTGACGTCAAGGAAGCGGATGGAAGCGTCGTAAAATGGCGTTTCGAGCTCGGTGCGCCCAACGCGCTGCTCAGACTCGGTTGGAAGGTAGATACCATTAAGGCTGGAACTGCAGTCGAAATCGAAGGTTTCCGCGCCAAGGCCGGAGGGCCGACAGCAAACGGGCGCTCCATAAAGCTGGCCGATGGACGTGAGTTGTTCAGTGGCGGCTCAACTCCGACAGCTCGTTAGACACGTTTCTCGTTACGAAAGATTTGTATATAAGGAGGAAGTATGAAGATTAGAGCTCTGGGTGTTCTTGCACTCACGATGTTATTGATGGCCGGAACAGCCGCTGCACAGACTGCGGTGATTCCGGATGCAAAAGCGTTTATGCAGACTGTCGCCACAGCGATGGGCACCACCAATATCAAGACCATGGAGTATACGGGCGCCGGAACTGTCCGGGCGTTCGGTCAGAGTTTCAGCATCAACGACGACTGGCCGCGATTCGAGATGCCCGCCTTCAAGCGGGTTATTGACTTCGATGCCAAGTACTCGCGAGAAGACCTCACCCGCCGGCAGGGAAACAACCCGCCGCGTGGTGGCGGTGGAACGCCGCTCCAGGGGGAACAGCAACAAATAACGCTGGTCAATGGAAATTTTGCGTGGAACCTGAACGGCGCGAACGTCGCCCCTCAGCCCACCGCCGCAGAACAACGGCAGATCGATGTGATGCTGACGCCGCACGGATTCGTGAAAGCGGCGCTTCAAGCGAACGATTTGACGGCGGTCACGATGATGATGGCGCTGGATGATGGAACGATCGGGAAGACGGCCGGACCTGCAGGCCGGAAGGTCACGTATGTCGCTTTCACAGCGCTCGGAAAGTACCAGATGTCGGGTGCGATCGATGATCAGAACATGCTCGAACGCGCACAGACCTGGATGGGGAATCCCGTCATTGGCGACCACAATTACCAGTGGGATTTCAAAGCGTATAAGGACTGGGGCAATGGAGTGAAATTCCCGACGAATCTCCATCAGCACAACGTGGACGTCCGATACAACGGCCATCATGGTTATGACATCAATGTAACCGCCGTAACGGTGAACGGGCCAGTAGCCGTCGCGGCCGTTCCTGATGCGGTGCGTCAGGCAAGACCACCTGCCGTGCAAGTTGCTTCCAGCCAGCTCTCGCCTGGAGTTTGGCTGATTGCCGGCGGCTCTCATAACAGCGTCGCCGTCGAATTCAAGGATTTCATCACTGTCATTGAGGCGCCGCTGAACGAGGAACGGTCGCTGGCGGTGATCAAGGAAGTACAGCGGCTCATTCCGAACAAAATGATCCGTTACCTTATTGTGACGCATCATCACTTCGATCATTCCGGCGGAATTCGCACGTATGCCACGCAGGGTGCGACGCTGGTCGTGCATGACGCAAGCCGGCGGTTCTATGAAGAAGAAGTTTTCTATCCTCATGCCCGGATGATGATGCCGGATACGATGTCAATGTACTATCCGCGCTTCGCCTCGAATAAACTCGCGGTATTTGACACCGTAAGATCGTCCCCTGAAAACCGGACGAAACACGTGATCAGCGATGGGGCTCGAACGATCGAACTGCACCCGGTGCAGGGACTCAATCACGTCGCCGACATGCTGGTTGCCTATTTGCCGACAGAGAAGATTCTCGTGAATGCGGATCTGTACTCACCGCCGGCTCCGGGTGCACAGCCGCCGGCCGTCAATCCGAGCATAACGAGCCTGAACAACAATATTCAAAGGTTGAAGCTTGATGTTAATCAGCATGTTCCGATTCATGGCGTTCCGGGATCGCATGCCGATTTCATGAGAGTCGTAGGCAGGCCGAGCAACTAGGGGTAAACCGAGGAACGGATACGATGCCGCATTTGCGGCATCGTATCCGCCAACACCGCTATAGAC
Organism: Candidatus Sulfopaludibacter sp. SbA3; assembly: GCA_945865815.1. GTDB lineage: Bacteria > Acidobacteriota > Terriglobia > 20CM-2-55-15 > 20CM-2-55-15 > CAMBFR01. The sequence continues at coordinate 22,067 of CAMBFR010000068.1, forward strand.
TGTTTTACGGCTGGTCGTAACCAGGGAACTTAGGAACGCGGCCATCCAGCAAGTCTTTGTTGTTCTCCATGCACCAGTATTCCATTAGTTCATCCTTGCCTTTTTCCATCCGTACGAACGTTCTGGTGTTCTTCAACGGCCTTGTATAGGTCTTCGGATCCGTCCAGGTGATTTCATAAGACAAGTGGTTCGGATCAATATAACGCATCCGCTCGGTTATCACGAGTTGATCGCTCATCGGATGTTCGCCGGTGTCCAGGTAGGTAAGCGCGTTGAAGCCACTTGTTTCGATGACCAGCGTGTCGCCTTCCCACTTCCCGTATGACTTCCCAAGCCATGATGGCTCCAGATTCTGTGGACGGGGAGTACCGTCTATTTTGACTTTGTGGAAAATGTTGTTCGATTCGAAGAGAATCGCGAATTGCTTCGGTGTCTGGATGATCTCAACCGGGTATTCGGTCTGCCATGACCGGCTATAACCCCAAGGCAGACAATAGGCAGTCCAGTCGACGCGATTTCCTTCCCATTTTGATTTCCCATACTCGGTGTATGGCAACTCGCCAGGCGTTCCAGTCCCTTCCTGTTTGCAGCCCAGGCTGCCTGAGCCGCATGCGGTGCTATTGCGAGTGATGTCGCCAATCCGGGGACGATCCCACACGCCGCTGAAGTCGGGCTTGCCATCCGGCAGGCGGGGAATGCCGGCTTGGGCTGCGACCGACGCGGGCATCAGGAATAAGGCGATAACGGCAGTTAGAACGACGATCGAACCACACAAACGAACTGTCATCTGAAACCTCCTATGCTGCGGTGTTGGTGACACATTATCATGACCTCACGTTCATGGTGTCAAGTGACCTGCGTTCGCTAAACGTTCCTTGACGCCACCAGATACGGCATGTAACATCACGTTCAAATTGGCAGAGCGCGTCTGACAAAAACAAACCTACGGGAGATGTTGTATGAAAGCAAAGCTGGCTTTGGTAATCGCAGGTCTTTTGATTATTCCGGTGCTGATTCCGCTGCCGCTACTGGCGCACCACTCCTTTGCAGCCGTCTTTGACGAAACGAAGCAGGTGAAGCTGCAGGGCACGGTTACTAAGGTGGAGTGGATGAATCCGCATATCTGGGTTTACGTCGATGTGAAGAACGGTGCCAACACCGTGAAATGGCAGTGCGAAGGTGGAAATCCGAACACACTGGTGCGACAGGGTTGGACCAGGGAAACCCTTAAACTCGGAAGCGTAGTCGACATCGAAGGTTGGCGCGCGCGGGACGGAAGCAACACTTGTAACGCCCGAGCCGTAACCGCGGGTGGCAAGAGGTTGTTCGCCGGAACGTCGAACACTGCTGCACAGTAACTTACATCGAACTCCTATAACCTCTTATAACGCAAAAGGGCGCGGCCCCAAGGCCGCGCCCTTTTGCGTTTACCTTCTTTCTATCTAACCAGGTCGTCTCATCGCCGGTCCCGTGCCGGCGCCGGTCTACCGAACCTGGCTGCGTCGATCGCGACGTTAGGACGCACATCGGTGAGCAGAAGGGTTGATTGTCCGTTCGTCCACGTAGTGACGACCTTGAAAGGCATCTGGACTCCGGCGACCGCCCGGTAGTCATCGAATTCGATCTGCGTGGGAACGGCGCCGACCGCGGTTGCGTTCCAGCGGACAACACGCTTCAGCAGTCCGGAGGCCTGGTCGAAGTAGAAACTGACCGGAAGCTGCCCCGCCTTGCTTCCCTGAGCCACGGCCATCTCGTTACCATCAATGACGGCGCTGCCGGACAGCCATTGGGTGAACTCCCGCTGGATCCCGGCTGGAAAAGAGATCATCGCTTCCATCCTGGCAGCGAACAGATTCGGTCCGCTCAGTGTCGTGATCGGCACCGCCTTCTCAGGCCCCACAACCCAACCGTTGCTGCCGTCGTAGACCCTGACGCCGTCTTCCTCGGGCATCTTCAGGACCATGGCGCGCTGATTCGGAGCCTTGGCATAGAGTTGCATTTGGACCGGTCCCATACCGGTTTCGTAACCTGTGTAAGTTCCGGTGGCCGTAAAGCTGGTCAGGGCGGCCACGCGCTGCGCTCCGCCGAGTGCCTGCATGTATTTATCAAAAACAGGCTGGGGCGACCTTGTTGAGCGGGCAATGTCCATGGAGTTTGGACTAGGCTCACGAGGTTCGCTGTACTGAATGCTCAGGTCCGGGATCGTTTCCGGTATGCCTTCGCCGCCACGATGGCAGGTGAAACAGGTGACGCGCTGGTCTCCGCCGAAGAAGTTATTGTTGAGCGTGTTCATCATTGCAATCATGCCGCGCGACTGCCGTATCTTGTCGGTCTCTACGGCAAATGCTGCCACGTTGCCTTCAGCTTCCCGGCCATGGCAATCCGTGCAGCACAGTCCGAGGGCGGAGGAAAACATCCCCATCGTGTCCATGAATTCGTCCACCGGAATCCCTTTAAGAACCTGGACGTTCTTGAAGGCCTCTTCGGCCATTTGTGGGCGGGCTGCTGCCTGACCAGCCTGGCCGCGTGCCGAAACAAGGCCCACAAGGCCCATGGTCACCGTTGCGATGGCACCAAGAATCGTGCCCCACCATTTGAACCTCATTTTGATTTCTCCTTTGCTGAGTGCGTGAAGATTATGGAGCCTTCTTTCGATGGACGTAAGCCGGTGCTTGCGCGCTCTCGGTCGGCCCTTGATAAAAGCGACTCATTGTATTATCAGCGGATACTTTTTTCCAATTTCTGTATCACTCATTAGTTTCTCCCCGATTCAGCTTTAGTTCTTGACTAAATACTTGGAGCCCTCAATAATCCACTTACACAAGGTTAACCTTAGTACGGATCGATCCTATTCGGAGGTGTTGATGAAACGTAATTTGTTCAGTGCTTTTCTTGTCGGTGCCGGTCTGGTTTTGGCGACAGCGACGGTTTTCGCACATCACTCGGTGTCGGCTGAATTTGATGCCAACAAGCCGGTTGAATTTTCGGGAACTG
>CAMBFR010000069.1 GCA_945865815.1 Candidatus Sulfopaludibacter sp. SbA3
CGACGTAATACAGCTCTTTCCCGTCGTGCCTCCAGCGCGCCATCGCGCCGCCGCCGGTTGAAACCTGCCACTGGCCGCCGGGGCCTGGAAACGGGCGGATATAGACCTCCGAACGGCCGGATTCGTCCGACTGATAGGCGACCCAGCGGCCGTCGGGCGAGAACTGAGAATAGGCTTCGTTGTAGCGCGTCTTGAGGAAGACAAACGGCTTCCGCTCGCCTTCCAGCGGAAGAGCCCAAATATCCCGTCCATCGGCAGGATCGAACGACTGGTACAGCAGGAAGCGGCCATTCGGCGACCAGCTATCGGGCATGGCGTCCTGTGACGCGTCGAGAAGCAGCGTTTCCGTTCCCGAGCCGCTGGACGGTTTTTCGTAAAGCTTAAAGACGCCGCTCCGGTTCGAACGGAATGCGATCCGGGCGCCGTCCGGAGACCAGATGGGCATCCAGTCGCCGCCCGCGTCGAAAGTGAACCGCGTGACCCGGATCGAATCCTGCAGCCAGACGTCCCGGTTATTATCGAGAATGACATCGCCTGCCACGCGCCGGCCGTCCGGCGAGAGTTCAGGATTAGCGATCGCAACCCGCTGGTCCGGGTCGCCCATGACGCCTTGCGCTTTGCCTGTACGGTCAAACCAGGTCAACTGGGCCCGAAGTCCCGCCCTCGCGTTGCGGTAGGCTACGGTTCCATTGTCCGAAACGGAAAAACTGGCCACTCTACTGGCGAGGGCTACCGGATCGCCGCGGAGTTCCCGCGCAGCAAGGTCGAAGGGATGCGCGAACAGTACGCCCTCGCGGATATAAAGCAGCCACCCGGAGCGCAGGTATTCGATTCTCGATGAGACGGCCCCCCTCAGAAGGAGTTGAGGCTCCGGGGCATCGAGCGACGCGGCATAAACGCCGGAGTTTTCCGGTCCCGAAATGCTAAAGAGAAAATGCCGGTTATCGGGAAGAAACTTTGGAAAATTAATGGAGTACTCGCCCCGTTTAGCAGGCTCTGTCACCACTGTGGCCGCGCCGCCGGACGCCGGCACGCGCATCAGTGGAGTAAAATTCCCCGCGACAAACAGAATGTCGCCATCGCCCCAGGTTCCGCCAAAGCCGCCCGTGGCGTTTGCGAGTGTCTGGGGCGACCCTCCGGCAAGATCCGTGCGCTTCAGGCTACCTTGCGCAAAGAACGCCACCGACCGGCTGTCCGGGGACCAGAATGGGCGGGTGGCGCCTTCGGTTCCGGCCAATGGTTGAGCTGTCTCCGAATTCAGCGGACGGATCCAAAGTTGTCGCCCGCTATCGCCTGAACCCTCGAAAGCGACCTTTTGACCGTCGGGAGAAATCGCAATTGAATTCAGATCATTGGTAAACAGTGTCGGGATTTCCAGCCGCATTTCCGGAGACTCGGCCGGAGGCGCCTCCCGGAAATGAATGAACGCGAGAGCGGCCGTGGCAACCAGCAGAATTGCCGAAGCGGTCCAGGCGAGCTTCGGCCAGCCTCCGGAGCGAGCGTGGAGGGCGGCCTCCTGCCGCTCCGGTTCGGCATGCGCTTCGTCGATTTCAATCCGCGCGTCCCCGGCAGCTTGCAGCCTCCGATTGCGGTCCTTCTGCAGACATCGGCCGAGCAGGCGCTGGATTGCGGCTGGAGTTCCCGCCGGCAACCGGGTCCAATCCGGATCGCGCTGCATCACGCGAGACAGGATGTCGGTGACATCTTCGCCTTCAAACGCCGCGCGCCCGGTGAGCATTTCATAGAGGACGCAACCGAACGCGAAAAGGTCGGTCCGGCGATCGACCTCCCGGCCCCTGGCCTGTTCCGGGGACATGTAGGCCGCAGTGCCAAGAATGACGCCTTGCTGCGTAGCGGCCATCGAGATTGTCGGCGAATCCGAAGAATTCGTGTTCTGCGCATCGCCGGCGAATGCCTTCGCCAGGCCAAAATCGAGCACCTTCACCTGGCCCTGCGGGGTGACTTTGATATTGGCGGGTTTCAGATCGCGATGAATGATGCCTTTCTCATGCGCCGCTTCCAACGCTTCCGCAATCTGCCGCGCGACGGCCAACGCTTCATCGATCGGCAGCGGGCCTTTACGGATGCGATCGGCAAGCGTCTCTCCCTCGGCGAGTTCCATCACCAGGAACCGCCGGCCGCCCGATTCTTCAAATCCGTAGATCGCGGCAATATGAGGATGATTCAGCGCCGCCAGCGCGCGCGCCTCGCGCTCGAATCGCGCCACGCGTTCGGTGTTGTGACTGAAGGCTTCGGGAAGAAGCTTGAGGGCAACGGCGCGGCCGAGTTTCGTGTCGGTAGCCTGGTACACATCTCCCATGCCGCCCGAACCGAGATGGCTGCTGATGTCGTAATGTGCGAGTCTGGTTCCGATCATGGCTTTACTAAAATGCGGGCGGATTCTATCAAATGCCAGGCAAGTCCATTAGTCTTTCGGATTCGTCGCGAAGATCGTGACTTCGGGCGTGAACCCTCGATCGTCCATTTCAAGGACCGCCTTGACCGCGTGCGCGATGTCCTCGCCGCGAAGCTTGGTTTCGTTCTCTTTCTGGGCGAAGCCGGCTACGTTGCCGAAGTTGGTCAGCACCTCGCTGGGATTGACCAGAAAGACGCGGACGTTGTGCTGGCGGAGTTCCGCGCGCCAGCATTCCGTCATGCCGCGCAGCGCGAACTTGCTCGCATAGTAGGCCGTGCCGTTGGGGGCGCCGCGGAGGCTGGCCGTCGAGCAGATGTTCACGATGTTGCCCTTGTTTCTCGTCATGAAGTGTTTCGCGGCTTCCCGCCCCATCAGCATGGCGCCGGTGACGTTGGTTCGAAAGACGGCTTCAAAACCGGCCAGATCCATATCCACGAGTTTCTTGAAGACGCCGGACCCGGCATTGTTCACCAGAATGTCGAGGTGACCGAAAGCCTGCAGCACTTCCCGGTATGTACGCTGAACGTCGGCTTCACTGGACACATCCGCGCGAATCGCAACGGCGTGCAGCGTTTCCGCCGCTTTGTATAACCGTTTGTCATCGCGGCCGGTGATGGCAACCCGCGCTCCCGCCTCGATCAGGGTCTTCGCGATCGCGTACCCGATTCCACTGCTGCCGCCCGTTACCAGCGCCGTCGCATTCTGCAGATTCATGCTGTCTCCTTTATGAAATCTCAGACCTCGATTGAGAATGGCGTGAAGTTGGTTTTGCGGTCGAAGTAGTCTTCGTCCTCGGCGCGTTTCAGGAAGCCCACGACCTTGTATGTAACTGGCGTGATCACCGCTTCCCAGCCGACTTTGATCATGTAGTTACTGAGCATGACAGTCATCACGAGATCGTTGGACCATACGCCGAGAAACGCAACCGGATAAAACACCGCCGAATCGACGAACTCGCCGACGATTGTCGATCCGATGGTTCGCATCCAGAGATGCTTTCCATTTGTCTTCACTTTCATTTTCGCGAGAACGTAGGAGTTGGCGAATTCGCCGACGAAAAACGCCGTCAGCGATGCGAGCACGATCCTGGGCGTTTGACCAAACACGGCGACGTAGGCCGGCTGGTCGTTCCAGCCCATTGCCGGAGGAAGCGCAACGACGACCCAACTCATGAACGAAGCGAATATGATGGCTCCGAAGCCGGCCCACACGACTTTCCGCGCCCGGGCGTAGCCATAAACTTCGGTGAGGACATCATTGAAGATATAACTGATGGGAAAGAACAGAACTCCGGCTCCGAACGTAAATCCCCAGACTGTGGCGACTTTTGCCGCGCCGATCACATTCGAGCAGAGAAGGATCGTCACGAACAGCGCCATGACGAGATCGTAGTATTTATAAACCTGCCGATGAGCTGGCGCCATGAAGCCTAGCCGATCAGTTGCCGCAGGACGTATTGCAGTATCCCGCCGTGGTGGTAGTACTGAATCTCGTACGGCGTATCGATGCGGTTAACCGCCTTGAAGGTCTTTTCTGTTCCCGCCTCGTCACGAGCACGAACGGTCAGCAGTTGCCCGGGCTTGATTCCCGCGGCAATGCCGTCGATATCGAAGACTTCCGTTCCGGTCAGTCCGAGTTTTTCCGCGTTTTCACCGGCAACAAATTGAAGCGGAAGGATGCCCATGCCCACGAGATTGCTGCGGTGAATGCGTTCATAACTTTCGGCTATTACGGCCTGGATACCCAGCAGGCGAGGCCCTTTCGCCGCCCAGTCCCGCGATGATCCCGATCCATATTCCTTGCCGGCAATGATCATCAGCGGCACGCCGTCCTTCTGATATTGCATTGCCGCATCGAAGATCGTGGCCGGCGTCTTATCGGGCAGATGGAGTGTCACGCCGCCTTCGGTCCCGGGCGCCATGAGATTGCGAAGCCGGATGTTGGCGAACGTGCCACGCATCATGACCTCGTGGTTTCCGCGCCGCGCTCCATAGGAATTGAAATCCGCCGGAGAGACGCCATTCGCGATCAGGTATTTTCCGGCCGGACTCTCGGCTGAAAACGAACCGGCAGGCGAAATGTGATCGGTTGTGACCGAATCGCCAAGCACCGCCAGCACGCGCGCGCCCTTGATGTCGCGAACAGGGGCCGGTTGCCGTTGCATTCCATCAAAGAATGGCGGCCGTTTAACGTAGGTGGAATCGGGCTCCCATCGGTACAGTTCGCCCACCGGGGCCTGGAGCGCCTGCCATCGCTCGTCTCCCTCGACGGACTCGTCATAGGCCTTGCGGAACATTTCCGGCCGGATATTGGAATTCACTGCGTCGGCGACCTCAGCGGAAGTCGGCCAGATGTCGCGCAGGAAAACCGGCTTGCCGGCCTTGTCGACTCCAAGCGGTTCGGTGTTGAGGTCCACGTCCATCGTCCCGGCAATCGCGTATGCAACCACAAGCGGGGGTGACGCCAGGTAATTGGCCTTCACCTGCGGATTGATGCGCCCTTCGAAATTCCGGTTGCCGCTCAGCACGGCGGCCACAACCAGTGAACTGTCCTTTACGGCCTTCGATACATCGTCCGGCAGCGGGCCGCTGTTGCCGATACAGGTTGTGCAGCCGTAGCCCACCAGGTGGAATCGCAGCTGTTCCAGATACGGCATCAATCCGGCGTGCTTCAAATATTCGGTAACAACGCGAGATCCGGGAGCGAGGCTGGTCTTCACCCACGGTTTCACCCTGAGCCCGCGCTCAACGGCTTTTTTGGCGAGCAGCCCCGCGCCGATCATCACCGAGGGATTCGATGTGTTCGTGCAACTGGTGATCGCCGCGATCACAACGGAACCGTGGCCGATCTCGTACTTCGAACCGTTTGTTCCAACGCCAACTTTGAACGCGGGGTCCGGGTTCTTCTGTTTCTCCAGCATGGGAGCCAGCGCCTGCCGGAACGACTGCTTGGATTTGGATAGCGGAACCCGATCCTGCGGCCGGCGCGGTCCCGAGATACTGGGCTCGACAGTCGAGAGATCCAGTTCCAGAGTCTCCATAAACCTCGGATCCGGCGTTTCCCTGGTTCGGAACAGGCCCTGCGCCTTTGCGTAAGCCTCGACCAGGGAGATCTGCTCTTTGTCGCGCCCGCTCAGCCGCATGTACAGGAGCGTTTCGTCGTCGATCGGGAAGAAGCCGATCGTGGCGCCGTATTCCGGCGCCATGTTGGCGATGGTCGCTCGATCCGCCAGACTGAGGCTTCCAACGCCGGTTCCATAGAACTCGACAAAAGCGCCGACCACGCCCTTGGCCCGGAGCATCTGCGTGACGGTAAGCACCGTGTCCGTCGCGGTGGCGCCTTCGCGAACCTGTCCGGTCAGCTTGAAGCCGACCACTCGCGGAATCAGCATCGACAGCGGCTGTCCGAGCATTGCGCCCTCGGCTTCAATACCGCCGACGCCCCAGCCGACGACCCCCATGCCATTGATCATCGTGGTATGCGAGTCCGTGCCGACAAGCGTGTCCGGATACGCTGCCGAACGGCCATTCTTCTTTTCCACGTAGACGACGGGGGCGAGATATTCGAGGTTCACCTGGTGCACGATGCCGATATCCGGAGGAACGACCCGGCAGTTCTGAAACGCCTTCTGTCCCCACTTGAGAAAGATGTAGCGTTCGCGGTTTCTCTCGTTCTCGCGATCGGCGTTGAAGGCAAACGCGCCCGGCGTTCCGAACTGGTCCACCTGTACGGAGTGGTCGATCACCAGGTCGACCTGCTGGAGAGGGTTGATTTTGCCGGGATCCCCGCCCATCTGCTTGATGACGTCGCGCATTGTCGCCAGATCGACGACGGCGGGAACTCCGGTGAAATCCTGCATCAGCACCCGCGCCGGGCGAAATGCTATTTCCTTGTCCTTAAGCTGGCCCGAAGAGGCCGGGACTATCGAGCGAATGTCGTCCGCGGTTACGGTTACGCCGTCCTCGAACCGCAGCAGGTTTTCGAGCATGACTTTTAATGAGAACGGCAATGTCGACGCGGTTCCGGCGCCCGCTTTCTCAGCGTTCTCAAGCGAGTAGTAATCGAATTGGGTGTTACCTGATTTTAGTGTCGATTTTGAATTGAATGTATTCATGGCGTAGGAATTGTAGCACTGCGAAACCTGAGTCCGAACACCCCTCCTGTTTTAGGAGGGGTGGCGGCGCCAAAGGCGCAGACGGGGTGGTATGTGATCGCGCGAAGCCACGTTATGGATGCTCGCCGAGCGCTCCACTTCAATCGGTGCGCTGCGCGAGTATCCAGTAAGGTGGCTTCGCATCATCAACACCACCCCGCCGTTCGCTGGAAAACGCGCGAACGGCACCCCTCCTAATCCAGGAGGGGAGTTGGGACCACGCTTTCCGAATATTTCAAAGTGCGTTCGGTACCGTGCAGGATATGCTTCTTACCGTGACTATGAACAAGACGCTATTCAGCATCCTGATACTGCTGGCGGGTTTCAGCCCGCTGCCCGCGAGAGCGCAGGGCGATAACAGCGTGGCCGACAAGTATCGTTATCGCGCGATGCGAGTGGAGACGCCGCCCACGGTCGACGGCGACCTTTCCGATCCGATCTGGGAGATGGCGGATGTCATCGATGAACTGATTCAGCAGGAGCCACGAGTGGGCGATCCCGCCTCGGAAAAGACGGAAGTCCGCATGGTCTACGACTCGGAAGCGCTTTACATCAGCGCGTATGTCTTCGATTCCGAGCCGCAGGGCGTGGTCCGGAACACGCTGCGTTTTCGCGACGACTCGGTATGGTCGAAGGACGACGTATTCCGCATTGGCCTGGACACGTTTCACGATCACCGCCGGTCCTACGTGTTTTCAATCAACCCGCTCGGAACCAAGCAGGACTCGCAGATCGACAACAACGTGTGGAATCCCAGCTGGGATGAAGTCTGGGACGTTCGGACCCGCGTGCTCGACAACGGCTGGAGCGTGGAGCTTCGCATCCCGTTCCGCATCCTGCGGTATCCCTCCGACGGCGGCGGCACCTGGGGGTTCAATATCGTCCGCCTGATTAAAAGAAAGAACGAGTCGTCCAGCTGGGCGCCGACTCCTCCCAATTTCGGGATGAACCGGACCGAGTTTTACGGCCACGTCGATGGAATCTCCGGGATCGAGCAGCAACGCAATGTGCAGATCGTTCCGTACGGACTGCTTGGTGTGACGCGATCCAATGGCGCCGCCGGCAACGACTCCACGATGGAAGGAGGCGGCGACTTGAAGATGTCCGTCGGTTCGTCGCTTTCCCTCGACATGACCTACAACACGAACTTCGCCCAGGTGGAGGCCGACGACCAGCAGATCAACCTCACGCGCTTCTCGCTGTTTTTTCCGGAAAAGCGGGAGTTCTTCCTGGAGAACGCATCGTTGTTCGATTTCGGGATCGTCCAGGACACGCAGCTTTTCTTCAGCCGCCGCATCGGGCTCGCCGGCAACCAGCCGGTGCCGATCGTGGGCGGCGCGCGCCTGACGGGAAAGGCCGCGGGCTTCGATCTCGGCCTGCTCACCACACAGTCGGAAAGCCTTCCGGGAGCGCCCAGCACGAACATGAGCACCGGGCGGTTCCGCCGGAACTTCGGCCAGCGCTCGTACATCGGCGGAATCTTTACCGACACGCATTCGAAGACGCAGGACAACCGGGCATTCGGCGCGGATGCCCTTTACTGGCTCGGCAGAAATGTTCGCGCGGATCTGTTTGCGGCGGTGGTCGACGACAAGAATATTGCGAAGCGGCCGGTGTCGTTCTCCGGTGGCGTGACTTACGACCAGGACTTGTGGGCGGCGGGCGTTCGCACGCAGTCGGTGGACGAGGGTTTCAATCCTTCAATGGGATACGTCCGCCGCGACGACATTCGCCGGCAGACGGCGAACCTGCGGAGAAGCTGGCGGCTGAACCGGAAGTATGCGCGGAAGGTGAGCATGGCTTCGAATTTCTCGTACCTGACCAACCAGGATGGCCTGCTGGATACGCGTCAGTGGGTGTTCGAGGCGTTCGACGACCTGAATAACGGAGATCAGATCCGATTTCAGGTGACGCGAAACTTCGAGCGGATCCTGGCCACGGACGGACCATTCGTGCTGAATCCACGAAAGAATGTCGTCGTCGCACCCGGGGACTACGGATTCAATCGATGGTCGGTGGAATACAGGAGCTTCGATGGACGGGCGATCGTGCCGGGAGTCAAGCTCGAGCGGGGCGAGTTCTACAACGGAAATCGCACAACAGTGGGGCTGTCGGGAATCTGGCGGGCGTCGCCGCACCTGGTCCTGCAGGGGAACTACGACTACAACGATGTGTCGCTGCCGCAGGGCGCCTTCAACGCGCACCTGGTAAGAGCGAGGGCGACTGTGCCCCTTACGGCCAGGGCGTCGGTGGATGCGTTTGTCCAATGGAATGGTTTGAACCAGCAGGGAGACCAGGAGCTGAATACGCAGATCCGGTTTCACATGATCTATGCGCGCGACAGTAACCTGTACGTGGTCTTTTCGGACCAGCGGAGGAATCGCGGCGCGGGCCTGATTGCGCGAGACCAGGCGATGCAGATGAAGATGACCTACCGGATGTACTGGTAGCTGGAACAGTCTCCGTTCCGTCTGTGGGCGCGGGGCTTCAGCCCCGTGCCCTGGAGTTTGGACATTTGTGGGAGAGTAGCGCAAAAACTCCCCTCCTGGATTAGGAGGGGTGCCGTTCGCGCGTTTTTCAGCGAACGGCGGGGTGGTGTCCAATCAATTGATGATGCGGAGCCACCCTATAGATATTCGCGCAGCGCACCGATTTGAATGAGCGCTACGCCGGCATCCATAACGTGGCTTCGCGTCATTCCGTACCACCCCGTCTGCGCCAATAAGGAACGGGCCCATTCTCCTGGTGGCGCAGCCACCCCTCCTAAGACAGGAGGGGAGTTCGGACTCACGTTTCGCTTGCTCAACATGCCTGTGGATGAAGCGTGAAGTTGAAGACGTAGATGCTAGGCCTAATATCCAAAACTCCAGGGCGCGGGGCTGAAGAGCCTGTCCGAGTAATACCGAGATTGCATAAAGCCCGCGGCTACCATCCGATTGCGAGTTTCATGCATTACTCGGACAGGCTCTGAAGCCCCGCGCCCACAAATGTCAGTGCCGTTCAAACGCTGACACCGAGGAGCCGGCCGATGAAGTATGTGGCGCCGGCAGCCAGGGCTCCGATTCCGACCATGCGCAGACCGCTCCGGAATATGTTTTTGGCTGTGAATACCGAGATGGCCGCGCCGACCGCGAAGAGGCCAATCGCGGACAGGGCGGCGCTCGCAAGCAATGCCGATCCGCCGCCGACGATAAGGTAGGGAATGACCGGCACGATCGCGCCGGCCGCAAACGCCACGAATGAGCTGCCGGCGGCCAACGACGGCGATCCGAGCGTGGTGGGGTCCAGGCCGAGTTCCTCGCGCGCCAGCGTATCCAGGGCCGTTGCGGGATTCGATATGATGCGCGCGGCGAGTTCTTCGGCCTGCGCGGCGGGAATTCCCTTAGCCTGGTAAATGAGCGCGAGTTCGGCGGTTTCCTCCTCGGGCGCCATTTCCAATTCCTGTCGTTCCAGGGCGATCTGCTGTTCGTAGAGCTCACGCTGGGACTTGACCGAGACGTACTCGCCCGCGGCCATCGACGACGCTCCTGCCAGCAGACCCGCAACGCCGGCCACGAGGACGAATCGTGAATCGGCGTTCGCGCCGGCGACTCCCATGACGAGGCTGAAATTGGAAACGAGCCCATCGTTGACTCCAAACACCGCCGCCCGCAGCGTTCCTCCGTAGCTCGTGCGATGCCATCTTTCCCCTTTCAGAATCGATTCTGAGCCGCCTTCCGCTTGAGCTTGCATGGCGTCCAGCGTTCGACGGTGACCGCGTTCCTCGGCTGGAATTCCGGTGGCTTCCGCCTGGCCGGCGTAGTCGTCCTGAGCGCTGGATTCGAATCCGGTGACTACCGGAATTACGTGCCGGGTTCCAAGCCTTCTTGCGAGCCATCCCAGCACGGCCACCCGAACGCTCGTCCGATAGGCGGGCACCGGCGCCCCGTTTTTCCGCAAAAGGTTAGCCCAACGCGCGGCGTGCTTATCCTCGGCCGCCGCGAGCTGTTCGAAGATCGCCGCCCGCGCCTTGTTTGTCTCCGCGGCGGCGAGGGCGCGGTACAGCTCAATTCCGTCCTGCTCACGCAGGTAATTGTCCGCGTATCTAATCAGATCTTCTTTGCCGGCCACGTCTTGTTTGCTGGGGGTCACGCTTTTAAATGGCGAGCCTGGCGTGCAGGTTCAGTTCCGCATCTGCGGCGGACAACTGGAGGCTCCGCGGCAGTGGTGCGAGGTCGAAACCGTAGCGTTCTCTTCTCAAGCCGCGATAGTCCGTGGCCGAGTCGCGGCGCACGCGCCAGATGCCGCCGGCCATCGGGTGCATTTTCTTCCAGGCGGAATATCGGGCGAAAATCGGAAAGCCGCATCCGGGCAGCATGCCGTATGCGGCGTTCCGCCGCACGTTGGCCCATGTCGTTCTTAAGACGTGAGCCGCACCGTAAAAATCGCGGTAACAGTCAAAGAGCAGAGTCTGGAGTTCCTGATGGCCCAGATTGGGATGACGCCATGTCGGCGCGGTTCCGTCAAATCGATCGAGATTGTTTTCCGTAATGAGTCCGCCCGCCAGAAAATCGTCGTACTGCTCCGTGCCCGGAATCGGCGTGAGTATGTAAAAAGATGCGACGTCCGGTTCGAGCTCGCGTAACACCCTGACGTGCCGCTGGACTGAGGCGCGAGTGTCTTCGGGAAATCCGATGATATTCGAGAAGTGCGTGCTGATTCCATGCTTCCGGCAAAGACGGACAATCTCGCCGTAAAGTTCGGGATGGTTCTGCGCCTTATGCGCGGCAATAAGCGTTTTCCTGTTGAACGATTCCACTCCCACGAACATTTGAAAACATCCGGCCCTGCCCATCAGTTCGACCAACTCTTCCTGCCGGGCTATTTGCGTGTCGCACTGTACGAAGAACCTCAATCCGATTTCTTCATCGATCATCTGCCGCATGAGCGCCGCAGCGTCCGGATACTTGTTGAAGTTGTCGGATGTGAACATCACCATGTGGACGCCCGCCGCCTTCGTTGCACGCAGCGTGGCCATCGTCGTTTCAATGTCCTGGCTTCGAATCTGGCGTCCCGCGATTTTGATTACCGAACAGAAGTTGCAGGTAAAGGGACAGCCTCTGGCGGCATAAACCCCCATCATGGGCACGACGTATCGCCGCAGGTCCTCGGTAGACAGGGGAGTGACGACAGGAGAGCGCAACTCGAGTTGCCACCGCTGCTCGCTGCCGTACACCGGCTGGAGTTTGCCGCCGATCGCATCGCGAATGATTGCCAGCCAGATCATTTCCGCTTCGGCGAGCGCGAAACTGACTCCGGAATTTTCAAACATGCGGGTATCGCACGTCATTGGATGTGGCCCGCCAATCACGCAGTGGGGCACGCCGTGTGCGCGGGCGTAAGCGGCAAGGTCCAGGCTCCGCTGGAACTGGTGGGATTGGACGCCAACAAGCGCCAGCAGGGTGGGGTAGTCCGTCTCGTGCAGGTAATTGAGGTACCTGAGGTCGGTCTGGACGTACTCATCGATTGCGACGGTCTCGATTTCCACGCCATCGAGTGCCGCGGGCGTCATGCTCCTCAGATAGGGCACCGTGCTGTTCGGCATGAAACCCCGCCGGAAGCGCTCGACATGCCCATCGAGGCTATACTTGCTTGGCTTCAGGATAACGATTCGAAGTTTCGCCGGTGTCATCAGATGTATCGATGTTAGTCCCGTTCAAAGCATCTTGGAAGCGTGTCGCGATTCTGGAGTAATATTGGTGCGCATTTATTGACTTTCTTGACAAAGGAGAGATGGAAATGAAGTGGACAATCGGAAAAGGGATTTTATGGATCTGGGCCACGGTTGCAGTGGCTGCGATGACTCTTGCGGCCGCGCAGGAACTCCCGGAGGGACCAGGAAAGAAACTTCTCGAGGACAAGTGCACCGCGTGTCACGACGTATCGCTGGTAACCGAGAAGCGTGCTTCAAGAGAGGGTTGGGCGGAAACCGTTCAGATGATGAAATTGTCCGGAGCCGAACTCAACGAGGCCGAGACCACGACTCTTGTTGACTATCTTGTGGCGAATCTGGGGCCCGCTGGCGCCGCGCCTGCCGCGGCCGGCGGACTGCCGGCAGGGGAGGGAAAACAGATCGTTGAGAACTCCTGCACGCAGTGCCACGGTGTGGATTACGTGACCGATGCGCATTACTCCAAAGACCAGTGGACCGAAGTTGTCGTAAGGATGAAACTCTCCGGCGCCCCCGTAGAAGACAGCCAGGTTCCCGTGCTGGTCGACTACCTGACCAGGAACTTCGGGCCGACGCAGTAACCGCAATTCGCTGTAGGCGCGGTCTATGACCGCGCACAGCACGCAGTTTGACGATCGTGGGCGGTCATAGGCCGCCCCTGCAGCCACACAGATCCAACCTGCCGTTCTGTCAGCGTGATTATTTCCTTTTAGAGGCTTTTAGAGGACTAATGCTGCACGAGTACAAGGGGAAATGGCCGAAACTCGGGGAACGTGTCTATATCGCCGAGGGAGCCCAGATTGTCGGCGATGTGGAGATTGGCGATCACTCCAGCGTGTGGTTCAACTCTGTGCTGCGCGGAGACGTGCACTACGTCCGAATCGGCCAGTACACCAACTTTCAGGACGCCTCGGTGGGACATGTCATGCGGAACCAGTACCCGTTGATTCTCGGGGACTACGTGACTGTTGGACACGGATGCATGCTGCACGGTTGCACCGTCGAATCGCACTGCCTGATCGGAATGCGCGCGACCATCATGAACAATGCGACCATCGGCGCCCACTCAATTGTCGGGGCCGGCGCGCTGGTTACCGAAAATACCGTCGTTCCTCCACGCAGCCTCATCATGGGAATGCCCGCCAAAGTGAGGCGCGAGCTCACGGACAAAGAGGTGGCATGGATCGATGAGTTTGCCCAACGGTACTACGAGTACAAAGAAACGTATTTGAAGATGAAAGAGCAGGTTTAGAACCACACATTATGGAGACTCTCAAGCGCACTCATTCATGCGGCGAATTGACTGCCGCCAACGCAGGACAAAGCATCTTGTTAAAGGGATGGGTCGATCGCCGTCGCGATCACGGAAACCTCATCTTTGTCGACTTGCGCGATCGCGAAGGCGTCACACAGGTTGTATTCGATCCTGAGCGCAGCGCCGAGTCCCACCAGCTCGCCAAAACGCTTCGCTCCGAGTTTGTGATTGCGGTGAAGGGAGCGGTGCGCGTGCGCGGGCAGGGCCTGACGAACAGCAACCTGAAGACCGGGGAGATCGAAATCGGCGCGGAAGAACTCTGGATCTTCAATGAGGCGAAGACGACGCCTTTTCCGATCGAAGACGAGATCACCACATCCGAGGACGTTCGCCTCAAGTACCGTTATCTGGATCTGCGGCGCCCCAAAATGCAGGAAACGTTCCGGGTGCGGCATCGTATCTGCATGGCCATCCGGAGCTATATGGACAAGCAGGGATTCTGGGAAGTCGAGACGCCGATTCTCACCAAGTCCACACCGGAAGGCGCACGCGATTACCTGGTGCCGAGCCGGCTCTCCCACGGCAGCTTTTACGCGTTGCCGCAGTCGCCGCAGCTGTTCAAGCAGATCCTGATGGTCGCGGGATTCGAGAAGTATTTCCAGATCGTGAAGTGCTTCCGCGACGAAGACCTGAGAGCAGACCGGCAGCCGGAGTTCACACAGATCGATATCGAAATGTCGTTTCCCGACATCGACACATTGTTCCCGATGATAGAGGGCATGATGGCCGAGGTGTTTGCCCTGAAGGGCATCAACATTCCGATCCCATTGCCGAGGATGACCTTTGAAGAGGCTACGGAGCGTTACGGGAGCGACAAGCCCGACACGCGATTCGAAGTGCACCTGCAGGATTTCACGGAGATCTTCAAGACCGCGGAGCCTGGCACGTTCCGCGAAATGGTAGATGCCGGCGACACGATTCGGGGCCTCGTGGCTCCAAAGACCGCTTATTCGCGAAAGGCGCTCGACGACCTCACCAATTACGTCAAGCAGCTCGGCGGCGCGGGCGTCGCCTGGATCAAGCCGGGAGAAGATGGAATCACCGCGGCGCCTGTCGTCAAGAATGCCGGAACCGCCGTGATGGAAGCCGTCATCAGGAAAGGCGGAGCCAGGGCCGGAGATACGGTCCTGCTGGTGGCCGGAAAAAAAGATCAGGTCCTGAGTCTTCTCGGATCCTTGAGGCTCGAGCTGGCAAGGCGTGAGAACTGGATCCCGGCAGGGAAGTGGAACATGTTCTGGGTTGTGGAATTCCCGCTTCTCGAATTCGACACCACCGATCAGCGATGGGTTTCGCGGCATCATCCGTTTACGTCGCCCGCTGACGCCGATATGGAAATCCTGGAGGCCCATCCGGAACGCGTTCGCGCAAAGGCTTACGACCTCGTCTTGAATGGAACCGAAATCGGTGGCGGCTCGATTCGTATTCATCGCAGCGACCTGCAGGCGCGGATCTTCAAGCTCCTGGGCCTGAGCGATCAGGAGGCCCGCGATAAGTTCGGTTTCTTCCTCGAGGCGCTGGAATATGGCACGCCTCCGCACGGCGGCATTGCGCTTGGCCTGGATCGAATCGTGATGATCCTGTCGGGGCAACCGTCCATCCGCGATGTGATCGCGTTCCCGAAAACGGCTCGCGGCGTCGATGTCATGAGCGGATCGCCGTCAAACGTGTCCGAGCAGCAGTTGAAGGAATTGGGGATCCAGGTCCGGAAGGGGAATTAAGGGGCCCCGAAATGAGAAATGACAATTGACCAGTGACCAATGACAAAGCCCCTGAAACATTTGTCATTGTTCATTGTTCAATTCTCATTTCTCATTTTTCTATCCCCTTAATTCTCCCCGAAGAACGCAAACCATGAAGATAAAGATCCTTTCCGACGACATTGCCAACCGCATTGCGGCGGGAGAGGTTGTCGAGAGGCCCGCCTCCGTCGTCAAGGAGCTTGTCGAAAACTCACTGGATGCGGGTTCGACGAAGATAGCTGTCGATGTGGAAGAAGGCGGACGGCGCCTCATCCGCGTTACCGACAATGGCGAGGGAATGTCCGCCGAGGATGCGCTGGCCTGTTTCGAGCGTCATGCCACCAGCAAGCTCTATCAGCCCGACGACCTGTTTTCCATAAAAACGCTCGGCTTCCGAGGGGAAGCATTGCCGTCGATCGCGTCCGTGTGCCGGCTCAGGCTGGACACGCAGGACGATGGTCCGATCGGCACCGCGATCGAGATCGCCGGCGGTAAGCTGATTTCAACGCGCGAGCAGGCGTTTCCGCGCGGAACCCAGATCACCGTGGAAGACATTTTTTTCAATGTTCCGGCGCGGCGCAAGTTTCTCCGCTCGGAGTCGTACGAACTCAGCCAGATCACCAGTTACTGCACGCACTATGCGCTCGCATTTCCGGGCATTCACTTTCTTTTGAAGAGCGGCGGGTTTGAAATACTTTCGGCGCCTGCAGCCGGCGGTTTTCGCGACCGCATTTTTCAGGTCTTCGGCAAGGATCTGCTCGACGAGATGGTCGAGCACCGGAAGGACTACGGCCGGTCCGGCGTCAAGATCCACGTTTTTACCTCGCGGCCGCACATCCAGAAATACAACCGGAACTCGATGTTTTTTTTCATCAACCGGAGGCTTGTGCGGGACAAGATCATTCTGCACGCCATCAGCGAGGCGTACCGCAACATCCTGCCGTCGGGAACGTTCCCGGTCACGATTCTTTTCGTGGATATTCCGTTCGAGGATGTCGACGTCAATGTGCATCCCGCGAAGACCGAGGTCCGCTTCAAACACCAGTCATTCGTGCACGACGCCATTCGCGACACGATCCTTTCGGGCCTGACACAGGACAAGACCATTGTGCCGATGGACTCGGGAAACGCCGGCCAGTCGCCGTTTACAGCGCCCGAACCCCAGTCTCGCGTTCCCGATTCGTGGGGCGGCGATCCGATCGCGCGCGAGCCGTTTGCAGCCGGTCTGGAGCCTTACGATATGGCCGGGCAGGCGATGCCCCTGGATGCGGCGTCATATCCGGAATTCGATCGTGTCCGGAGCGAAGTGCGGCCCATTGGACAGTTGCGCGACAGCTTTATCGTTGCGACAGATTCGACCGGTTTGGTCGTGATCGACCAGCATGTCGCCCATGAGCGCGTTTTATTTGAACTTTATTTGCGACAAAAGCTTGCAGGAAAGCTCGATGTGCAGCGATTATTACTGCCAATCATTGTTCAGTTACCGCCACGTCAGCTTGTAATCCTGGACAACATCGTGCCCGAGCTGGCGCGCAATGGTTTCGAAGTGGAGCCGTTTGGCCCGAAGACGATAGCGATCAAGACCGCGCCCGCGATTCTCAAGCCTGCCGCGGTGGAGAAGTTGCTCGTGGAACTGCTGGATGGTCTCGAGCGGGAAACTCAGGTGATGAACATTGAGGCGCTCAAAAAGAAAATTGCAGCGACGGTTTCATGTCACGCTGCGATTAAAATCAACACGCCTCTGGATGAAACGAAGATGCGATGGCTGGTGGGGGAACTCATGAAAACAGACGTTCCGACAGTATGTCCTCACGGACGTCCGATCATTCTTCGGTACGATCTGAGGGAGATTTTAAAAGCATTCAAGAGAAGCCCTGCTTGACAGAACCTTGCACACACTTTAACTTCATTACGTTTTGTTGGTGCGGCGGCTCTCATAGATGACACTAAACACTAAAAGGAGGATTGATGGCAAAAATGACCCAGACACAGATCGTCACCGAAATGGCGACGAGAACAGGCGTCAGCAAGAAAGACGTCAAAGAATTCATGACTCAGTTGACCGACCTGGCCTACCGCGAGGCCAAAAAGGGCGAGTTTGCTTTTCCGGGACTCGGAAAGCTCGTTAAGCAAAAGCGGAAGGCCCGTCTCGGACGCAACCCCGCAACCGGCGCCGAAATCAAGATTCCGGCCAAGACTGTTTTGAAGTTCCGTGTTGCAAAGGCTGCCAAGGACGCGGTGCTGGGAGCCGCGAAGAAGTAATCAGGGTTTTGGGAATTCGGATTTCGGATTTCGTGAAGCATTCCTCAAAGAGGCTTCACTGAAATCCGTAATCCGAAATCCGCAGACAGTCTTCACCAATCACCCGTTGCGTGACGCAGCAGTTCCCGCCGGAATCAAACCTCCAAGCGACCAGCCAATCAAACCAAGTACCGCTCCGAAGATACAGTTCACGACCAGGCCGCCCAGTCGGCTGACCATTGCCGCCCCAAATTCGACCGGACCTGGCAGACCAAGCGCTTCCGGATAGTTGAAGTGTGTATCGATGCCGGTCAGATAGGAACCGGCCGTGGCGAGCAGAATGAGGATCTGCGATGCAGCGACGATCATCACGACGGAAAGCACCGCATCCTTCAGGCCGTATCCTCGATAGCGCCTGCCCACAGCCGCCCACAACAGCGCCAGATGTGTCTGCAGAATTACCATCGAGAAGACCCGGTTGCCGACTTCGTACGAGGCGTCAAGCGCCCCCATCGCGAGCTTCCCGACAAAGAAGAGCGCCACCAGCAGCAGCGGCAGCCGGATAAAATCGAGTTTCTCTTTCATTTGGATTCCTCCGTACCCACAAAGTACGGGGAATGTAACGTGATTCGGCTGGGGGGTCAAGCGAGGCCGGGTTTCGGAGTGATAGCAAGGCGAATGACGGCCGATACGAGTAGAAAGGTGACACCGACTGGATCTGTCTTACATATACCGTAGGTGTCACCTACCGTTATTGTAGACGCCCTACGCCGTACGTTTCAGCTTCCTGCTCGATTCCCAGCTGTTGAATTCACGGCCAAGAATGAAAAATTTGCGGCCAATCTGGACGATCGGAATGCGGTCTTCCTCAATGATTCTGCGGAAATGGCGAATCGAAAAGCCAGCCATCTCGGCGGCCGTCGGCACGTCCAGAAACATCTTCGTTCGGGGTTGACTGGTAGCTGCTTCCAACGTCGGCATGTGGCCTCCTTGTCTTACTTGGTGGTTATCTTGCACTTCGAGTGCCACGAAAGACCGTAAAGGCAGGACGCTTGCTTAAAGCTATACCTATGCCAGCCGACCGACTGCGGATCACGACAAGCCGGTCCGGACATACCAATGTCGAAGTGGATGGATTGCCCTACCACAGCGCCTACGATCCGGACGGGGAATGCCGGAAGTTCTATTCCGCCTTGCCCCTGGAAAAAGTCGATGTGGTTCTGCACTTTGGATGGGGCCTGGGCTACAGCAGTGAGGTGCTTCGGAAGCGCCTGAAACCATCCGCGCGCGTTATCGTTCTCGAACCGGACCAGGAACTCTTCAAACTTTTTTCGGCCGACACGAAGAACGCCTTTCTCCTTAAAGATCAGCGTTTTCAATTCATCATTGGAGACCAGGCGTGCCGGTTTTTCGACACTTGGGGCCTGGATCACTGTCAAGAGAATGACAGTTTTCTGTGGGTGGAGTGGCCCGCGGCGGCTCGCTTGCAGCCAGACCTGGCGGACAGATTGAAGGCGTCCTTCCGAACGCGATTGCGAGACACAGCCGCAAACCTGCTGACGCACTTTAAGAATGGGACGACGTATTTCACGAACGCCATAGCGAACTTTCGATATTCATCGGACCCCGTGGCAGGGCGGCTTTTCAATAAATTCGCCGGCGTGCCGCTGGTGCTCGTATCGGCGGGTCCATCGCTGGATCGGAACATCAGGTACCTTGCGGGGCTGGAATCTCGATGTTTTATCCTGGCGGTCGATACGGCGCTGCGGCCGCTGCTTGCCGCGGGCATCGTTCCTCATGCGGTTGTCATGGCGGATCCGAGCGCCCTGAATGCGAGCCACATCATCGGCGCGATGCCGCCCGAAACGTTTCTCATTGCCGAGCAGGCGGTCGATCCTGCCGGCATGGCCGCCGCAAGGAAGAGGTTTCTTTTTTCGGTTGGCGTCTTTCCGGACAGCCTGTTTCGAGAGTTTGACCGTCCGCGTACGCCGATCGAAGTGTGGGGGAGCGTCGCCACGGCTGCTCTGAATCTCGCGTGCAGCTTCGGCTGCGATCCGATCATCATGGCCGGACAGGACTTTGCGTATTCCTGGGACCGCGACTACGCCAGCCACACGATATATCACAACGACTTCTTTGAGCCCGATTCGCCCCGATTCGTTCGTGCGCCCGATGTCTGGGGACGGATGGTTCCGACGACCGAGAACATGATCGCCTATCGCGACTATTTCGTGCGGCGCTTCCGCGCCACCCCAGGCATTCGATTCATTAACGCGACTGAAGGCGGCATCCTGACCGAAGGCGTCGAACTTCTTCCGCTTCGCGACGCCGTTCATCAGGCCTGCGGCCCGAGGTTTCCGATTCGACAGACGCTTGAAGCCTGCCACAGGATTCAACCGGGAACGCCGGATCTGAAGGGCCATCTTCAGTTGGTTCTGTCCTCTCGCTCGACCCGCTGCGGCTGCCTCGGAGGCTTTTTGGAACTCGCGGCCAAGGAAGCCCTCTTGAAAGGTGATGGGGCGGGGATCGAAAGCGCGGTCGGCTGGGGCCTTTCCGAGTTATAATTCCTGCCGGAAAATTTACCCGACTTCTTGAGGAGGAGCTGATGAAGAGATCGCTTGTTTTTACACTTTTTGTTGTGGCATTCGCCGGCACGTTGCTGGCCCAGGGTGGCGGAGCAGGGGGAATATTCGCTCCTCCGGCGACACCGGCGGGTCCAATCGCCGAGGAAGTGAACGCACTCGTCACTGCCTTTAATAATCGCGACGCTGCCTATTTTCAGAGGGTCATTGCGCCCGACGCAGTCTGGTATGACGAAGACGGGCATGCCCTGCGCGCGTCCGTCTGGGTGACGCGCCTTCTTTCAGCAACTCCCGCAAGGAAGCTGACGATTTCGAATCTCCGAGTTGGAAATTGGGATACGGCCGGCTGGGCCGGTTTCAACTTTGTGATGGAAGGCACCGATAAGGTTGCCGGCGGAGTGAAAGGAACAAACACCCTGGTTTACAGAAGGAACGGCAACGCCTGGCAGGTTGCAAACATCCACGGCGCAGTCGATATCAAGATCGGCGCCCATTAGCAGCCGAGTTACCTGTGGGCACGGGGCTTCAGCCCCGCGCCCACAGATCGCGCGCCGGCAAGCCTCTCGTAGTATTCCCGCGCTTTTCCATGTCCTGGTTCCAACTTCAAGACACCACCGAGTTCTTCGATCGCCCTCTCTGTTTCGCCGATTTCTTCCAGTGATCTTGCCACGTAGAACCGTGCGCTGAGTTCGGTGTCCCCCGCGAGATTGGGCACCGAGAGCACCGACTGCAGGCGCTGTTCGCGTCGTCATTAGATGGATACTCGTCTGGAAGCGGCCTGAAATCACGCGACATAATCGCGCAGCCCTTGCGAGAAATCGACGGTGGGCACGTAGTGCAGGACATCGACTGGCTTGCCGATATTCGCGCACAGGTGCGGCACTTCGCCTCGCCGGGTCGCGGGCTTTATGCCCGAGTGAGTGGATTGCGAATTGCATATTCCCTGTGCTGACGGCGCAAAAGACGCAGCTCCAGGGCACTTTGTGACGGTCGCCTGACGCCGATCAAGGAGTGACGCCAAGACCATGACTGTGACCGAACCAATTGGTCCGATTCGCGACTGGGTACGCGATGATTCCGGGCAATTGATTCTTGTCGACGAACTGAACCACCGTGTGCTCGTCGACACCGGCAACGGGCTTCAGGCGCACGGACGAAGAGGCTCGCGCGCTGGAGAGTTCTGTCACCCCGCCGCCCTGGCGTTTCTCGATGGGCGGGCGTACGTCGTCGACTCTTCCAACCACCGCGTCCAGGTGTTTTGCGCTCCCGCATGGAATTTCGATTTCGAATTCGGCGGTTTTGGCAGCGAACCGGGAGAGCTGTTCTGTCCGCTCGGCATCGTATGCCTGGAGACCAGAAACCACGGCACGGTCCTTTGCGTTGTGGATTCCTACAACAATCGGCTATCGGTTCACCGGCCCAACGGGCCCTGCGTGAGCGTGTACAACCTGACGGGGCGGCGCTTTCCGGTCGCAATCGCCCGCGCGGACGCTGCACAGGTGGAAATCAAATACGAGGATGGCCTGACGGAATTGATCGATGTGGACCATCTTGTGTCACCGCGCCGTGCCGTCGTTGCGGATTGGCTAAAGCTGCAGAAGAGAACAGACCTTACATACGACGAGAAACATCAGGCCAATCTCCAGGTGCTGGATCGTCTGAATCGCGCGGAACGGCAAGCCTTGCAGTTGGGGGCCGTGCCGCGGCCCGCCATGAACTCCTGGCCCGCGGCTTTCGCAAAGCCGATTTCGCTGGTCTCCGACTCGGCCGGCTTTAGCTATGTCTCCGATTTTGGCCTGCGCAATGTCCGGAAGTTTGATCCCGAAGGCAACTACGTGGCAGAGGTCCTTGCCGCGGGGCAGATCGGGTCACCCAAGAAGATGGCGATCGCCGGCGACAGACTGTTTGTGACGGCTGCCGCATCGCGACCCATTGCCATCTGCCATCTGCAGACGGGAGAGATTCAATACTGGGATTGTCCGGTCGAACGGCCCGGCGTTATCGCATCCGATGGAGAGCGGCTCTGGCTCGCCTCGTACGATCCGCGCATAGACGCCCGCTATCGGTCGATCCACGTCTTCGACGCGGCGCTCCAGCCGGTTACGTCCTTCGATGTGGATGGACTCCTGCGGCCGACGTCCATCGCAGTTGCGAAAGATCGTGTGTTTGTCGGCGACGAAACAATTTGCGGGATTTTTGTTTTGGACCCGGACGGCAAAGTGATTTCACGCCTGGGTCATGACCTGTTCTGCGCCCCCGTTTGGGCGGTGCGGCTGGATGCTTCCGGCGATCTTTGGGCCGGAAGCGGCCGCAAACTTTATCACTTCGATTCGAACCTGAGTCTGGCCGCCGAGTTCTATGCGGACGGCGCGGGGGCAACGGGAGCTGTTGTGGACATCGCGTTTAACCAGACCGGCCGGGTTCATTTCATCGATTTTGACCGCGCGTCCGTTCGCTGGATGGAACGCCCGGCACACCTGGAGACGTCGTAACCTTGGAGACGATACTTTGCGTCGCCGATTCGCTCACGTTGGGCGCGCGCGACGAATACCACAGGATGGCGGCCCTGTGGTACGACGCCATTGAAGCGATTGAAGCAATTGAAGTGGTGGAACGCGGGTTTGATGTCGATCCCTTCATGGAGACCGTTGAAGCGGGGAGGGAAGTGCGATGCTCGTAAATATCTGGGCGACTATCACGCATCTCGGAGATGTTTGTTTCAATGGCGCGGACCTGGAGGCAACCCCGTCCCTCGACGTCTTGATTTGTGATCGCCTGGGACGAACCACGCGCCACAACCAGACATGGATGATCAACCCCTGCTGGCTCGAACACGGAACCACCGGCCGGCTGCTCCGTGAGAGTTACACGACGCTCAGGGATTCCAGCGAAAGCTATCTGGTTCTTTTAGCGCCGGGGTTTGCCGACGTCGCAGGCTACGTCTCCGTCGACACTTTCGACCTGCATGTCCGAGAGCTGTGCCGCCGCTCCCGCGCCTTCAACAAGCGGGTGATCGGTCTCACGCTCGGGATTCCACCTGGTACTCCGAAAGTGGAAGCCGCGAGAGTCGAGGCGATGAACGAGGTGATTGGGCGTGTTGTGCCTTCGTTCAATGGTGAAGTTATCGACTTGAGATCCATCGAGTACCTGTCATGGTCCGCGCAGGGCTCGCGTCCCCGTGATTTCGAGGCTGTAGCGGACAAAATTGCTGAAGGCGTTCTGCGCGCGCATGCGGGCAGCGAAGCCTGGCGGGTGTTACATGCCGCGAACTGATCTGCGTGTCCTTGTTGTCGGATGTACTCCTCTCGCGCGGCATGCCGTGGGCGTGATCGAGGAGATTGCGAATGTTGCCGGTGTGGTGAACCTGAGTCCGCAGGCCGGCGCCGCGAAAAGCAACTATGACCCGCTTGCCGCGTTCGCTGCGCGCCGCCCGGAAGACATCCACTACACGGCCGACATTAACAGCCTCGCAACAGCCGCCTGGATCTGGGCGCGGAATCCCGATGTGCTGCTTCAATGCGGCTGGTCGCAAATCCTGAAAAGGGACGTGCTCAGTATTCCCGCAAAGCTGTCGATCGGCGTGCACCCATCTCCGCTGCCGGTCGGCCGCGGAGCCGCAGTTCTCAACTGGAGGATCATCGAAGGCGGCGGGCCATGGGGAAACAGTCTTTTCGTAATGGAGGACAAGACGGACAAGGGCGATATCCTGGACTTCGAACCTTTCGTCATTGAGCCGCGAGACGACATTCGAACGGCAAACGAAAAGGTAAACGAGACCACCATCACCATGCTCCGCCGTACGATTCCCCGGATCGCCGATGGCTCCATCGTGCGCACGCCTCAGGACAACTCGAGAGTCACGCGCTATTACAAGCGCACACCTGAAGACGGCCGGGTGTCGGCCGACTGGAGTGCGGAAAAGATCTGCCGTTACGTGCGCGCGCTGACCAAGCCGTTTCCCGGAGCGTTCCTGAACGTCGCCGGCGAAAAGCTTTTGATCTGGAAAGCGGAGGCCGGCGCCTTGTGCCACCGGGACAATGGAACGATTCTGGAAGTCGATCCGAACCGGGGAGCGCGTATAGCAGTTGGGGGCGGAGAATCGATCTGGCTCACCCGTGTGACAAGCACCGTCGAACTCGTTGTCGGAGACTCACTGACCGGCCGGAGTGTCGCGGCCGCGGCGAAAATCGGGGTCTGACGGGTGAATTCCCATTTTCGTAAGCGAAAAC
>CAMBFR010000070.1 GCA_945865815.1 Candidatus Sulfopaludibacter sp. SbA3
AAGAAAGAAGAAGGCAGCCTGATGGAAATGTGCAAAACCCTGCTGGGTTTCGCACATTTCCACAGGCACGGCGGCGATGAACTTAAAACAACAAAACCGGACAGATCACTTGCTACAAAAACCGGACATTTCTACTTGCTACCGACACAGATGAGAACACAGGGCCCGCCTGCAGTTAATCAGAGTAGAATCCAGTCAGATCCTTATATAAGGAGTAACTATGACGTTCAAATCTCGCCTCGTCATCACGGCCGCGTTGGCGTTGCTGCTCGCTCCAGCCGCGTTGGAGGCGCAACGCGCCGGATTTATTGCCGCCGGAATTGCGCCACCCGCGACTGTGGTCCCTGTGCTTCCTGCGCCAGGTCAGTTTGCCGTGGCACAACCCGTGCCGCAATGGACTCCGAATTGGGGTCAGACGGGATTCATTCCCGCACCGCCAATGATCACTCCGCCAGTCGTGATTCAGTTCAACCAGTTCAATCAATTCAACGGGCCGGTCGTCGTGACACAGCAAACGGTGCGATCTCCACGTGGCCACGCTTATCCATCGAACGTCGTGATACCTGTCATCGGGCCCGGCGTTGCGATCGTTCAGGCGCCGATCAGCACCTTCGGCGCGCCGGCGCCCGCTCAGGCCGTTCGGATGCCGCTGTCCGGGACACCGCGCGCGGATGTCCTGAGAACTTTGGGGCAGCCAACGGCAATCCGGATAACGAGAGACCGGGAAGTGCTCTACTTCAACGGCGGAGTCACGGTCCTGATTGAAAATGGCCAAGTGTCCGGCCCAAAGTGAAATCATAGACTGCACGCGGTGCGGGCGCCTGGTCGCTTACCGCGAGCAGGTGGCGCGAGAGAAGGTCCGGCGGTTTCGTGACTCGGAGTACTGGGGACGGCCGGTCCCAAGTCTTGGAGCGCTGAATTCACGCCTGCTGGTGGTGGGCCTGGCGCCGGCCGCGCACGGAGGCAATCGCACGGGAAGAGTGTTCACGGGTGACCGTTCGGGCGACTGGCTTTACCGCGCCCTTCACCGTTTCGGTTTCGCAAACCAACCCTCCTCCACGCACCGCGATGACGGGCTGAAGCTCATCGACTCCTATGTCACCGCCGCCGTGCACTGCGCTCCTCCGGACAACAAGCCACTGCCGGCCGAGTTCGAAAACTGCCGGTCCTACCTGGTCGATGAATTGGAACGGCTGAAAAGAATTCGAGTGGTCGTGCCGCTCGGTTTGATCGCGTTCAAGGCCTATTTCGGCGCGCGCAAACAGCTTGGATGGTCGAATCCATCGCCGATGCCGCCGTTCGGCCACCGCGAGGCGTCAGATCTCTCTGACGGCGTGACAGTGATCAGTTCGTATCACCCGAGCCAGCAAAACACGCAGACCGGAAAACTGACGGAAGCCATGTTCGACGATGTCTTTCGTCAGGCTCGCAGAATTCTGGACTCCAACTGAGATCGAAGCATTCAGAAGCTGATCCTTATTCCCCCGTTGACGACGCGGCCCTCGAGAGGCGCCCATGCATCCACGGTCCATCGGCCATCGAAATGCCGCCCGGGCCGGACGACAGGATCATGGCGGGTCTGGCGGACGTTGGTCAGGTTCTCTCCATTGATGAAGAGGCGGATAACGCCGAACCTGCGTTCCGCCAGGAGGCCGACGATCCAGTAAGGCACGCTCGAATCCCGGTAGGGATTGTCTTCCAGCCGCTGACGCCCGGTGTAGAACAACTCGACCCCGATACGTCCGCGATCTTCGTCTTCCCACATGCCAACCATGCCTGCCGTGTTCCGGGGCGTCAGAGGCACGTCATCGCGTTGGTTATCTCGAATGTCGATCTCAGTCGAATGTATGAACGTGTGGGTCAGGGTCAGGCCGAATGGCCCACCTCGAAACCGCGCCGATAATTCCGTCCCGGCCGTTCGCGTGGGCCCGGTTGTGTTCGCGATCTCCAGTAATCCACTCGCTGCCTCCGCGGATGGGCGCAACTGAACAGCGTCGCGGATTATGGAGCCGAAGACGCTTCCGTTCAATTCGACGTTCGGTCTGCTCCATCCAAGATCGCCGGAAGCGCTCCATGCGCCTTCGGCTTTCAGATTCCGAAGGGACGCCAGATTTGAAAGTCCGACGGCCTCTGTTTCCTCCGTAAAAGGAGTAGGCGCAAATACTCCCGTTCCCGTCGATATCCGCGCAATGAGGGATTTCGGCAGCCGAAGCAGCGCGGAAAAGCGTGGATTGAAAAACGTGCCGTAGGTGCTGTGAATATCGAGCCGGCCGCTCGCGGAAAGCGTCACGCGGGAGCCAAACGAATATTCGTCCTGAAGGAAGATCGCGGGCGCCGTGTAGGTGTAATCAAAACGCGGGACGTCGCGGCTCCGATACAGATCCGACTGAATCGCGGACCCCGCCGTCCATGTATGGCCGCGTCCGGAACCGCTCAGCGCGGCCTCGCCAAACCACGTGTGGTGGCGATCTCTTTCCGTGACGCCGCCGAACTGATGCCGGTGTCTTTGCGTCATCACCGATCCACGGACGGAGACGAGCTGCTTTCCGAATACAAAGCGGCCAACCATGCCACCGTCAAACCGCCGCGTATCCAGTTCTTCGGGAAACGGGCTTCCACCAGGACCTGCCGGTACGGCCGCGTTCCCGATAGTTCCTCCCTCGCGGTCCTCGGCCATCACGCCCGCGGTGGCAAACACGGACCGTCCGGTCCCGTTGTCCCAGAACACGCGCGGGCGAATCAGTGCGCGTCGATAGCCCGGCAGGTCTGCCCAGCCGTCACTGTCGATATCGGTCTTTTCCTGGAAGTGAGTTCCGCCAAGGAGCGTATAACTCCATCCGTTCCTCATCGGTTCTGCAAACCAGAAGCCTGCATCGGTTCCATTTCGCGATGTGCGATTGATCAGCAACTCATGCTCGGCCTCCACAGGCCTGCGTGAAACCAGGTTGATCACCCCGCCCAGCGCCGACGAACCATAGAGAGCCGAAGCGACGCCCTTGATCACTTCCACCTGGCCCAGATCCAACGGAGGAATCTGGAGCAGGCCCACAGCTCCCGTTTGTCCGCCGTAGAGCGGGAGCCCATCCGCAAGAAGTTGCGTATAGCGTCCCCGCAATCCCTGGATGCGCACGTTTGCGGCGCCCAACGAGGGCGCCGTCACCTGAACGCGCAGTCCGCTGGTCTCGTTGAGGAGCATCGCGATATCCCCGGGCGTCATCAGGGTTTTTTCTTCGATCTCCTCCGCATCGACAACTTCCACGCGCAACGGTTCGTCCTCGATGCGCCTTTCCGTTCGTGTTGCCGTTACTGTGATTTCTTCTCTCAGTACAACTTCGGGCCGGAGTTCCACAGTAAGTCGAACCGTCCCGCCCACTGCGACATTGGCCTGGATGGTTTGCGGTGTAAAACCGAATCGTTGGATGGTGATTTCCACCGGCCCCGGCGGCAATTGAAGCACGGCTTCGCCATTTTCGTTGGTAACAGCGAATTGTTCGCCTGCCACGACCTCCACCTGCGCGACAGGCCGGGACCTGCTGCCAACCTCAACAATGACGGTTCCCGCAGGAGCCTGCGAGATCAACGCCAGAAGAAGGACGAGAAACGACATACCCGACAGCCTACCATCACTCCCGGACCTCGAAAGTTCAAACGCGGGCGATGGGGACGGTCCTGGACTTCAAGAGTTTCTTGTCGCGTGTCAGCAGCGGAATGTGCTCGACGACGCTGGTGGCGGCAATAATCTCGTCGGCAGGATCGGACTGGAAATCGAGTTGAGTGCTCTTGAGTGCAATTTCGCGAGTGATCGGGATAATGGCTACCTGCCTCGCAAACTCCCGGAACTCCGGACTCTCCAGATCCAGCTTCAGGCGCTTAAGCTGAACGAGCTTTGCCAGTTCCCACAGGACAATCGCCGAAATGGCAAGGGGTTCGACCGAGACCAATGCGTACTCTTCTTTACTCAGATCTCCGTTTAGAACGGCTACGACGATGTGGGTATCCAGATTCAGCATCCCATCGAACTCCCGTTGAAAAAAGATCACCCTTTATTTCAATTTTTCCATTCATTGATCCAATGAG
Source organism: Candidatus Sulfopaludibacter sp. SbA3 (assembly GCA_945865815.1). Lineage (GTDB taxonomy): Bacteria > Acidobacteriota > Terriglobia > 20CM-2-55-15 > 20CM-2-55-15 > CAMBFR01. Next base: position 4,078 of record CAMBFR010000070.1, read on the forward strand.
CTTTTCGTTATCCACCGTTGTTGCCGGCAACAAACGCGCTATCGGCCGGCCGCGTTTGGTGATCAGGATTCCACCAGGCTCGAGCTCTTCCAGAATTCGAAGGCACTTCGCTTTGAACTCCGCTGCCGCAATTGTTTTTTCTCTGATTGCCATACCCGCCATGGTACTACATGACCACTTTCGTGACCAGTCCGTCTCCCCAAGCGTCAGCGCCCGAAAGTGTGACCGCAGGGGTATAATTCCGGATCCAAGGCTTTAAGGGAGGACTCACCAATGCGTTTACGGCTACTTTTATTCAGTGCGGCGGTCGTGGCGTCTGTTCTGCTTCTGCAACTGTACGCAGCCGGGCCTGCTGTTACGGTTTATAAAGACCCAACCTGCGGTTGCTGTTCCCTGTGGGTGAAGCATCTCCAGGAGAATGGCTTCGAAGTCACGGTCCACGAAGTGGAGAACATGGCCGAATACAAACAGAAGTATGGCGTTCCGAAGTCTGCTCAGTCCTGTCACACGGGGATCGTCGATGGATACACGATCGAAGGACACGTGCCGGCCACGGAGATTCACCGGCTCCTGAAGGAACGGCCGCAGGCCAAGGGTCTCGCGGTTCCCGGCATGCCTGTCGGTTCGCCGGGTATGGAAGTTCCAAACGTACCGGCGCAGAGCTATAAAGTATTGTTGTTCAAGGCAGACGGAACCACTTCGGTGTATCGCGAGTATCCGGCAGGCAGGTGACTCGTTAAAGTTTGCCGACAGACCGGTTCCACCACATCAGCACGCCGGTGACAAACATCACCGGCAGCATCAGTCCGAACACGGCCCAGACCGCCATGAGCGTCGAGTTGCAACCCGGGCCACAACCGGGAATTCGCCGGATAAACCGGCCGAAGTGCAGGTAGCCCAGCCAGTACAGCACCGTATCACCGATGCGCTCCACCGGATTGTTCTCGTCAAAAGGTTCAAGGTACTCCACGACGTCCGAAAATGGCTGGGGATAAGAGAGGTAAGTTCCGGTTACTCCCCACATCAAGACAAAAGCCAGGCACCAGAAACCCAGAGCGCTGTGCAGGCTCCAGTTCAGGGCTTTCCAGTTCGTCCTCAGGTCAATACTCAGACTGCGGCGCCAGCTTCGGATCCCAGGCCACCAGATGATGACTCCGGTAACGGACATCAGGACGAGGGAAAGCCCGCCGATACCATTGACCCTGCGCCCGGTTTCGCCCGATAGCAGGTTGTCATGCAGGTCCAGCAGCCACGCGGTGAAACGGAAACCCGCCGGCAACGCGTAACCGAGATCCTCTCCTGTATAGGGGTCAAACAGACGCAGCGTCAGCTCTTCGCCCCGGCTCAGTGAGATTTCGACCGCGAGGTTCGGCTCGCCTCGCTCCCTCAGATCCGTAACGGCGTAGCCGGGATAGGCGCGCTCGGCCGCTGCTGTCAATTGCTCCCGCTCCATTCGAGGCCCGGAAACAGACACGATCCTCGGCTGGGGCGCAAATGTTCTATAGAGCTCATTCCGGTAAATGAGCATCACCCCGGAAACGCTGATAACGAGGATGTACAAACCCAGACCGATACCGGTCCAGAGGTGAACCTGAAGCAGCGCCCGGCGCAGCCACAGGCCCTGGGGCTGCGCGACCCATTTTTGCCAACCGTTCATTTCGTCTCCTGACTGCCGCGTTACTCGTGCTTTTTATCACACGAATCTTCCCGCTTGACAGATTCCATATTTCTATTATTATCGAACTATAGAGATAGATGAGGAACAACTCCATGGCAAATGCGAAAACCAAAGATGAGCCCGGACAAGTGATTCGTTATGCAGACATGCTGGCGGCGATGGGCACGGAGTCCCGGCTGCGCATCATGCAATTGCTGCTGGCGTCGCATCCTGACGGTCTCGTCGTCGGCGACATCGGCAGTGAACTCGACATTCCCGGTTCCACGCTTTCGCACCACCTCGAGAAGCTGAAGCACGAGGACCTGGTGCGCGTCCGCCGCGAGGGTACTTTCCTGTGGTATTCGGCCAACGCGGAAGCCCTGCAGCAGCTTCTGGGCTTTCTCTATGCGGAATGCTGCACGCGGAACAAGGCCGTCGAACCAAAGACAATCATCTGCTGCAAGTAGGAGAACATTATGGATACGACGAACATCAAGGAAGTAGTGAAGGAGAAATATGGCGAGGCGGCGCTTCGCGTCCTCACAGGCGGCAGTTCCTCCTGCTGCGGAGCGGCTGACGCCTGTTGCGGAACGGACACGGACCCGATTACCTCGTCCCTTTACAACGATGCCCAGACCGCCCAGATCCCGGAGGAAGCGGTGAAGGCGTCTCTCGGCTGCGGAAATCCGACGGCGCTCGCGACGCTGAATCCCGGCGAGACCGTGCTCGATCTCGGTTCAGGCGGCGGCATCGACGTGCTTCTTTCGGCCCGGCGGGTCGGCCCGGCGGGAAAGGTCTACGGACTCGATATGACCGACGAGATGCTCGCTCTTGCTCGCGAGAACCAGAGGAAGGCGGGCGTGGAGAATGTGGAGTTCCTGAAGGGAGAAATCGAAGACATCCCGCTTCCGGACAACTCGGTGGACGTGATCATTTCCAATTGCGTCATCAATCTATCGGCCGACAAGGACCGGGTGCTGCGCGAAGCGTTCCGCGTACTCAAGCCCGGCGGCCGTTTCGCCGTGTCCGACGTTGTCACGCGAGGTGAAATGATGCCGGAGATTCGTGAGCGCGTGCTTCTGTGGGTGGGCTGCATTGCCGGAGCCCTTGAAGAGAACGAGTACCGGTCGAAGCTGACCGCCGCCGGATTTGAAGCAGTTGAAGTGGAACCGACGCGCATCTACCGAACCGAAGACGCCCGCGCGTTTCTCACGGGGCAAGGTATCGACGTGGATGCGATTGCGCCGCAGGTGGACGGCAAATTCATGAGCGCGTTCGTCCGCGCAACGAAACCGGACTCCTGCTGCGGGCCGAGCTGCTGTTCGTAAGCGGACAAATAACAATAAATAACAATGCGGCGCTGGTTGGGCGCCGCATTGTTACTGGAGGTATTCGAAACGATGTTACGGATTGCCCGGCATCTTAACGCCACGAGCGGGCAACCGTGCCTGAAGATTTCATGAAGTTTTTGTCATAGATGAAGGAGGGTTGGTGCCCGCGGAACTGGTGTTTTTCTCAGAGCTGTAGAAGAATACCCGCCATGCTCCGGATCGTGACTGTTCTGCTATTGCTTGGATTCTTCGGCGCCGGTCCGGCCCTGCCGGCAGGGCCGCTGGCACAGACGAACACGGCCCAAATTGTTGGAACCGTGCGCGACTCGACCGGAGCGGTTCTGCCCGGCGCCGCGGTTTACGCTGCCCACAATTCCACGGGATTTCGATCCGAGCAGCTCACGGACTCCAACGGAGAGTTCCTGCATTCCAATCTTCCGGTAGGCGACTACATCGTTACTGTCGAATTCTCCGGTTTCCGTAGAACGAGCCGGTCCGGAATCGTGCTGGCGGTGGGACAGACCACCCGGCTCGATTTCACGCTGGAAATAGGGGCGATCACCGAAGAAGTATCGGTAACGGCAGGCGCGGCCCCACTGCTTCAAACCGGCAATGCCGAGGTGAGCGACGTCATCGAAAACCAGCGCATCATCGTTCTTCCCTTGAATGGCCGGCAATTTCTGGATCTCGCCTTGCTGAGCGATGCCGTCGTTCGCCCGCCCTCGGGAACACGCGGCGTGGCGCTTCAGCAGGCCGGAGGCGTCGTCAACGTTGCGGGGCAGCGGAGCGGCCATAACATTTACCTTCTCGACGGCGTCAAGGTAACCGATGAGTACTTCAATAATCTCGTAGTCAGTCCTTCGGTGGATGCGATCCAGGAATTCAAGATCCAGAAGTCCCAATACCCTGCCGAGTTCGGCGGCAAGGCTTCGGCCCTGATTAACGTCGTCACGAAGTCGGGAACAAATGAATTTAAGGGCACGCTTTTCGAATTCGTCCGAAACGATATCTTCGATGCGAAAAACTTCTTCGACAATCCCGATGCTCCGATCCCGCCTCTGCGTCTGAACCAGTTCGGAGGAACCCTCGGTGGTCCTGTAAAAGAGAACGAAACGTTTTTCTTCGGGAACTACGAAGGGCAGCGGATCAGGCGTTCGCTGACGAAGACATTTACGGTTCCCATCGAGGCGCAGCGCCGGGGCGATTTTTCGGGGCATCCTGCGATCTATGACCCGCTGACTACGAATTTACTGACGCGGGAACGAACGCCGTTCTCGAATAACGTGATACCGCAGCAAAGGCTGGATCCGATTGCGCAGGCGTTTCTTTCGAAGGTCCCGCTGCCCAACCGTCCGGGAGTCACGCAGAATCTTGTGTCGGCCGGCAGAGAAACGACCGATATGGACCAGTTGAATATCCGCATCGATGAACAGGCATCGAACCGCGACACGCTCTTCGGACGATTCAGCTTTTACAATGTGAACGCGTTTCAGCCGTTCGGCACGGGTTCACTGAATGAGGCGCTCGTTCCCGGCTTTGGCAGGAATGTCGGCACCCGCACATACAACGCCGCGCTGAGCTACTCGCACTTCTTTTCGAATAACGTTCTCAACGAATTTCGAATGGGCTGGCTGAACGTTTCCGGAGGCCAGGTCAGCGAGAATCAGGGAAACAACTTTGCTTCGCAGACTGGATTGCAGGGCGTAACAGGCGATCCGCGCGACATGGGCTATCCGCAGATTTCATTTGGCGGCGTTCAAAGCACGATGGGCGATCCCCCGAGTTTCGTTTACCGCAGGAACAGAAGCTTCGATCTCTATGAAAACCTGCTCATCAATAGAGGAAAGCACAGAATTAAATTCGGCGCTTCCCTGTTCCATTTGAGATTCAATCCATCCGACCCGGACAGCGCTCGCGGAAACTTCTCGTTCACGAACCGCTGGACCTCCTCACGAGTGGATGCAACCAATGGCAATGCGTTCGCGGACTTTCTGCTGGGATTCCCCACGGCGGCGCAGGGAGGAATCGGCCGTGGAGAGGAACATGGCCGGACAAACTGGCTGCACGCATACCTGCAGGACGATTGGCAGGCAGCGCCGGGACTCACAGTCAACGTCGGTCTGCGTTATGAATACAACCAGCATATGCGGGACGTGGAGAACCGGCTCTCGGCAGTCGATGTGTCTGTTCCGGGCGGCCGGTTCATTATTTCGAGCGACAGCAATGGCCGGATCTCTCCTTCAGCCAATGCCTCGCTGGCCTTGATCCCGGTGCGATATCAGACCAGCGCGGAAGCCGGCATCGATCGCAGTCTGCTGCGGCCCAGCTATCGCCGGTACGCGCCACGATTCGGCCTTGCCTGGACACTGCCCGGAACATCGGAAACGGTGGTTCGCGCCGGTTACGGAATCTTTCTGAACCAGTGGGCGTACAGCGTGCAGCAGGCGTTTGCGCGCAACCTGCCATTCTTCCTCGTGAAAAGCATCAATACGGCTTCCGATGCGGCAGTTCCGGCGTTGAGAACGAGAGACATATTGACGTCGAGTTCTCTTGGGAGCATCGGCGGCAACACGATGGATTACGACTATCGGACGGAATACACAGGAACCTGGACGCTCAGCGTTCAACGGCTGATGGCCGGCACAGTCTTCGAGATTGCCTACATGGGAAACCGAACGGTTGGCGCCGACAACGGCACCCTCCTGAATATTCCCCTGCCGGGCCCCGGATCTATCGATGCGCGCCGGCCCGTGCCCGCGCTGAGTTCGATCCGCACAATCCGATGGAACGGCTGGGGAACGTACAACGCCCTGACTCTGAAAGCCGAACGGCGTCTCGCGCAAGGCCTGTTCTACAGCGCCAACTACACCTGGGGAAAGTCCATTGACGACGCGTCCGATCCGGGACCAACCGCCTTCGAGGCGAATCTTCCACAAAACGTTTATGACCTTGATGCGGAGAAGGCCGTGTCGAGCTACGACCACCGTCATCGCTTTGTATCCAGCCTGGTCTTCCAGATTCCGGCCGCCAACTCCGGCCTATGGCGGACGATTACCCAGGACTGGCAGGTTGGAGGTATCGCTACATTGCAGTCCGGCGCGCCGTTCACGGTGAATACCGCGGGGGACCGCGCCAATATCGGAGCAGGTCCTGCCCAGCGGCCACATCTTCTGCGCAATCCGAACTTCAAGCGCGGCGACCGGGATCCTGAACGGTGGTTTGATACCTCCGCGTTCGCTTTGCCGGAGCCCTTCACGTTTGGGAACGCGGGGCGCAATGTCGTGCTTGCGCCAGGCCTGACAAATATTGATGCCTCGCTATCGAGAACTTTTTCTTTAACAGAACGTACTCGAGTCGAATTCCGCTGGGAAGTGTTCAACGTCCTGAATGAAGCCAACTTCGACATACCCGGCCGGATCGCCTTCAGTCCCAACTTCGGCAGAATTTTCAACACCGCTGAGCCTGCGCGCCAGATGCAGTTTGGCCTCAAGCTGGCCTTCTAGCGACAGGCTCAGCGGCAATTACGGATCACATGCAGATCATGCATCAACGCTAATATGCTCAACCTTGATTCATTCTTCGAATGGTTACAGGCAACGGGAATAGCCATGACGATAGGCGGCTCGTCTTCGCTGACAGGATTGCTGAGTGGTATTCATCTGCTCGGCCTGACGATCGTGGCCGGGGGCGCGTTTGTTTCCGGCTTAAGACTCCTGGGAGTGCTGCTTCCGGATCAACCCGTCTCGGAGGTCGCGGCGCCGGCGGCTCGGGCCATGGTGATCGGCATGACGACGAGTGTTGCGACGGGCTTACTCATGTTCTCCTCGAGAGCATCGGCGGTCGCGGCCAGCGAGATCTTCCAGTTGAAGATGGCGCTCCTGCTTGCAGCAGTCGCATTCCATTTCACCGTTTACCTGAAGACCACACGTCAGGACGACGCTCCAGTGTTTCGGCTTCGCCTGAGCGGCCTGCTGGGATTGGCCCTGTGGTTTGGTGTCGCATTGGCCGGATCCGGTTTTATTCTTCTGGAGTAGCCCGCCATGTCAATTATGGAAATCCTGGAGTGGATCGAAGCCACCCGGATTGCAAGCATCGCGCGTGAATCCGCGTGGGGCTTTCAGATCCTGGTGGGACTTCATATCCTCGGCCTGATCTTCTCGGTCGGCACGCTGCTCTGGTTTGACCTGCGGCTGCTCGGCGTCAGCATGCGGGCATGTCCCGTGTCCAGGGTCTATCGGCAGTTGATGCCGTGGACTCTGGGCGGTTTCGTTGTCATGTTAGTGAGCGGCACTTTCCTGCTGGCCGGTTTTGCGACTAATGCGTACAGCAATTTCTACTTCCGCACTAAGGTGATCGCTCTCTTATTGGCCGGCGTGAATGCCGCGATCTACCATCTGGTCACCGAACGCCGGGTCGCGCAGTGGGATCATGCGCCGAAACCGCCGGGAAGAGCCCGGCTCGCCGGGCTGACCTCGATATTTCTGTGGGCGCTCATCATCCTGGCCGGCCGGATGATGTCGTACACAATGTTCTAGAGGCTTCGGGGAAATTCGGGGGTGCGTCCCCAAAATTCATAGTAAAGTTCGCGCGGCGGCTCGATGCGGAAGAGATCCACGATGCGATCGTGACGGCCACCGGAATCATTCCGCGTTACACGATGGACTTCGCCGGATCGACCAATCCCCTGCCCCCCGTCGGCTGGGCCATGCAACTGCCCGACACCCGCGAGCCGCGCTCGAACGGCCAGGTCACACAATTCCTGAATGCCTTCGGACGTGGCGACCGCGATCTGACGATGCGGAACTCGAGCGGGTCGATACTTCAGGCGCTCAACATGATGAATCAGAATTTTGTGATGACGCGCATTCACGCAAACAACAACGGATCCAACGTCCAGCGGCTGCTGGGCGCAACAAGCGACCCGTTGGAAATTGTCGAAGAGCTGTACCTTGCAACGTTGTCGCGCTATCCGTCTTCGGCGGAACGCATTGTGGCATCCGCGGTCATGCGCCAACTGGGCGCTCGGCGCGGCGCTGAATCCCTGCAGTGGGCTTTGCTGAACAAATTGGAGTTTCTTTTCAGCTATTGAAACGGATTGAAACGAATGGAGAGAATCATCAATCGCAGGCTGTTCTTTCAGATCGCGGGCACGGCTGTGGCCGGGTGTTTTGTATCTCCGCTCGATCTGTTTGCGCAAACGGGTTCGACGTATCAGGCTCCTCCGGCAACGCTGATCAACACGGCAAAGAACGCGATCTTCATTCTGCTCGCAGGCGCGCCAAGCCAGATCGACACGTTTGACCTGAAGGCCGGGCCGTGGACGCCGCAGGATTTCCGGCCGGCAACCATCAACGGCATTGATTTTCCCGAAGGGCTCCTGCCGGGCATTGCGTCGCAGCTGAACCGCATTGCGATTGTGCGTAGTTGCATGTCGACCGCCCTCGTACACACGCTTTCACAGACCTGGAGCCAGATTGCCCGGAGTCCCGCCAGCGCGACGGGAAAGATCGCGCCAAACATCGGATCCATCGTTGCTCTGGAATTCGAGCCAAGGAGGGGAGCAGGACAGAAGCTTCCGGGTTTCGTTGCGTTGAACAGCACGGCCAGCCTGGTCCGGCAAGGCTATCTGCCCGGCCGTTTCTCACCGTTTGATGTAGTGGCAGCCAACAACGGTCTCGCGAATCTGGCGAACCCCGACGGCGATGCCGCTTTTGCGGAACAGTACGCGGTGCTTCAGGCCCTGGAAGCCGGACACGGAATCCAGAGACCGGATTTTGAAGCGATGCGCGACTACTATTCCACCGCGCGAGGATTGATGAACGACGCGGCCGTGAATGCCGCTTTTCGATCAACGGGCCCGGAGCGGCAGCGTTACGGCAACTCCGGCTTCGGCACCTCGTGCATCGTTGCCCGCAATCTCGTGAGTGCGAATCTGGGAACGCGTTACATCCAGATCACGCTGGGCGGCTGGGACAATCACCAGAACATCTACACTCCAAACGCAGGAATTTATCCACCGTCGCGTCAACTTGATGCGGGCGTCTCGAACCTGATTGCCGACCTTGCGGCGATGCCGGGGAGTAACGGGAAAAGCCGCCTGGACGAGACGATTATCGTGGTCAAGGGCGAGTTCGGCAGAACCGCGGGGCAACTTACGGAACTGCAGGGCCGGGATCACCACTTCGTACATTCGGCCCTCTTTGCAGGGGGCGGTGTGCGTGGCGGACAAGTACTGGGCGCAACCACCGCGGATGGCGAGCACGTGGAAATTGGCGGCTGGTCCGAGGACAGGCCCATCGGCGCCGAAGATGTCGCGGCAACGATCTACTCTGCCCTTGGAATCGACTACAGGGCGATTCGCCGCGACGACCCGCTCGGACGCGGTTTCGAATACGTTCCCGCGACAAACGCCTGGACCGCTTATCCCATTCGGGAACTGTTCTAGCAGGACGAACGCGGTTTCTTGCTCAGTTACATCCAAGTGGAGGACGACTGAACTGGCGCCCGGACTGCAATGAACCTTGCTCTCTTTAGCGCAGGCTGTTGGCGATGCTATACTTCGCCAACTTAGCTTCCGGAGTTGGACTTACATCAGGAGGAATCCCTTGAGGACTGAAAGACTATTGCTCTCATTTCTGGTTGTTGTTCTGTTTTCCACGCAAGTCTGCGCGCAGGGAATGAGAGCGCTGACGCTGAAGGAATCGCTGGAGCGCGATGTCAACGGTCCAAGAGAATTTGCCGACAAACAGTTTCCGCCTCACAAAATTATTGGAAACCTGTATTACGTGGGCACGGGAACGCTTTCATCTTTTCTCATCACAACTCCGCAGGGTCACATCCTGATCAACTCCACATATGAGAGGACCGTGCCTGTTGTGCGGGATTCGGTACAGGATCTGGGGTTTCGCTTTGAGGATATCAAGATCCTGCTGGGCAGCCACGCTCATGGCGACCACATGGAAGGGGACGCCCTCGTCAAGCAGCTGACCGGCGCCATGGTGATCGCTATGGATAAGGATGTTCCTGCGTTGGAGAAAATGCGTCCGGGAGGCAAGCCACACCCGATCGACCGTGTTCTGCGGCCCGGCGACGAGGTCGCATTTGCCGGAATGACTCTTGTGGCTCATCATACGCCGGGACACACCGACGGCAACACGTCGTGGGCGTTTCAGGTTCAGGAGGATGGCAAACCATACAACGTTGTCATCGTTGGCGCCATGGGCGGGCCGGACCGGTACAAGCTGGTAGAGAACGGACAGCTGACTCAGGTGGGCAAGGATTACGCTGCCAGCTACAAACTGCTGCGATCGCTGCCTTGCGATGTCGTACTGGGATCACACGCGAAGATGTACAACATGCACGAAAAGTATGCGGCGCTGTCCATGCAGATGGCCAATGGCCCCGGTCCCAATCCGTTCATCGACCCGAAAGGTTACCTGATCGAACTGGAGAATACAGAAAAGGAATACCTGTACTGGGTCGAAGAACAGAAAAAGGCCGAAGCAGCAAAGAAGTAAGTACTACCAGGAACGTTCGAACCTGGGATTATTACGATGCACCTGATTTTCGGCCGGCCGCTGATTCGCTACGCGATGTCTGCAGTCGATATTTGAAAACCTCAGACTCCACTGCATCCCATCTGTATCCCATCTGTATCCCATCGAAGCGGCGGAGGCAATGGAGTCTGTGTCGTAACCGCTAGTATGTGTACTTCACCGCAATCTGCATAATACGCGGATCCATGGCGGTCAGAATCCGCCCAAAGTTGCTGTTATTGCGGGCTATGACCGGGTTCCCCGGATTGAGGTGGTTTGGAAGGTTGAAGGCCTCGATTCGGAACTGCAGGTCCTGCCCCTCCGTAATCTGGAAGCTCCTCGTCAATCCCATGTCGATCCGGACGCTTCCTGGCCCACCGATGCTTAGTGGAGACATGTTGCCATAGGTCCCCAGGGCGGGTATCGCGAATGCCGCGGGGTTCAGCCAACTATCGAGCGACCGGTTCGGGGTATAGGCGTCCGGAAGTATCTGGTTGGCAAGCTGACCGCCCACTCCGTTCAGCGCACGATCGGTTCCCGCAGTGACGCTTAGAAACTGTCCGCTCCGGAGCGTGACGATACCCGAAAGCTGCCAATTGCGCAGGATCGGATTCGAGAAAGGCGTACGGTAGACCGACGACACGTTCATAACGTGACGACGATCCGTCAGGTCGCAATTGGACCGGCTCGACCTGCGGTTAAAGGGCTTTACGGAGATCTGCCCTCCCGTGCTGCCGAGGTCGATGATGTCCTGGATGCAGTGGGACCAGGTATAGTTGCCCTGAAGCGTCAAACCGCTGCTGCTCCGCCGCTGAACCGAAAGCATCATCCCGTGAAAGCTCCCGGTTCCATCGCTGGTGGTCGTCCGGATACCGCCGCTATAAAAGCGGCCCTGATCCGGGTTCTGCAGAGTCAAGAGCCGCCGCTGAGGAACGTTGGCCGCCGTATTGTTGCCGCCCGGAATCAGGATGCCCGGGTTATTCTCATTACTCGTCCAAAGATTCACCAGCGCGGTCCCGACATAGGCCGCTGAGACCAGAACGTCAGACCCAAGCTGCCGTTGGATACTCAGGTTCCACTGCTGCGAGTAGGTCGGCTTCATGTCCAGGCTCGCATTCTGGAACGAAGCGCCCTCCTGAAATGGAAAATTCTTGTCCTTGATTATCGGGAATGGGTTGCCTCCCGGGTAGTTTGCCCATGGGTTATCGAAACTCGGCGGGAAGGGGACTTGAATAACTCCGCCGATGGGCGCGCTTTGGGAATATCCGATGTAGCGGCCAAAGGGCGCATGGTCATAGAGGAGCCCGTACGCAGCCCGAACCGACAGCCGACCGTCGCCACCCGGATCCCAGGCCAATCCGAGCCGGGGGCCAAAATACATCCATCGGGTTTTCCAGTATCCGTCGCCGGGATAGGCGGCGTCGCCAGGGAAGATCAGCCCCGCCGGGGCATTCCTGTACACTGTGCTCCGAACACCTCGGTCAAACAATTCCTTTGAAAAATGAGCTACCCAGTCCCGCCGCTTGGCGTAGTCCGTAATAAATGGATCCCAGCGGAGGCCGGCGTTGACGGTCAGTTTTGGCGTCGCCTTCCACGTGTCCTGGACATACATGCCGAACTGGATGTTGCGCGGGTCCGAGTTTGTCTCATTACTCTGCGAGAAGGCGCTCGGTCTTCCGAGCATGAAATCGGCCAGCCCATGCCCGTGGACGCTGCCATTGAACGTAAATGGACCCGAGGCATTGAGCCCCGACGTGCCGTTGAAACTCGCCCAAACGTAGCTGGCGCCGAATCCGAATTGGTGAGGTCCCCGCACCATGCTCACATCTTCACCGAGCTGAAACGAGGTGTGGTTGTATTTTGTCGGCGTCCCCAGGTTCGAGCTGATCGTGAAGCCATTCGAGATCGCCACGCGCAATACGCCCGGCACGCCCGGCCACATATTGATTCCCACGTCGGGGCCGCCGAACGACTGCGCCTGAATCTTCGGAATGTTCCCGCGATTTAACGACGCGCGGAAGCTGCTGACCGTGTTTGGACCGATGATATAGGTGTCGCCGAAAACCGCGGAATAGACCCGCATGGCCAACGCCGCGTTGCTGTATGCCAGCATGTTGTCTGCGCTGAAGTCCGAGGGTTGATCCAGGCGCGCAGCCAGAAAGCGGGTGAACATGTTGTGCTCGGCACTGGCCTGAAAATCCACGCGCGACACGATGTCGTACGTGTCTCGTGTCTCTCGCCGGGTGATATTAATTCGGCCGCACGGGTCGGAGGTTGTGGGAAAGGTCGACCGCCTCAGAATGTTCATCGAAGCCCTGTTGAACAGGGCCGGGTTGACCTGATTGTTGCTGCCTGTGAACGGTCCCCCCGTCAGGGTGATTGGGTTTATGGAGCACTGACGCGAGGTGATTGTCCTGAAGTCGCCGCGCAGCACCTCCGCCGTCGGAATGAAGGCGAAGGCGGTCGTTGGTCTCCTGCGTTCGAGCGTCGTCTGGAGGGCTCCGAAAAAAAAGAGCTTGTCTCTCACGATCGGTCCGCCAATGGTTCCGCCAAACTGGTTTCGCTTGAGTCCGTCTGACTCCGTCGCAAACGCGTTGCGCGCGTTGAGGCGATCGTCGCGGAGGAACTCGAACAGGCCGCCATGAAACTCGTTTGTCCCGGACTTGGTCACACCGTTAACAGCGGCCGCCGAGTGATGGCCGTATTGGGCCGGAATCGCGCTGGTCTGCACACGGAACTCCTGCAACGCATCCGGAAACGGTAATGGAAGGCTCTGGTTGTTGAACGGATCGTTGTGCACGCCTCCGTCTAAAAGATATATGGTTCCCGAAGCCAGACCGCCGGCAATGGAAATATCGGCGGTGGGATAATTGCGGACTCCCGAGTTCAGACCGGAAGTCGTACCGGGTGTCGCCCCCGCGGTCAGGAAGACCAGGTCGGTCGCGTTACGGCCGTTCAGCGGGAGTTCGAGAACGCGCTGATTTTCCATCACGGCGCCGATATCCGTGTTCCGCGTTTCCACCATCGCGACGTCCGCCTGAACCTCAACGGTCTGGGTCACTTGCCCGACCTCCAGGACGGGATTGACCACGGGGTTGCTGCCGACCTGCAGCACAATGCCCGTTTGAACATAAGTCTGAAAACCCGGCAACGTTGCCTCTATCCGGTAAGGCCCGATCGGCAGGTTGGTGAATACATACGCTCCCGTTTCATCCGACACTGCACTCCGGGCAAGACCGGTCGCGGTTTGTGTTCCTCTAAGTTCCACTCCGGGCAGCGCTGCGCCGGTCTGATCGGTCACTCTCCCGTTGATCTGAGCCGTCGCCTGCGCCCACACTTCCCCGCACGCCAGCACGGAAACAAGCAGTCCAGGCAGTAAACCGATGAGAATTCGTCCCATGGATATTCCTCCGTTCGGAAGCGGATCAAGTTGTCGATGTGAAGTCGCGGGAGTATAGCTTCTCGTATCGTCAGTCTAGTCTCAGCCGTCTAGTCCCAGTCCTTTTCGACACCCTGCCCGCGTGCCGCGTCACCGTGATTGGGTGTCACATAGCCGAGAAGACAACCCTTGGTGTTGCCTGTCATGAGATGGCATCGGACCTTGATTTTGTCCCCAGGTTTAACGTCTTCGCGCTTGACGCCATTCGATTCAATTTCCCTGGGACCGGCGGCTTCCAGCGCCCACGTGGCGGCCTGACCGTTGGCGGCGGTGACTTCAAAGTAGATCCAGGTATGCGGGTTGAGCCAGAGTACCTGCTTGACCGTACCTTCCATGGGCGTCCACGTCGTCAGGTCATATTGAGCGTGGGAATGGTGCGCCGAAACCGGCATGGCCAGGAAAATCGCAGAAAGGGCTATAACGGTCCAGTATCTTGATTGCATGTTCTTCTCCTAAATAACATCCTGCCGATGGCTATCGGCCGCGGGCCGGTTTCGGTAATCCGTTGACGTAGGGTGACGAGTAGCGAATCCGTTTTCCCTCCTGATCGAGGAATCCCATGGACGTGAAGAACACGACAGGTGGTGGTGAATTCGCGGGCACTGTTCCTTCCAGGATATAAAGGCGGTTTTCGTGCATGTAGATCGAGGCGATAACCATGGACCCGTCTCCGTTCGTCATGTACAACTCCTGTCCTTCAACAAGGTCCGTTCTGGAATAAGCCACGCGCGTCACCTTGCTGCCCTTCTGCAGAGCATTGTTCAGGAGATTCCAGGTTGCAAAGATGACCGCTCCCCGCATCTCGTGCATATAAATATCCATGCAGACGTCGCCTTCTCCCCCGGCGGCTCGGCACTGCTTGACTCGTTCTGCCTCCATTTTTTGGAGGTTCGAGTAGTCGACCACAGTGATGGAGTAGCGTTCTCCCCCGGCTTCGCTGTTGTAGACTCGTCCAGGCAACACTTGGACACCGTACTCTGTGTTGTACTTGATATCCTTCACGCTGGGTTGAGCCGGGAGATTGACCCCGAAAAAGTCCACCCGATTGTCATATTCAATCCACCCCTGCGCGAACGAAGGCACTGAAACAAACAACATTAACGCTACCGCAAAGATTGAAATCACGCTCATAAGTTGATCCTCTCAGACTCGTCGTCGGCTCGAGCCTCCAGAACCCTGATTTGTTTTTTGATCTTCGAGAATGCGGACATACTATACTCCCGCGCCCGAGTGCGGCCAGTTTTTTCAGTTTCACTGGTGGCTCTTTGGTTTTAATTTGGCTACCATCCGTCTGGCATCACCAAATTCGAAGACTACTTCAAGGAGCATCTATGCAAAAAAACACGACTCGGCGTGAGTTTATGCACGCGGCTGCTTACGCTGCGACAGGACTTGTGGCAAGCGCCGAAGCGTTGAGCGCTGCAATGCCCGAACCACAGGCACCCTCTCCCTCAGCCTCTATGGCGGTCCGGTTTCGTGAACTGATGCGCGGGGTGGAGCCGTTTGTGTGTCCTGCCGCGCATGATGCCTTGACCGCGCGGCTTATTGAGGTAGAAGGTTTCAAAGGACTCTTCATAGGAACAAGCGCAGCAGCCTCAATCGGCTATGCGCTTCCGGACAACGGTTCCATCTCGACAATGGAAATTCTGGAGTATGCGAGGAAGATTGCAGCGAGCGTGAATATTCCAGCGCTTGCCGATGCCGATGATTTCGGCAATCAGCCACTGAACATCTACCGGAATGCGAGGGAATTCCAAAAGGCCGGCATTGCCGCGGTCATGTTTGATGACAGGACCCCGCGCGCGCGCAGCAACGGTACGAACGACGTTATTTCCAAAAATCAAATGATCGATAACATCCGTGCAGCCGCCGATGGGCGCACCGATGTCGTGCTTACTGTCAGGTGCTACTCCACGGACCGCCAGGACAACCTCGACCGCTGCATTGCCTACGCGAACGCAGGGGCCGATGTTATCTATCCCGGCGCCGGGTTGCGAACGGCTGAAGAGTTTGCGCGCGTCGCCGACGCGGTAAAGAAACCATTGATGACGACGCTTAATGCCAACATGACGGTGTCGCGAATGAAGGAATCCAGGATCTCCGTGGCAAACGGCGGATCATTGGTGAACATTGCCCTGGGCGCTGTGGAGAAGGCGCTGATCGAGATGAGAACCACAGGCGCCATGACCGGCGCCCAGACGGGGACTCTTTCCCGAGAAACTGCGCTGAAATTGACGCGACAGCAGGAAATGGACGAGAAGACCCGGAAATACAACTTGCGATAGCTACTAGTCCACAATCCCTACGTTTTACCGCACCTGTCACTCACGGGAACTCGCATGACGCATTGAACCGCGTGAAGCGCGCTTTGCAAGCTTTTACGTGCAAACCAGACACGAAGAAAATAGAATTCGCGAAACGTACAAACCGATCCTTTCCTTACGATTCCAAAGGAGGCTCACGCATGAGCAGTCAGCAGACCCGTCGAGAATTCCTGCAGTTGGGTGCAGCTCTTATAGTCCCGCCCCGATTTGCCCGGCAAACGCCAGCGGGGCGCATAACTACCGTTGTTGGAACCGGGGTCCAGGGGTCGGCGGCGGAAGGCGAAACAACGGACAAGGCTCAAATCAATAGTCCCTTCTTCGCGTTGATCGGGCCGGACGGCCAACTCTACTGGTCCGACATTGGGAGTCAGCGGGTTCTTCGCGTCGATTTGCGGACCAAAAGAATTTCAGTCGTTGCGGGCAATGGAACGAGAGGCTATTCCGGTGATGGCGGCCCGGCGAAGGCCGCTCAGCTCAATGGTCCTCATGAAGTCCGGTTCGACAGCAAAGGCGACCTTTATTTCGTGGAGCGCGACAGCGCCACAATAAGACGCGTCGATATGAAGTCGGGAATCATCTCGACAGTGGCTGGAACCGGAACGGCGGGATACGCCGGCGATGGCGGACCCGCGGTAAGAGCCCAGTTTAACCAGCCACACGGCATTAACTTCGACCGGTCCGACAACCTTTTTATATGCGACCCGCTGAATAACCGCCTCCGCCGGGTTGATGCAAAGACCGGCATCGTTACCACGTTTGCCGGAAACGGGCAGGGCGGGCGGACGCCGAATGAAGGTTCTCTGACCGGAACGCCTCTGGCGGGACCACGGTCCGTCGAATTCCCGAAGGATGGGAAAATCTATCTCGCGTTGAGAGAAGGCAACGGAATATTCACGCTCGACGAACGGCAGAACAAAGTAACGCGCATCGCCGGAAGCGGCGAAAACGGCTACACCGGCGACGGCGGGCCTGCGGTTGCCGCTCGATTTGGCTCAGCCGGCCCCGGAGGCCTGACAGGCCCGAAAGGACTCGTCATTTCCGACGACGGAATCATGTACGTCGCAGACTGCGAGAATCACGTCATCCGGCGTGTCGACCTGCGCACCGGAATCATTTCAACAGCGGTCGGAACCGGACAACGCGGCCACGGGGCGGATGGGGACCCCAGACAATGCCAACTCGCGCGGCCCCATTCCGTGTTCGTGCAGGGCCGAACGGTTTACATTACAGACAGCGACAATCACAGAATTCGCGCGCTGGAATTGAGTTAAGGCAACAGCGCTGGATTTGGGAAGCACGCTGTGGGCACGGGACTGAAAGCCCCGCGCCCACAGGTAGACGTTAATGCCTCTTCAGGAGAGCATCGGAAATTAACGCGCTGATTGCTTCTGCTCCCGTCGCAGTGTCACTGCCGATGGTTCCATCGGGCATTACCAGAACCGCCGCCGGCCCTGCCTCCGTCTGGTACGCTTCCGCAACCTCGTATTCCTTCTGCAACAAGACGTCCGTCAACTCGTACTGTTTGATCTTCGAGCGATCCGTCTTGTGCGCAGGTCCGCTGAGGATCGCGATCCTTAATTCCTGTGCGTACTCCTGCTGCCAGCCGGCAATTTTCGGCAACAGCGCGTTACAGGATTCACAGTCCGGATCTGTAAAGATCAGTACGAGAGATCGGCCACCGTCATTCAGGTTCGAGAGCCCTGCCATTTCGCCTGAAAGATTTGGAAGCCGGAAGTCCGGAGCGGGCGCTCCAATCGGCAATGGGATCCCGGTGTAAGTTCCCTGGGCATGAGCGGGCTTTGTTTCGAGCTCGGCCCTATGCTCACCCCTCAGCAAGGTGAGCCACACAATGGTACCGAGCGCGATGACACCGGCGGCGCCTATTTTGATGCCGTCGTAGCCGGGGCCCTGGCCGGCGACCAGGCCCGCGCCCAATGCGAGAACCGCGTTGCGAGCAACAGCGCGCCAACCCACTGGCCGCGAGTGGATCTGACCAAAGCAGCGGCAGTTGGGCCTGCGGCCCTTTGCGATGTTTACGGCGATTCCGGCTATGAACGCCATCAACAGGGCCAGCGCGCCAACGCCGCCAGACCACGCCCAGGAGACGTCGAGCAGCAGGACTGCCACTGAAAGTTCCACGACGGGTAACACGATGCCAACGGGATTTGCCAGCCAGACCGGAAGCCCAAAATCGCGCATGGCCTGGCGAGAACCTTTCGGGTCCATGAGTTTCCCGAGGCCTGCCACGGCGAATACGGCGGCCAACAGCAGGCGGGCAAAAAGAACAGCAAGATCGATGAGTGCAAGATTCACGTGGGAATGACTCTGCTGCAGGAACTTACCGGGTAAAGCTCCCTCCCCGGAAGCCGGGGAGGGAGCCACACCCAATCTACTTAGAACACGTACTTCAACGCAAACTGAATGATTCTCGGATCCTCGGCAGTGATCGTCTTACCAAAAGTCTGGCTGTTCAGCGTGAAGAACGCCGCACCCGGGTTACTCGGATTCAGATGGTTCGGCAGGTTGAACGCCTCGGCTCGGAATTCCACCGAATGGTTTTCCCGAACCCGGAACGTTCTCGTCAGGCCCATGTCGACCTGAATACGTCCCGGACCTTGAATGCTGTTGGCGCCGTTCCCGAACTCGCCGGGCGCCGGCACAGCAAAGGCCGCCCTGTCGAGCCACTGGTCGATACTCTTGTTCGCGGCGTATGGATTGGCAAGCACCTGGTTCGCGCGCGTGCTTCCCTGCGAGTTCGTGAATGTCGTGTCAGTGCCCGACAACACCGAAAAGTAGGGCCCGGACTGGAGCCGGACGATCCCGGAAATTCTCCAGCCGCCACCCAGGACCTGCGCCGCCCTGTTCGCAAACTGCGGAGTCTCATATACGGTCGACATGTTGACGACGTGCCTCCGGTCTCCGTCGCAATTCCCGCGCGTCCACCACCTTCGGCCGGGATAGATGGCACTGGTGCCAATTCCGGGCTGACTGTCTCCCTCGTCGCCAATGCAATGCGACCAGGTGTAGTTTCCCTGCACGGTCAGGCCGCGAGCGCGGCGGCGTTGAATCGAAAGCAACATCCCATGATAGTTGCTCGTGCCCCCGTCCTCGACGTCCTGGATGTACCCGTACTTCCGCCCTTCTACGGGGTTCTGCAGAATCAACTTGCGCCGCTGCTGGATATTGGCGGTTGAGGAGTCACCAGGTATGTAGATGGCCGGGTTGTGCTCGGTATCGCCCAATAGGTGCTTGACGCTGTTGCCGAGATAGCTCCCCGACGCGAGCCAGTCCGTGCCAATCTGCCGCTGGATGCTGAGGTTCCACTGATAGACGTAGGGTCCCTGGTGGTTGGTCCGGTAGCTGTTGTAAGACCCGAAATCCGCGAACTGTGAATCGGGGTTCGGGTACAACGGGAAAGGATTGGGCAAGCCCAGGCTGGTGTAGGGATCGTCGAGACTGGGCCTGAAGATTTGAAGCAGATTGCCAAAGGGCGCGTTGTTGCCCTGCGCGCTGTAGGTCCACAGGTGCGGGTAGTCAAAAAAGACTCCGCCCCCGGCGCGGATCGTCATCAGGCCGTCGCCGCCCGGGTCAAATGCCAGTCCTAACCGCGGCGCAAAACGAACCCAGGAGTTGTTGTGGTATTTGTTGGTCCTTCCGTCGCCGCTTCGCTCTTCATTACTTCCGCGCAATGGAGGAAACTGCAGCCCTACCGGAGCATTCTTGAACACGGTACTTCGAATGCCTTTGTCAAACGCCGCTTGATCGAAGTGCGCCGTCTGGCCGTGCGCTTCCCATCCTGGAAGAAACGGTTCCCATCGGATGCCGGCGTTGACAGTCAGGTTATTGTTCGCC
>CAMBFR010000071.1 GCA_945865815.1 Candidatus Sulfopaludibacter sp. SbA3
ATCTTCATGGCCCGCTCCCAAGCTCGGGCCGGATATAACGCCATCCGCTCTTAACCTCCAGTGCGGATGTGACGTTACGTCGACCCTGCCCTTCAGACCGGACATTTCATTTGCTACAGGCACCGGACAGATCATGTGCTACCGACAGACCTGGTTATTGTGTTTGACTTGTGCGGAGAGTGGGATCTATAAGCCTCTGAGGGTTGTTGGAGGCTTCGACATGAAACGCACTACGATGGTTTTATGAGGACCCTCAGTAACTGGCTCAGCCCTACATCAAAACGCTGACATTCAAACGCGAGACCGATAATTCCAGGTGGAAGCCCGCTCCCTGCTCCGTCCCGTAAGCCGCGCTACTGGATCGGCCGTGGAGATGCTGATGTTAAAACGAGTCCTGTTGCCGCTCGCAGTGGCGACTCTATTTTTCGCCTGCCTTTCCGTGCCAATTCAGGGCCAACGCGGCCGGCCACCGGTTCGGTTGCCGGATGGAGCCGGCCGGGAGCTGGTGCAAAGCGCGTGCACCCGATGTCATGCGCTGGATTTGATCGCCGACGCCGGCTACACGCGGAACGACTGGGCGATCACCGTCGCCAGCATGGTCCGCCTGCCCTCGGATCAGTCCGAACTGATCGAGGACTATCTGGTTGAGAATTTCCCTGCAAAGCGCAAGCTTCCCGCAATCATCCTTGCGGGAAGCGTTTCGGTTTCCATTAGGAACTGGGTTGCGCCCTCACCGGGTTCGAGACCCCACGATCCCCTGGCGACTGCCGATGGCGCGATCTGGTGGACGGGGAATTGGGCCGATGTGCTGGGACGTCTCGATCCGAGGACGGGCGAAATGAAGGAATTTCCTTTGCCGCCAAAGACCGGGCCTCGGGGATTGTCCGCGGATAAGGATGGCAACATCTGGTTCGCCGGAAATTCCGGCGCTTATGTCGGCAAATTTGACCCGAAAACCAGCATCGTCACCCATTACGAGATGCCCGATCCTGATGCGCGCGATCCGAACGCGCTCGTCATCGATCAGAACGGAACGCTGTGGTTCACGCTGCAAAACAGCAACATGATCGGACGGCTTGATCCACAGACCGGCGAAATCAAGCTCGCTGCGGCGCCGACGCCAAGGTCCAACCCGGACGGAATAGCCATCGATTCGTCGGGCGTCCCATGGTTCGCGCAGTTCGGCGTTAACAAACTGGCCAGGGTCGACCCCAATACGATGGTCATTACGGAATACGCGCTCCCGAATCCCCAGACGCGTCCGCGCCGCCTTGCCCTCACCAGCGACGGCGTGATCTGGTATTCGGACTACGAACGCGGATATCTGGGCCGATTGGATCCTAAGACAGGCGCCGTCAAGGAGTGGCTGTCTCCGGGTGGGCGCGGGTCTCAACCGTACGCGATGACCGCTGTAAAAGACGTCATCTGGTATAGCGAATCGGGGCTCTTCCCAAACACACTCGTGCGGTTTGATCCCAGGACTGAGAAATTCCAGACCTGGACGATTCCTTTCGGCGGAGGAGTCGTTCCGAACATGACACCAACCGCCGGCGGCAATCTGGTCCTGGCTTCGAGCCGCCGTAATCGCATCGTTTTAGTGGAGGTCAGGGACTGAAAGTAGTGGTCTGATTCGCGGAGATTCTGAAGTATCGCCGTTTTCCCTCGGACCTCATCGTCGGTTCGCCTCAGCACATCCAGGGCCTGACCGTCTTGCTCAGGCCTCCCCGCTGAACCGGACCCGGACGCTCACTGCGTTAACGAGGCCGTGTTGCGTTGTTGTCAAAATCCGTGACCCGAACGTAGAATCGGACTACGAAAAACCCGGGGGATGAGATGAGACTTCGATTGTGATCATTCGATTGATTGCCTTGACGGTATTACTCGCGGGGATCAGCGTAGCCGATACGCTCACCGGCGAGATTCGCGGCGAAGTTCTGGATACCGAAACCACCCTGGTTCTTCCAGACGTGGGCGTCACACTCTCCAACGCCGATCGAGGATGGCAGAAGCCCGCCCAAACCGACGCGGCAGGCAACTATGTGTTCCTGCAACTCGAGCCCGGCAACTACACGCTGCGTTTTGAGAAGCCGGGTTACTATCCGGTTACGAAAACCGATATTCTGGTGCGGCTCAATCAACCGAAGGTCGTGGTGCCGCCCGTTCAACTGCGGCGCGAGGTCGCGACGCCGACCCAGCAAATCACCGTCGCAACGCCGGAAGGCGCCAAGGTGGCGCTGATCGATCTCACCGCGCCGGTTCCCACGGATGCCGTGCTCACCTACGTGAACGAGCGCGGCTTTACCTCGCTGGCTTCCCTGCGCGATTCCGCGCTCCGCTGGAATTACGACGCCTCGGTCGTCCATGCGCTTCCGCTTCGGGGCAGCCGGACGTTCGATCAGCTGGCTCTGCTGGCCCCGGGCGTCGCGCGCGTGCCTTTCACCGGCGGTGAGGGCCCGGCCGTCGGCATTGGCGTCGGAGCGGCCGGACAGTTCACGGTTCATGGCCTTCGCGGCCGAAGCAACAATTTCACCGTCGACGGCTCCGACAACAACGACGAAGATATCGGAGTCCGGCGTCAGGGTTTTGTGGCCCTGACCCCCCAGAGCATCGAAAGCATCGAAGAGTTTCAGGTCATGACGGCGGGATTTCCCGCCGACTTCGGCCGCAACGCCGGCTCCATGGTCAACGCCGTTTCGCGTGCGGGCCAGATTCAACATCACGGCGCGCTGTTCGGACTGTTCGGCGATGACGCGCTGTCAGCCGGGCGTTACTTCGATCGCCCGTTTGCCGACAGCGTCAATTCCGGAATCAACAACGGCGGCTCGTTTTCCGGCAGCGACCAGTCCTTCCGGCAGATCGGCGGAACGGCCGGCGGCCCGATTCTTCCGCGCCGCCTGTACTACTTCACATCCGCCGAGCGGCAGCAGGCGCACGGCGGCGTGGTGCGCCACTTCGTCGTTCCGAGGCAAGACGAGCGCGGGCTGCGGGTCAGCAGGCAAGCGGGCGGGTTCGTGCCGATCGATCAGCTCGAGGAGTTTTTTCTCAATCGAAACACGCGGTATTCTAATCAGGCCGGCAAGGGCGTTCTGGATCTCTATCCGGTGCCGAACAATCCGGCGGGACCGTTCCTCGATCACACCTACTCCGCCGTCAAGCGCGGCGAGGCCAGCGGCAGCAGTTTCTCGATGCGAACGGACTGGTACGCCACCGAGCGGCATTCTTTCGCCGCGCGTTACAACATCACCGACGACAGTTCGGTGCTCCCGTTCACAAGCGACGCCATCCATTCCTCACTGGCAACCCGGACGCGAACGCAAAACCTTTCGCTTTTTCTCAACAGCACCACCGCGCAGTTCGGAAGCGCGCTAAGGATCTCTTACGGGCGCACGCGCCTGGCGTTTCCCGAGGAAGGCAGCAGTCCTTTTCTTTTTGGTTCTCCGTACAACAACCGCTTGCCTGCGTCCTTTGCGCAGATGATCGAAACGGCATATGGGAAGTTCGGGCCATTCGGCGCCACAGGGCCGATCGGCCAGCTCACGGTTCTTCCCTACGACACGATTGGGATCGATGTGTTCAGCTTTCCTCAGGGCCGCGTCGACAATACCCTTCAGATAGCCGAGGCGGTAACGCGCAGTTGGCAGCGGCATACGATCCGGGCGGGAGTGGATGTGCGGCTCACCCAGTTGAACAGCTTTGCCGATCGAAACAGCAGGCCTCTCCTGATGTTCGGCTATGGCGAAGTGGCCTCCTTGTGCAACGAAGCATTCGGATGTCCTTTCGCAACGAGCGATGGGTTGCTGCGCGGCACGGATCTGGCGTCGCTGGGCGCTCCGTCCGGTTTCCTTCAGGCGATCAGTACTCAGGCCACTCCGGATTCAACAATCGGCCTGAGGCTGGGGCAGATCGATCTGTTTGTTCAGCACGACTGGAAAGCGGCATCCAATCTTGTTGTCAATCTCGGTGTCCGCTACGAACTCCAGAAGGTCACGAAAGAGGAGAACCGGCGCATTGAAAACACGTTTTCGATCACGCCGTCTCAGTTCGGAAGACTCGAGCCCGTCGGACCATTCGCATCGACGATCCGGGCCGGAAACACGTTCTTCGACATGGCCGTGGACGGACTCCGGGATTTCCTGGCGGGAAGAACATCCATCTACGATCCGGACCGCAACAACTTTGCTCCGCGCGTGGGCCTGGCATGGGATCCACGCGGCAACGGCAACCTCTCGATACGGCTGGGATACGGCCTGGCCTACGACGCAAACCTCGGGGCCGTGACCAGCCAGTCGCGGAATGTGTTCCCGACGTTTGTGCCGGTGAATCTCGACGTCAACTTTCTCCAGCATCCGGCGGGCTCTTCGAACCGCGGACTCTTCCTGAACAGTCCCTCGTTCTTTACGTTCACGCCGACGGGCGCGCCATTGCTGCGTCCGGGAACGCTCAATACTTACAACTTGAGCGGAGACTCATTTGCCACGGGCCTGGGAACCTTGTTCATTCAAGCGCCGCCGGCAGCCGGAGCGGATCTGAGCAGCAACGGTCTCGCCTTTACGTTGCCGGAAAAGAGACTGGAGACCAGCTACGCGCAACACTGGACCGTGTCGATCGAACAGGCGCTGACGCCGAATACGCTGGCCTCCGTGGCCTATGTCGGCACGCGGGGCCGCGATCTCGCTCGCTTCGCGACGCCGAATGCCGGAAGGATTTCCACGCCGCTTCTCATCGCTTCCGCCGTGACGCCGTTGACGATTCGCGCATTTTCGCCGTCGACGGAACCCTTGAGCCAGGGGCGGCCCCACCGGGGGCTCGGCGGATTTGTGGTTTTTGAAAATTCCGCATCGTCCAACTATCACGCGCTTCAGGTGTCCCTGGAGCGGCGGCTGCAGAACGGCCTCCAGTTTCGCGGGAACTGGACCTGGGCGCATGCAGTGGACGAAGTATCCGATCCATTTGACGCCCGCGGCTTCAGCGCTCTGCCGCAGACCATCAACAGGATGGACCTGGACCGCGCGTCATCGAGTTTCGATACCCGCCACCGGGTCGCTTCCTATGCCGTGTGGAATATTCCTGCTATCGGAAGCTCTGCCGCGCTTCGCAACTGGCGTATCGCAGGGACTGCGGAGTTTCAATCCGGACAGCCATACACCGTGAACACCGCGCTCGATCGCAATCTCGATGGAAATCTGACCGACCGGCTGCATCGCACGGACGGCCTGGAAATCGTATCGGGCGACCCGCGCCCGCTTCGAATCAAGGAGGGCGTTCGCACGCTCGATCTCATCGCGCCGCCGCGGCAAAACGGCGGCGTTGGAAGAAATACGTTTCGGGCGGACGGCATCGCGACGATCGATCTTGCCGTGTCCCGGACGATATCGCTTTCGGAAACCACGGCGCTGGACTTGAGGTTGGAAACGTTCAATCTCTTTAACCGCGCCAATTTCGGCATTCCGGTGCGAACCCTGGAATCTCCGGGATTCGGCCGGACGTACGACGTAACCGTCGATCCACGCACGATCCGGTTCTACGCAAAGCTCTCGTTTTAGAACGGAGGTGCAACCATGAAAACCCGCACCAGGCTCTGGATGGCCGTGGCCATTGCCGGAATTCTGATGAGTGGGATCAGTTCCTCCCAGTCGTTACCCCAGGTCGATCCGGATAAGTCATGGGCCGTCGTCATCGGCGTGTCCAACTACACGGCCGAGGATGTGCAGCCGCTCGAGTACGCGGCCTCGGATGCCCTGGCCGTTGCCGAGTTCCTCATGAGTCCACGAGGCGGCGGGCTGCGCCAGGACCGGGTGGAACTCCTGCTGGAAGGCGACGCGACAGCGGAAGCCGTGCGAACGACGCTCGGTTTTCTTGGAGAAAAGGTTCAGGACGGCGACTCCGTTTACATCTTTATCGCCGGACATGGATCCCTGACGCCCCGGGGTCTCGGCTATTTCATTCCCTCCGACGGAACGCTCGCCAACGTGTATGCGTCCGCCGTGAACTTCCGTGAATTGAAGGAACTGGTCGAAGAAAACCTTGCCCACAGCGGCGTTCGCGTTTTGATCACCGATATCTGCCACGCCGGACGGATTGGAGCCGAAATCGCGCGGCCGACCGAAGCCAATCAAAATCGTGTGAACGACTACCTGGCCAAAATTGCGCCCGATAGCGGCGCGTTTCTGAATCTGCTGGCGAGCCAGCCGCACGAGTCCTCGTTTGAAAGCGCCCGCTTCGGACAGGGGATGTTCACGTATGCCGTCCTGCAAGCCCTGAACGGCCGTTCCGTGCAGCCCGGCAGTCCGTTCGCCGATGCCAAATCCGTGGTCGAGTTCGTGAAGGCCGAGGTACCCCGCCTGACGGGCAATCAGCAGAATCCCCTGTCGAATTCGGATTTCGATCCGGCGCTTCCGCTGGCCTATCTCGATCGTCCCGGCCCCGTTCGAGCGGAGCCTGTGCAGACAACCCTGGTCATTCAAAATTCCAATCGCTCGCAGTTTGAGCGGGTGGAGTGGGTCGATTCACGATATCGCGCGCGCGCGGTCCGAAGGCTGCCCAAGGATGTGGAAACGGTCCAGATCAGCAGCCTTCCCGTGGGTCCATTGGAGTTCAAGTTCGCGGGCGCGGACAATCAAGTCCGGAGCCTCACGCTGACGCTTCAGGCCGGACAGAATACGCTGGATGTCCTCACCGCAAACCTTGCACAGTACCGGTTCCGCCCGGCCGGCCCGGTGCAGGTTGCATCGTTGGAACCTGTCGCGGTTCCGCAGGCGCCGCAAGTGACGGCATCGCCCGAAGCCGTGTTGCTGCTCAAGGTGGCAGCCAACACTTCCGTCTCCATCGATGGGCAATCGTTTGGCGCCGGCGTTCGCGCCGACGAATACCTGCAATTGAGCGGCCTGGCTCCGGGTGTCCACAACCTGACGCTCGTGCCTGCGCCGGATCGCGAACGCCGGTTCCGGCTGCGGCTCTCCACCGGCTCGCAGGAACTGAACGTCGAAAGCGGAGAACTGAAGCCGCTTCGCGCCATGCAACAGGACCCCGCGGCCGTGGCGCTTCCCGCGGGCCTGCCGCCAAACCTGGCAGGCGCTTACCGTCAATTCGATATTGCGCTCTGGGACGACCGGCTCATCGCGCCTCAAGGGAATTCCGCGGCGGACTATTTCGCGCAGATGCAGGGCGGGCTTCCAGCCCCACTGCTGGCGGAGACAAGGGAACGTCTGATCATCGCGATGGGAAACCGCGCTCAACAGACCATCCTGAGGTACCTGCAGGGAGGAGATATTCGATGGACCGCGGAGGCGTTTGAGGAGGCGGCTGCGCTGACGACGCGAATGCA
The DNA here is from genome assembly GCA_945865815.1 of Candidatus Sulfopaludibacter sp. SbA3. GTDB lineage: Bacteria > Acidobacteriota > Terriglobia > 20CM-2-55-15 > 20CM-2-55-15 > CAMBFR01. The sequence goes on from CAMBFR010000071.1 coordinate 7,325, forward strand.
ACCGTTCTTCCAGGCCCGGCCCACGCTGTTGCAGGACGTTCAGTCGCGCCAGAACTTCTTCAACGGACGGGCGCTGATCGAGCGCGGTCAGTACGCGCAGGCGATCCAGGCGCTGCAACAATCGATTGCGCTGTTCCCGGATGCCAGCCACGCTTTCAATGCGCTCGGCCTTGCTTACTGGAAGCAAAGCCAGCTTGCGCAGGCGGTCCCTCCGCTTCAGCAGGCCATTGCGCTTTCGCCCACCTGGACGTATCCAAGAAATCTTCTGGCCCTGGTGCAGTTCGAATTACGCCAGTACAATCAGGCGGAGCAGACGTACCAGCAGGCGCTGCTGCAGACTCCGGAAGACAGTTCGTTGCATCACGGGCTCGCGCAACTGTACTTGTTGATGGGGCGCGCGGCCGAAGCGGAGACCCACCTGCGAAGCGCCATCGAGTTCAATCCGGGTAACTCGTATGCGCACGAAACGTATGGCCGGCTGCGGCAACGCGTGGGCAACCTCGATGAAGCCGACCGGTTTTACCGCCTGGCCATGCGGCTCGAGCCGGACGAGCCCTCGTTCCGCGCCAGCCTTGCGGGATTGTTTCGCCAGCGCGGGCAAACCGCGGAAACGCAGCAAATGCTTGCCGGCCTGGCCACGGCCTATCCGTCGGATATACGTGTGGTCCGCGCGTACACCGATTTTCTGGCCTCACAGAACCGGCCGGCGGATGCCCGCAGGATTTTTGAACAGGCGGTGCGCTCCGCTCCGCGCGATGCCAACCTGCGCGTGATGTACGGCGGTTTCCTGCGCGAACAGCGCCAGAACGGCGACGCCGAACGGCAGTACAGGGACGCGATCCAGGCGGCGCCTTCCAACGTGTTCGCACATCACGATCTGGCGAGTTTGTATCTCTCGCAGGGCAGGATTCCCCAGGCGGAGAGAGAACTCAATCTGGCAATGACAGCGGATGCGCGTTTTCCGAATTCCCCGATGCTGCTCGGACAGATTCGATTCGCGCAACAGCGCCATGCCGACGCAATTGCGTCGTACAGCCGCGCGCTCGAACTCTCAGTGGAGCCCGATCAGCGGCAGGAACTGCAAAAGTCCATCGCCGACGCCAGGACGGCCGCGGCCGCGGCGGCAGTGGTTTCCGCGCAAGGCGACATCCAGCGAAACCGCCCGAGAAATGCGTGGTCCACTTATGCGAATACGCTGAACATCGCGCCGGAAGACAGAAGCCTGATTGACGCGCTCCTCAAATTTGAAATCGACTTTGCAAACGACGCCGACGTTGCGCTGCTTTCGGATTCGGCCGTCGCGCTCGCGCTTCAAACACCGTTCTGGAGAGCCCTGCGGCAGTCCGAAGCGTTATGGAAACAGGCGAGGCGCGAGGATGCCGTAAGGAGCTTCGGCGAAGCGCTGGAAACGCTGCCGGTGGATGACCGCCGCAAAGTCGCCGGCACAGGCTTCAATGTCGGAAACGAGAATTACGGAATTCACCAGATCGTTTATCGATGGGCATCACGCGCGATTGAGCTTCGTGATTTCGATGGAGCGCTCCGGCTGATGGAATCGGCGGTGCGCCAAAAGATCTTCGATATGGTTCCCGGAATGTCGGTAACGACTGTCGACAGCCTGATGATTCCACCGGACAAACCCAATCCGGCGGCGTTCGCGGACTTCGATATCGCCCGCCATCCGGATCGCCGGGCGCACGAGATTTTTGCCGTGGCGTATGCCGCGAAAGGTGACGCGCAGAGGTCCGGAGAATTCCTGGCTGCTTTGAATGCGAATGAAAGAACGGTCGTGCAGACTGCAATCGATCGGCTCGGGAGGTAAGAGATGAGAGTGGGGTATTCCCTTTTCGCGGTATTTTTGGTCGCGGCAAACGCCCTCGGGCAGGATGGCGCGAGGCCGGTGGGGATGGTGCTGATGCCTTTAGGGGACGTCACCGTGACCCGGGGATCCGCGCGCCAGCCGGCACAGCTTGCCGACCTTTTGTTCGCGGGAGACCAGATCGTCACCGGCGCCAACAGCTCCGTGATGTTTTCGTTCTGCCCGGCGAATGAAAAACTTTCGATCGCCGCCGGCAGCGCGATCACGCTTGAAGCCGCCACGGCGCGGCAAACGCGCGGCGCGGCGGCCACGCGCGCAGCGGGCGCGCGATGCGCGTTGCCACAGGTCGCCCTGGGGAAAAGGGACATCGAACACATCGGAACCATGGCGGCGAGGGGCGCGCCGCCCATCGCGATCTATATCGGCGGCGTGGTTTCAAGCGGGCGCCCGCTTTTCACCTGGAGACCGGTTCCAAACGCGACCGACTACACGGTGACGGTCCGAAACACCGCGAACAGGGTCCTGTGGAACTGGCAACAGGCCGGCGAAGCGCGCGAAGTCCGGATGCCGGCAACCGAGAATGAGCTTCCGCCCGGGGTATACAACTGGGAGGTGACCGCGCGCGCCGCCACGAGAATCGTCGGACAGCAACGGGCTGCCTTCACGGTGAAACCGGATGCGCAGCTCGCCTCGATGCAACCTCAGGATCTTGCATCCCGGATCGAGTACGCCGTGGAACTCGAGAATGCCGGCTACCTCGCGGAGGCGGCCGGTGTCTACCGCCAGCTACGGACGGAGGTTCCGGGAGACAGCCGCTTCGGCAGCCAGCTGATCTGGCTGTATTGGAATGCGGGACTGATCATGGCCTCGAACGAGGAGATTGCAGCGGCAAAATAGGTTTATCCCGTGAGTCAATGGGACATCGCGTAGATCATGAAGTTGAGGCCCATCCGGTAGGCCTGGCCGGAATATTCCTGCGGATAGCACTTCAGATCCATCCACTCCCACGCATCTCCAAGGTCGGAGTTATAGGTAATCACGACCATGAGGCGTCCCTCGTCGTCGGAAATTCCGAAAATCATCGGCTCGATTTCGCTCCTCTGTTCCCAGGTCCGCCCTCCGTTACAGGCGTTATTGACGTTCGGAATCTGCATCACCGTCCCGATGTCAAAGAACGTGTGAAAGATTTCATGATCCAGGCTCAGCTTGACGATCGGGCGATCGGGAAAGATCTTGCCCATCTCTTCTTCGACGGCTCTGCGCTGCTGGAGTCCCCAATAATCATCCATGTGCAGAAAGCCGCCGCGCAACAAGTACTCCCGCAACCTCTCTGCCTCTTGCCTGGCCAGGAACATCCGATGCGGCGAAACAATGTACAGGTAGGGATAGCTGAAAAGTTTCGGGTCAAGCGCGGTAACCAGGTGAGGACTCTTGTCATAGACCCGAATGTTGCTGAGGCGCTGGATACCCCACATGAACTTACAGTCAGCCGCGGGGAAATCCGTGCCCCATCCGCCGCCAAACCGCGACCCGCCCTCGCCGGCTTCCAGGTCCGCACACCGAAAATCCAGGCGTGGAGTGCGGGCGGGGCCAAACCCGCTGCCGTATACCAGGCGCGTGAAATAGAACTCCGGCACTGTCTCGAGTTCAATCTGCGCCAGGCCGGGAAGCACAAGAAGTGCTGCGATGAGAGCCGAACCGGCGATGAGATATTTACGCTTCATAAGAAATGTTGGTCATCCTATCCGAGAAGGAACCCGGATGCGATCAAGAATCTCCGGCGTTGCTACTGAAATACGAAGCCCCTGCCACCGGACCCGATACACCCCGACACAGGATTCTTACTATGGCATCTTCCTCATGCCTGCGCCCTCAGCGGACAAAAGTCGGCAAACGGACTGCCGTAAAGAGCGGCCGCGACACCCCCGGCGATCACAAAATCAACGTGACTGTCGTGAAGCCGGCTCAAAGTATCGAGAAAATAGATCGCCATGGATTGCAACGGTATCAATACCACACGTGCGGTTCGTCTTGAGGTTAGATTCGGAGCGGCTGAGGCCGTGTCGAAATATTATCAGTTCGCCGTGGCGCGGGTGTCGAGGGACCGAAACAATCCGCAAGTCATTCCCGCATAAGAAACTTGGCGCAGGAAAGAATGTGAGAAAGGCCTCAGTTGGCCTGAAGATCAGGCAATCCCAATCGGGCTTTCGGTCGAGAGCGCCTTCTCGTATTGGGTTTTCTTCTCATGCCCAATCGGCCTCCAAACGGCTGCGTGAGCTTGAAAGAGAAAGTCCGTCACAATGACGCCATGCAGGATAATCTGGACATCTATGACGAAGGCCCAAGCTTGGTTTGAACGGAAATTTAATTTCACGTTCCCTGTCCAGCAGTTTCCCAATCTTTGTATCCGGCTGCGCGGCACCCCAGCACGACTAGAAGAAATGATGCGCGGCGTATCGCGGGATGCGCTGATAGCGAAGGCCGAGAACAAGTGGTCCGCGCAAGAGCACGCCGGCCATCTAGGTGATCTCGAACCCCTTTGGGTGGCGCGTGTGGACGACTTTGTTGGGGATAAAGACACCCTCACTATCGCGGATTTGGCAAATCGGAAAACGGACGATGCCAACCACAATGCCCGAGAGTCGCTTGCAATTCTGGCCGAGTTCCGAGCCGCGCGATTCCATTTGTTGGATCGCATAGAGAAGCTTCGGCAGTTCCAGCCAGAGCTTCTCGCACGGACGAAGCTACATCCGCGCCTGCAGGAGCCAATGCGGTTGGTCGACCATTTGTATTTTGTAGCGGAGCATGACGATCATCATCTAGCGAGAATATGGGAGCTGACTCGAACATGAGCATTGGCGAAGTGAGAAAATTCAGCCAAGTCCTGAAGAGTCGGCAAACCGTAGATGTGGATTTTAGGTTTGCACCTGTCAGGCATAAGGAAGGGTAGCTGGTTACTCGCCAACTGAGACCTTTCTGAATTCTTTCCTGCTCGAACCGCCGGTGCCGCGCCCCAAAATGACTGCCACTTCTGATTGCACCCCCCCAGCTTCAAATACGCGAGGACTTGCGGGTTGTTTGATAGAATCCGCGCCGAGGATACAGACTCGTTGCATCCATGATCGGTACAAAGCTCGCACACTTCACCATCACAGCGCACTTGGGGTCTGGCGGCATGGGCGATGTCTACCAGGCCACCGACTCGAAGCTTGGCCGGAGTGTCGCCATCAAACTCCTGCCTGAAGCCTTCACCCATGATGCGGATAGGGCAGCGCGTTTTGAGCGCGAAGCACGCGTACTGGCATCGCTGAATCATCCCAGTATTGCGGCAATCTACGGGGTGGAAGAGTCTGGAGGCCGGAAGTTCCTCGTCATGGAACTGGTCACTGGAGAGACGCTGGCGGAGAGGATCAAACGTGGTGCGATTCCGCTGGAGGAGTCCCTCGGCATTGCGACGCAGATTACGGAAGCATTGGAGGCCGCGCACGAGAAGGGCGTCATCCATCGGGATCTGAAACCGGCCAATATCAAGGTCACGCCCGAAGGTAAGGTGAAGGTTCTGGACTTCGGGCTGGCGAAGGCGTTCGAGTCGCAAGCCTCGCAGGCAAGTCTGTCGCAATCTCCGACGATCAGCATGGCAGCGACCATGCAGGGCGTGATTCTCGGCACGGCGGCCTACATGTCGCCGGAACAGGCGAAGGGCCGGCAGGTGGATAAGCGCACCGACATATTTGCCTTTGGCGCGGTGCTCTACGAGATGCTGACCGGGAAGCGGGCGTTTGCGGGCGGAGACGTGTCCGAAATTCTGGCGTCGGTGCTGGCGCGGGAGCCGGACTGGTCGATGCTGCCGCCCGTGCTCTCACCGGTTATCGCGGCGTACCTCCGGCGTTGTCTGCACAAGGATCCGAAGCAACGGATCCCGGACGTCGCCGCCATGCGCCTGGCGCTGGAGGGAGCATTCGAGACGGCCGTGCCGCAGACAGCGGCAACGACTCCGTCATCGGCGGCACGCGGACGGCTGGGCTGGATTGTGGCCGCTGCAGCGTTGCTGGTGGCCGCGGTGCTCACCATTCCCACGGTGAGGTATCTGCGGCAAAGTCCCGCCGAAGCGCCGGAACTGCGCACCGAGATCGTCACACCCGCCACCGCCGATCCTATTTCCTTCGCCCTCTCTCCCGACGGCCGTCAGATTGTGTTCGTCGCCTCCGGCGACGGCGCATCCCGCCTCTGGGTGCGGTCCCTGGCCTCCACCACCGCGGTGCCGCTGGCCGGAACCGAGGGCGCGGCCTTGCCGTTCTGGTCGCCCGACAGCCGGTCCGTCGGCTTCTTTGCCGAGGGCAGGCTGAAGCGCATCGATATCGGCGGCGGCGCGCCCCAAACATTGGCGCCGGCAGCCTCAGGCCGTGGCGGAGCCTGGAACGCGGACGGCGTCATCCTGTTTGCGTCAACCAACGTAGGTCCGCTGTTCCGCGTGCCGGCCACGGGAGGCGAAACCGTGCCGGTGACAACGCTCGACCGGCAGAATAGCCACCGGTTTCCCTCGTTCCTGCCCGATGGCCGGCAATTCCTGTTCTACGCGCAGGGACCGCCGGAAACCGCGGGGATCTACCTGGGATCGCTCGATTCGGCGGAAACCCGGCGGCTGAACGCGGCCGATACGGCGGGCGTCTACCTGCCGTTTCGAGATGGCGGGATGGCGGGATGGCTCGTGTGGGTACGGGCGGGAACGCTGGTGGCGCAGCGTCTGGACCTGGGACAGAAGGCGCTCACGGGCGATCCGGTGACGCTGGCCGATCCGGTGGACTTCGACCCGGGCTTCAGTCTGAGTGCGGTGTCGGTGTCGGCGGGGGGCCTGGTGGCCTACCGGGAAAGGGGGTCCAGCCGGCGGCAACTGGCCTGGTTCGACCGTGCCGGCAAGGCGCTGGGCGGGATGGGCGCGCCGGATGAAAATGATCTCAGCTCTCCCAGCGTTTCGCCCGATGGCCGCCGGGTGGCGGTGTTTCGCACGGTGCAGGGCAACACCGACATCTGGCTTCTAGATGGAACGCGCTCGACCCGGTTCACGTTCGATGCGGCCCCGGACCTGTCGTCCATCTGGTCCCCCGACGGCAGCCGGATCGTGTTCGACTCGATCCGGAAGGGCGCCCGCGATCTCTATCAAAAGCCCTCCAGCGGGGCCGGAGCGGAGGAACTGCTGGTGGAATCGCCGCAGGCCAAGTTCGTCACCGATTGGTCCGCGGACGACCGGTTCGTGCTCTATCACAGCATCGACCCGCAGACAGGGCTGGACCTTTGGGTCCTGCCGATGCAGGGGGAGCGCAAGCCGTGGGTGTTCCTGAAGACCCGCTTCGATGAACCCCAGGGCCAATTCTCGCCGGACGGGCGATGGGTGGCCTACCAGTCGAACGAATCGGGGCAGTACGAGATCTACATCCGGCCGTTTGCGGCGCCGGCGGCTTCGGGCGCGGCAACCAACGCCGCTGCCGGGCAGTGGCAGGTATCGACGGCGGGTGGCATTTATCCGCGGTGGCGTTCCGACGGCAGGGAGTTGTACTACATCGGGACCAATGGGGAGATGATGGCGGCGCCGATCGCGGCGACGGCAACGACGGTGGCGCCGGGAGCGCCGGTGGCGCTGTTTCCCAGGCGGATCTTCGGCGGCGGCGTAGACAGAGGCCAGGGTGGGCAATACCGCGTCACGCGCGACGGCCGGTTCCTGATCAACACGGTCCTGGACGACGCCTCCTCCCCGATCACGCTGATTCAGAACTGGAACCCGTTGGGGAAGTAAGGGGTCGATGATAGCGGCGTCGAACCCGATTCGACGCCGATCCCCGTTGCCGATCCCCGTTCTCGCGGGCCTCGGTTGATGTATTGTCGGCTACTCGTAGAAGTGCCCTCAAAGTCCCGGAAGTCCGGTTCGCGGAAACCAAGCCACACATGCCACGAAAATAGTTACGCCCTGTACAACATGCTCAGTGGGGCTCGCGCTGAGGAAGCTGAGGAAAAGGCCTCGGAAGCGGCGAAACAGAAATAAGGAGTCAATCTCGTGAGAAACATTCTTGCAATAGTCGGCGTGGTCGTTATTTTCTTGTCGGCCGCAGTTCCGTAGCGGCGCATCACGCCTTCGCCGCCGAATTCGACAGCACAAAGCCGGTCAAGATTCGCCCAACTTTGACGAAGGTGGAATGGGTCAATCCCCATATGTGGCTTCATCTCGACGTGAAGGGCGAAGACGGCAAGAGCGTCACATGGAGTATCGAGGGCCAGGCTCCCAACGCCATGCTCCGGCGCGGCATGACGAAGAATTCGTTGCCCGTCGGCGCCGAGATCCTGGTCGAGGGTTTTCGGGCAAAAGACGGAACGAATAAAGCCAGCGTCACCCGTATCCAGTTCGCCGACGGCAAAAGGGTTTTCGACTAAGGCCAGACGAGAAATTTTCAGCAAGTTATGTGCAGACTGGAATTGTGCTGCAAGTCAATGTCAGTCCCGTGGTCAACGTGGTCCTGGAACTGGGCCAGGTCGCCGAGACTGTCGAGGTTCAAGCGAATGCAGCCCTGATGGATACGCGGAGTGCGTCCCTGTACTCAATTTTCTTTCTATTGATTGACGCGAAGAATATCCTGTGAAAAATCAGTCGGGTCAAAGAGTTGTTGTGAATGGATTTGCGAGATGAAAGGTCGAGTATCGGCGGATTTGAACAAGAAACTAAGCTCACGACGAACCAAAACTTAGAAGGGAGTTTTTGAGATGAGTTATCGATTGTTAACTCGAACAGAGGCAGTGGCGGCTGTGGTCCTGGTCGTGTTGCTGGCGCCAGCCTTGGTGGCTGGTCAGCAGGCTCCGGCCGCTGCGTCGAATTGGAGTCCGACCCGCACACCATGGGGTGACCCGGACTTGCAGGGCGTGTACACGTATTCTACTGAGACTCCGCTCGAACGGCCCAAAGCGCTCGCGGGCAAAGCGGAGTATACCGAAACCGAACTGGCGGAAATGCAGAAGAAGCTAGACGATGCAGCAACACGGCGAGAGGGTAATATCGCTGGTACCACTGAGCCAGGAACGCTGACTAGACGGACGTCACTCATTATAGAACCGGAGGATGGACGCCGGCCCGCGTTGACGCCGCTGGGGACAAAGATCCGTGACGAGATCATAGCGGAAGAAAAGACCAGGACATTCAACGGGGAGATGACTTATGACAAGTTTACGCAGCATGACTTCTACACCCGTTGCATCGCCCGGCCATTGCCGCGGATGAAACAGATGTATAACCACGGAATGCAGATCCTGCAGACTCCCGGACAGGTCGTCATTCATTACGAAAGCATGCGCGACCTTCGCGTCATCCCTCTGGACGGTCGCCCGCATCTGCCTACGAGCCTCCCGCAATTTAATGGAGATTCGCGTGGCCGCTGGGAAGGCAATACGCTGGTTGTCGAGTGGACCAATTTCCATCCCCAGAACAGGTTCGCTGGCGGGATCAGGGTTGAGTGGCGCGACGGGGTCGTCACTGACGGCAACGGCGACTGGGGAGGACTCCCGCAGGGCAATATGCGAGTTACCGAACGCTTCACCAAAGTGGGTGCCAACACGATCGAGTACTTGATCACCATCAACGATCCGGTCATGTACACGCAGCCCTGGACGATGGTTCTTCCGTTGAGATCGGGCGATCCCACTTATCAGAACCCGGAAGATCTTCTGGAATATGCTTGTCATGAGGGTAACTACAGAATGTGGGAACTCAACTTAAGCGGGTCTCGAGTTTTGCGGGAAAAGTTTGGCACAGGCCAAACAGGCCAAACAGGCCAATAGGAGGAGTAAATCCGATGAAAAGAAAACTGTCTGTTGTCATTGCTGCCGCTGGTCTGCTGCTGGCATTGGTAGCGCCAATGTGGGCCCATCACGCATTCGACGCGGAGTTTGACCGGAACAAGCCGATCAAATTACAGGGAACCGTGAAAAAGGTCGAATGGATCAATCCCCATAGCTGGATCACGATCGAAGTCAAAAAGCCGGACGGCACTGCCGAAACCTGGGAGATCGAATCTGGTCCGCCCAACGCGATGTTACGGAGGGGCTTGAACAAGAATACCCTGACGGTGGGAACCGCGGTGGTTGTCCAAGGTCACCTTGCCGTGGACTCCACCAGGAAACGCGCAAACGGCGGCTCGATCACCTTTACCGATGGCCGTTCGATCTTCCTGGCAGGATCGAACCCGGCCGACCCCGCAAACAAGAGATAAATCGCTGGTTGCTTGTGGGCGCGGGCTAAAGGCCGCACAATCTCCAAACAAAGAAGCGATTTTCTCGGTCTGGGCGCGGGGCTAAAGCTCCGCGCCCATAAATGCCTAACTAATCAAGAAAAAATCAGGGTACAAATTTTTTTGCGAACAAGGGGGGAACCGGTGAAAGGACTAACGCTGTTTACAGCGACAGTGCTGCTCTGTCTCGGCCTGTCTCTAAATGCTTTCGCGCAAAACGCGGTCATGAACGGTACGGTATCCGACGCGACGGGCGCGTTGATTCCGGGCGTGGAGGTCACGGCGACCAATGTCAACACCGGCATTGTGACCACAACAATGACTAACGAAGCCGGAGCCTATAATTTCCCCAGCGTGCAGCCGGGAAGGTATAACCTGAGCGCGGCGCTGCCCGGCTTTCAGACGGCCACCTACAACAACATTCAGCTCAGCCAGGCCCAGCAGGTCCGGCTGAACTTCACGCTGCAGGTCGGCACGTTGGCCACGGGCGTGGAAGTGACCACGGATGCCGACGCGGCTCTGGCCACAACCTCGGCCTCCGTGGGTGATGTGCTTCCGCAGATGGAGGTCAGCTCTCTACCTCTGGCGACTCGCAACGTGATAGATCTGATTTCGACCACAGCCGGCGCAGTGGACAATTTCTTCGGAGGTCAACGGAGAAGTTCGCTCAACACGACGCGCGACGGCCTTCCTGTCAACGATAATCGAAACCAGGGCCTAACGGGCGCCACAACGGCGACCTACACCAGTCCCGAACTGGTCGAAGAGGTCCAGGTCGTCGTCGGATCGATCGATGCGGAAGCGGGACGCGGGCCCGGGCAGATCCGGCTCCAGACGCGGTCGGGAACGAATGAATTCCACGGCGCCGTGTTTTATTCCAACAACAACTCGGCGCTGAAAGCGTTCAACTATTTTGACAAACTCGGCGTACGAAACCCGCAGAAGTCGTACACCAATCAGCATCAATACGGCGGGCGATTGGGCGGTCCGATCGTCCGGAACAAGGCGTTCTTTTTCGTGCTCATCGATAACCAGCGTTACCTGACCAAACAGAACTTTGTCTCGGGTGTTCTCACCAACGAGGCGCGGAACGGTAATTTCCGTTATTTTCCCGGAAGGCTGAACGGCAACATTTTCTCATCGACGCCCTCCGTGGACGCGCAAGGCAATCCGCTGCCGAGCATCGGCACGCCGGTGTCGTTCAATGTCTTCACCGACGTCCGCGATCCGTTCCGAACAGGGATGGATAGCAGCGGCTGGATGCAGAAGGTGTTGGCGCGGATGCCGCAGCCCAATGACTTCACCATCGGTGATGGGTTGAATACCGCAGGGTTCCGCTGGCAGCGCCGGATCAACGGTTTGGGTCAGGCCCAATTTGTGGGCGAGACCGCCAACCGGGATCAGTTCAATTTACGGCTCGATTACCAGGTCAACAACGCCAACAAGCTGACATTTACGATGAGCCGGGAGAAAGACTGGGCCCTGAACGACTTCGTGGGCATCGCTCAGTGGCCCGGCGGGTTTAACGGCGAAATTCGCTACTGGCCGGATACATATACGGGAGCGTGGACATCCACAATCTCACCGACCCTGCTGAACGAATTCCGCATCGGACGGAAGGAAACCTCGTTACATACCCGGTCGCCATTCCATGTCGGTTGCTGCTTCGACGAGAGCATTACCGACGCGTCCAGTACAGCCCGGGAGGCATTGAGTCTTTTGCCCAAGATCAACGGTTTTCCGCTATTTCCGGCCTCCGCAGTAGTCGCTCGGGTTCCTTTTCTTCCTTACACAAACCCTTCGACAACCCGTGGTCACGAAAATCCCTTATGGATGTTCTCCGACTCGGTCAGTTGGACCACGGGCGCTCACTCGCTCAAGTCCGGCGTCGAACTGGTGCGCTTGGCGGGGGACGGATGGAACATGGGTGGCGGCATCCCAGTGACCATTTTGCCCGAAGCTATCATAGGTGACGGCAACTTCCCGGTCCGCGGAATCGACAGCACGCGCTTCTCCGGATTACAAGCCACGGATGCGAGAACGGCACAAAATGTTTTGAACGACTTGGCAGGCTCGGTCGGTACACTCAGGCAAGCCTTCCTTATCAACTCACCAACGGCAACGGATTGGACCAACTACAACCAGGAGTTTCGAAGGTTTCGGAAATGGAACCAGAATGACTGGAGTGTGTTCGTCAAAGACACGTGGACGGCGACGCAAAACCTGACGCTGAACTTCGGGCTGCGCTACGACAAGTATGGCGTACTTTACGAAAGCAGTGGCTTTGCCGGCCGCGCCAAGGGAGGCCAGGCTGGAATATTCGGTATTTCCGGCACGGACTACAGTGCGATGTGGAATCCTGGCGCGACAGGCGGTTCTCTGACCCAGATCGAATTTGTCGGCAAGAACTCTCCGAACCCCGACATCACCTGGTATCCGGAGGATTGGAACAACTTTGCGCCCTCGTTCGGCTTTAGTTGGAACGTTCCCTGGTTTGCTCGCGAAACGGTCGTCCGCGGCGGCTACGGAATCAACTACTCGGCAGTCGCCACCTTGGCGGATATCGATTCGCCGTTCGGCTCGATTCCCGGATTGGCGTCGGTCATGGTGATACCGCCGGCTTCATATACGAATCTGTCGACAATCGCGCTGCCCCTCACGCCGAGCGCGCCGCCGTTTGCGGTGAACCCTTTGACCGACCGCACTGGGGTCTTTCTGACAATGGCCGACAATCGCAGCACCCCGTACATTCAGAACTGGAATCTGTCGATTCAGCGCGAGTTGGATCGGAACATGTCGGTGGAAGTCGCCTACATCGGCAACAAAGGCAATAAGCTTTACCAGCCCATCGAGCTGAACGAACCCAACATTCTGGCGGCATGGAACGGAAGCGAGACGTTTCTGGAAGCATTCAACACCATGCGTGCCGGCGGCAATGCTGCGCTATTCAACCGCATGCTGATGGGAATCGATCTGGATGGATCAGGACCGATTGCTGCGGTGAATGGAACAACGCAAACGGGCTCCGCGGCGCTTCGCGCTTTTGGGACGACGGATAACTGGGTCGCGGATGGAGCGGTGGCGCAGCTTGCCGAATGGATGAACAGCACCAATACCGGGACCAGGGTGAACGGCGGCCTGATCCGGACCAATAGGTTTCCGGAGAATTTCCTCTATGTCAATCCACAGTTTGAAGATGCGCAGATATGGGGAAACAATTCCGACTCGACCTATCATTCCATGCAGCTTCAACTCACCCGGCGTCTGTCCTCGGGTTTCTCCGGCCAGGTCAGCTACACGTGGTCCAAAGCGCTCGGGAATGCCCTGACGGATCGGGACAATGGAGATACAGTAGTCGATCCGCGTAATCGTCAGCTGAACCATGGCCGCCTGACGTTCGACCGCACGCAAAGCATCCGGTCCCACGGGACGTGGCAACTGCCGTTCGGTCCTAACCAGATGTTTTTGAGCGGTGCCCCGAATTGGGTGCATCGCATTGTCGAAGGCTGGCAGTTATCGGGAATCATGAGCTGGAACTCGGGAGCGCCGCTCGATATCACGCATACGGTCGATACGGTCGGTTCCAACAGCATTCGGAATCATGTCGACATGGTCGGAGCCTTTCCGAAGGATATCGGAAACGTCCAGGTCGGCGACGGTTTCGTCCAGTACTTCGAAGGCATCTCGACGCGGCCGCAGGCGGCGACGGTGTTCGGTTCCGACCCGAACCAGCTCCGCGCCGATTTTGGAAACCGGGAAGTGGTGGACAGTTCGGGGAACGTGTTGTTGCGGGTTCCCGATCCGGGAAATGTGGGTACGCTGGGCGTGAACTACATTGAAGGACCCGGACGATTCGGCCTGGATATGGCTCTCATGAAGCGGGTGCAGATCTCGGAAGGCAAGACGTTCCAGATCCGTGCGGACGCCATTAATATCTTGAACAGGCCGCAGTGGGGCAATCCGGCGGTCAATATCAACTCCAACAACTTCGGACGCATCACCAGCTCGACCGGAGCCCGGACGGTCACGATCAACGCTCGGATCGACTTCTAATAAGCCCTGTCAAGGGCGACGTGACTGCGCCCGCTTTTTCCTTCGTGAAACAAGCGGGTGCGGATACGCAAAGCGAATCACAGCAGGATCGAACCCGGACGACCCCGCAAACAGGAGATGAACCGTGTTTGTGTTAACAATGCCGACCCATACAGAAAGGACTGCGAATGCGAAATGTGAATAATAACCCCATCCTTTTCATCATCGCTGTGATCCTAGTAGCGCTCGCCGCGGGAGCAACTCCAAGCGAAGCTCAAACACCTGGCCAGGCCTATCGGGCCCCGCGTTTGCCGGGTACGCAAGCGCCGGATTTGAATGGCATATGGCAGGTCTTGGACAACAGCATCAACTGGGACCTTGAAGGGCATACTGCCGGACCGGCGCCTTTTCCTGAGCTGACCGGTGCCTACGGCGCCATGCCCGCCGGAGTAGGTGTGGTCGAGGGTGGACAGATTCCTTATCAGTCATGGGCATTGGCAAAGAAAAAGGAGAATTTTGAGAAGCGCCTGGTCCGTCCGACAACGCTCGAACTCAATCAAACAGCCGGCGACCCCGAGGCCAAATGCTATCTGCCCGGAGTACCCCGCGCTACGTACATAGGTCTCCCGTTTCAAATCATTCAGACTCCGAACCAGATTCTGGTGAGCTACGAGTTTGACGCTTCACTTCGCATGATTCATGTGGATCGCAAGCCGGAAGCCCCGCTTCCTTCATGGATGGGCTGGTCGGTTGCCCAATGGGAAGGAGATACGTTCGTTGTACAAGTGACAGATCAGCGCGAGGAGACATGGTTCGACCGGGCGGGAAATTTCCACAGTGATGCTTTGAAGGTCACCGAACGTTACACACCGATCACGCCTTATCACATGATGTACGAAGCCACAATCGAAGATCCAAAGGTGTTTACACGTCCTTGGAAGATCAGCATGCCGCTGTATCGAGCGATGGAACCGAATAAACAGATACTCGACTACAGATGCGTGGAGTTCGTCGAAACATTTATGTACGGACATCTTCTAGATGGGCCTAAGTAAACCACTTCCAAGGCAAGCACGTTTGGGTTGGTGGTCATCGGCACGATCACAAGCCTTTGTCCGCCACAAGATGACTTTGCGAACTAACGGTCGAATGATTGGCCGAGAAGAAACCGGTTCCGGCTTCCCGCTTTTTTTTAATCCCTGGTGGAGGATTGAACTCGAGGATCGCTGCGCTAACGAATCCCTTTGATGCGATCAACCAGTTCAAAGGAGAATACCGCTGCATCGCGGCAGATCTCCGCAACGCACCCAACGGCCAATCCACTGGCCCGGTCGAAGTCGACCGGCCATGGGAATCCTATGCCGACGATCAACTCGGCCTGATGGATCATCTCGGCATCGACAAGTTCATGGTGATGGGTTTCTGTATCGGCGGCCCCTTTATCTGGAGTCTCTTGAAGCGCGCTCCCAACAGGATTGCCGCGGCCGTCATCGCGCAACCCGTCGGCTGGCGGCCGGAAATGCTGGACCCCACATACTCAGGCCGGTTTTGGACAGCATGGGGAGCAACGCTGATCGAGAAGCGGCCAGAGATCACGAAGGAAACCACCGACCGATTCGTGAGACGGATGTTCGAGACCAGCCCCGATTTCGTCTTCACCGTGACCCGCGATTTCGTCCGCAGCTGCCAAAATCCGATTCTGATCCTGCCGGACGAGGTCCCGGCTCACCCGTATGCTGTGGCCATGGAATGCGCCATGCTCGCACCAAACGCCGAAGTCAGTTTGTTCCCCTGGAAACAGCCGGCAGAACGGATCCCTATCGCTGTCCGACAAATACGTTCATTCTTGCGAGCCCATCGGCCCACCTGAACAGTATTGGGCAGGGATAAACGGGGAAAGAACCAGGACAGACCCGAAATACCTCACGACTTGTTTCGCATCGCGCCGGATTCTGCGCTTAAATCCGCTGCCCGGCGGCGTTCCACCTGGGCAACGTAACATAACAACCCCACCGCGACGCGGTTCTGCCCGCCCGCCAAAGTCCGGGACCTCTCTTATTTTTGCTTCCGATC
>CAMBFR010000072.1 GCA_945865815.1 Candidatus Sulfopaludibacter sp. SbA3
GGTACGGACGATTCCGCCCTCGCCATGATGGGCGATCTGGCCGCGATTCGCGCCACCTTAGTGCGCACGACCTTGGGCGGTAAGGGGCGCCGGGCGACCGTGATGCTGGCACCGGAACTGAACGCTCAACAACGCCGTGCCGTGAAAGATTTCGAATTGGACCGCTGGTTTCCTACTCTTCTTTCATGTATGACGAGTCGGCCTATTCATGCATAATTCCGCCACCAAATCCGAGTTCTATGACGTCTGATGCGAAGGTAGGGCTAGTTCGTGGTAAGAATGAAACTGCATCCATTCCGAGCGGCTCTTTTTTGCCATCGATAAAGCCGATTCGAAGGAATGAATGGCGCATTCGACATCGCCGAGCGCCCGTTGAATGCGGCCGATCACAATGTCGGCCAATGCCAGCCGGTGCGGCAGTCCTGAATCCCGCAGAAGGGCGCGGGCCGCCGCCGCTTCGCTTAAAGCGATGGCCGTTCCGCTTTCGCCCCGGAGTAACGCGGCCTGCAGCTTGGATACGGCCGTCAACACGGGATTTCCTTCGGCCTCGAATCTTCGGATCGCTTCGTTCAGCAGGTCCACTGCCTGTTCCGTCTGTCCCGCCGCCCCGAGGCGGAGTGTTGCCGATGCCTCGAACAGAAGAGCTTTGCCGATTTCGGAATTCAGTCCGAGCTTCTTCCCGAGTTCTTTGGCGTGGCGCGCCGAACCAATGGCCTCTTCGAGGTCTCCGATTTCCAGAAGGATTTCCGATTCATCGAGCCAGCACAGGCAAACCTGCCATTCGTCGTTCGCGGCTTCGTATTCCTTCCGGAGGCGCCGGAATTCTCCGAGCGCCTCGGCTGTATCGCCTCCGAGATATCGCAGGTACGCCAGATTGAACCGGCTTAAGAGAATGCGCGCCGGCATGTGGAGCCTCGTGGCAAGCGCGAGCGCTTCTCGAAAGCGTTCCTCGGCCAATTCGAACTCATGCATGGCCGAAAACGTGACCGCGGAATTGATGGTCGCCGCCAGAAAACCTTCGTGGTCGCCGGAGTCAGCAAGGACGGGCCTTGCGCGTTCCGAGCATTCCAGCGATAGGACGTGCCTGCCAAGGCGATGATGAGCGTGCGCGAGATTCACGTCCAGCCGGGCCAGCCGCTTTCCATCACCGAGCTGCTGGAAGAGTGCGCGAGCTTTTCCGGCGCAATCGAAGAGATCGTCGAAGCGGTTCAGTAGAAAGAGGGGCACGACCTTGGCGTGCAGCGTACGCCCCAGTTCCGTGGGTTCGTCGATGGACTCGAGAATCTCGGTTGCCTGGTTGTAGTGATCGAGGGCCGGACGAAATTGTCTCAGGATCTGCAGGGCGTTCGCGGCGGCGCGATGCGCCAACGCCCGCGTCAACAGATCCTGAGCGCCGTCTTCCGCCAACCGTTCCGCCTTCTGCAGAAGCGGCAGCAATTCCGGAGCTGATTGCTGGCCCATTTCCTTAATCTGTTCGGCCAGCTCTAACACCTGACTCGACACGGTTCCCTCCGTGTGGAAATTTCAATAATCGAGATACTAGGCAAAAGCAATAGAAGCGGCAATCTGATCCTAGGACTTTCCGAAAGAATCCGGGTAAGTCCTAGGATCAATGCCGATATTGCCTAGTGCCTTATAAGAACCTGGCCGTCGAGGAAAATACGGAGCTGGTATCGATCTGTTCCAGAGGGAACAGCGAATCCCAAGACGTAGAACGTCCATACTCCCGGCATCGGCGCGGTGACTCGGACCACTTCCGGGTCATTCAGAGTGGCGCCGCTGGCGTCATCCACAACCCCATTGGGATTCATAATCAGCAAATCGACGTCATTGGTCGGATATCTCCCCCAGTCTCCATTCCATTCCAACCGGAACTCGACCGCCTGAACGCCAGAAGGTATCGTGATTGGAATAGGGATGAGATCCAGGTGGCCGACAGTGCCTTCAGCCGTGATCGCCGGAATCGCGTCTCTTGTTGCAGTGACTGTCACGTCCGCGGAAATGTTGCCGGTATTCGAATAGTCACCCAGCAATGTGATCCTCATAATGCCGGGCTCCGGATTCGGAATACTGAACGTCAGGTCCGAGTTGCCGTATTCGCTCGTGAAAAAGAAATAGGGGTAATCTCCAAATGCTCCGATCGAAGAAGTCTTGGCGCTGTGAACATTCACGAAGATGTCATCGCCGTAGATTTGGTTCTGCTGCTCAGGCGGCAGTGAAGGCCGTATGTTCGCCAGATTGATCGTGACGTCAACGGTCTTCGCGGTCACTTCGAAGAGGATCTCACCCGTCTGTCCAGGTTTCAGGTTACGAAACCTCTGCGTCGCCAGGGGAGCGTGCGAAACCGTCAGGTTGGTGTTCTCTTCGATGTTGTTCTTTACCAGGCGGTTTGGCCTGGGAGGGTCGGGAAGACGATCCGAAGCCCGGCCGGAATCCAGGAGACGGAACGCCGCTTCTGCATTTACGATACCCTGGCCGCGATCGAGCCGTCCGGAACCGTCGCCGAACATCGAAGCATCGGCGGTTTCTACGATGGCATTCCGGATCTCGGTGGCCGTTGCCCGGGGAAAAGCCTGGCGGAGGATTGCCGCGAGTCCCGCCACGATTGGGGCACTAAAACTGGTTCCGTTCGAAATCGAGATTCTGCTGTTTCCGCCATATCCCTGCGAGACGTTTCCAAACCCGTTTGCCATGACGTCCGGATCCGTATGGCCATCCGCATTTGGCCCGCGCGAGCTGAACCATGCCGTCTGCGTGTGTGTAGACGGCCTGAAATAGATCCCAAGGCCGGCGCCCTGTTGAAAGTCGCGAAACACGCGTTCGTTTGCAGCATAGCTGGCGGCGCCCACTGTCAAGGCGGCAAAAGAACTGGCCGGACTTGCCGTGGTTAGTGCGGATGGGCCGACGTTACCCGCCGAAATAACGGGGATAATGCCTTTTCGCAGCATTTCATTGGCGAGTCTTTCGATTTCCGTACGTCCGGCATGAAGCGTCGAGGTTCCCAGGCTCAAATTGCAGACCTGGATATTGACACCGCGGCGGTTACCATTGTCATACATTTCGCGCAGTTCAATAACTCGCTCCATTGCTGCAATGATGCGGCTTTTGGGAGCCCCGAATTCATCCGGGGAAAATACGCGCAGTGAGAATATGTCCGCCTTAGGCGCCGTAC
The DNA here is from genome assembly GCA_945865815.1 of Candidatus Sulfopaludibacter sp. SbA3. Lineage (GTDB taxonomy): Bacteria > Acidobacteriota > Terriglobia > 20CM-2-55-15 > 20CM-2-55-15 > CAMBFR01. The sequence continues at coordinate 3,173 of CAMBFR010000072.1, forward strand.
CGAACAGATACAACGAATTACCATCACGGACGACGCCCGGCAGATGGGCATTGAGCGAAGTCTTCAGGGCTGCTTCATCAGAGACGTCGAATTTGGCGTTACCCGAGATCAACGTTGCCACGAAGGTTCCATGGGGGTCGTTGTTCGGGTTCTTGTACCTGCCGACACCGGCATCCGGAACGAAGTTCTCCCCGCCGATATCCGATCCGTCCAGATACAGACCGTCAAACCCGGGCCGGAGTCCGGAATCGATGACGGCGACGATAACGTTCTCTCCCGTTTTCCCACGCCGGTGGAGTTCGCGCAGATTCAGATCAGGGTGGTTCAATTTATAGGAACTCTGAGCCGGCAACTCACTCGGGAAAATCTGCGTTCCCTGGCCCACACGCGTTGTAACAGCGACCTCGGCATCGTTTGGAGACGGTCCCCTCCGGTCCCTGCTCATTGTTCCCGGGTTGGCGATAACCATGTCCTTGCTGAGTGCGTCAGATCCAACCAGGGTTCTCAACGCGGGAAGGGCGGCCGTCGGGACCTCCGCAGCCACCGCGTCGATGTATTTATACTGGTGCTTTACTTTGCCCCCGAGGCGTTCAACGTTCCCAACCAGAACTGCATACGGTTTTGGGGCGCTGATAATAACTTGTTCGAGTGGGGGTGTCTGAGCCAGAGCTGGCGTCCCGGCCAGAAGTGTGCAGAGCGCGAGATACAACAACGCTCCAAGGCGGCTTGTGTTAGCCATCAGAATTCCTTTCCATTTTGGGACAAAGTCGGCGCGGCCTTGATTGCAAGATCCGCCCTGTCTATTCTTTTCGGCAGATTGCAGAAAAACTTTAGTCCTGCGCTTCAGCGTCTGAGCTTAGCGGTGTGTCACTTTCAGAAGGCCGGATAGTAATTCACAAATGCGGCGAATTGGTCCTACTCAGTTCAATAAACACAAAAATCCGAGTCCGGCCTAGGAACGAGGAAGACGGACTTTATCGCTGCATAAGTTGCTGTTTTCAGGGTTTGATGCGAAGTAGAAACGCCCGGCCGCCCATGCTATCGTTCTCGGCTTATGCCCTTTGACGATCTTCAATCATTCCTTAGTCATCTCGAACGAAGCGGCGATCTCAAGCGAATCAAAGTTGAAGTGGATCCGGTCCTGGAGGTCACCGAAATCACACAGCGCGTGATCCGTGAACAGGGTCCGGCGTTGCTCTTCGAAAAACCCAGGGGTTCGGCGGTGCCGCTGGTCATGAACCTCTTTGGATCGATGGGCCGGGTTCGTACGGCGCTTGGACGGGAACCTTCCGAGATCGGACACGAGCTGCTGGAAACGATTCACCGCATGAATCCGCCATCCCTGAAGGGACTGTGGGACTCGCGTCAAACCCTCAAGCGCGCTCTCCATATGCGCCCATCGAGAGTTGTTCGCGCGCAATGTCAGGAAGTAGTCGAAGAGCCGAACCTGTTGAAGCTTCCTGCGCTTCACTGTTGGCCAGGCGACGCCGGACGTTTCATCACCTATGGGATGGTCATTACGCATCATCCGCGAACCCTTCGCCGGAACCTCGGCCTTTACCGCCTTCAGGTTTTCGAAAAGGACAAAACCGGCATGCACTGGCAGAGCATGAAAGGCGGCCGAGGCCACTACTGGGAATCCGAACAGGAGGGCAGTGACCTTGAAGTCGCGGTGGTAATCGGCGCCGATCCGATCCTGATGATGGCAGGAATTCTTCCTCTGCCCGAAGACATGGATGAGATCGGGTTTGCCGGATTCCTGCGCGGCAAGAGGGTTCCGATGGTGAAGGCGGCAACACTGAACATGCTTGTGCCGGCCAATGCCGAGTTCGTTCTGGAAGGAGTGGTGCGGGCCCATGAACGCCGCCTCGAAGGGCCATTCGGCGATCACTTCGGACACTACTCGGAGGCGGCGGAGTTCCCGGTGTTTCACGTACGGCGCGTGACGCATCGGCGTAATGCCGTGTATGCCGGCACGGTTGTCGGAAAACCGCCGCAGGAGGATAAATTTCTCGGCGTTGCCATTGGCGAGATGGTCGGCCCGTTGATTCGTGTCATCAATCCCAATATCGTCGATATGTGCGCTTATGCAGGCGCTGGCTTTCACAATCTTCTGGTGGTCTCCCTCAGGGAACGCCATCCCAAAGAGGTTCTCAAAACCGCACTGGGGCTGTTGGGAACAGGACAGCTATCCCTGACGAAAGTGATGGTGCTTGTCGGGCCCGATCGCAATCCGAGGGATTTCCGAGCCGTGCTTCGGGATATGTGGCAACGGTTCGAGCCCACGGATCACATGCTGCTGGTTCCTTTCGCGCCACTGGACACTCTCGATTTCACCTCATTCAAGATGCACGTTGGAAGCAAGCTGGTCATCGACGCGGCAGGCGAAGTTCTTGACGCATCCGAGCCGCCGGCGGAAGTCGATCCTGGCCGCTATGACGGCAGGGTGGAACGTTTCAAGCTTCTCGACGGCGGATTCCTGGTCGTGGTTGTTCGCGAGGACGCGCGATCCGTGCTGGAGAAGCTCGTGCAAACGCCGATGCCGGTGCGCTTCATTGTTGCCGTCAGTGCCGACGTCGAACTGGATGACGACGAAAATCTTCAGTGGGGCATCTTCACTCGTTTCGACCCCGCGCGTGACATGTTCTTTACCGAGCAGATATTCGCAGGCGCGCGCCCCGTTTACCGGGGAATCGTGGGTATCGATGCCACCTGGAAAAAAGGTTATCCTCTTCCGCTTCAAATGGATGATTCGATAGTCAAGCTGGTGGACCGGCGCTGGGGCGAGTACTGGCGGTAACCTGTGGGCGGAGGGCTCTAAATCCCCGCGCCCACAGGCATACACCAAACACCAATCCGTTCCATATTGGTCCAGCCATGCGGGAAGGGAAGCGCCCAGGTGGGCCAGCTTCGGATCCCTGTGCCCTGCCTTCTAGCCCGGCATCTCCGCAGAACGATGCCCGCAATGGTGTAGCCACGAGGCGGGCTAATCATTCCGCTGATCCGCTTCAATATTATTTCTAGGATGATGGCGTTCTTAAAATCCTCCCGCTACTGATTTACGCGAGTCAGAAGTGCCGCCTACAGTTAAAGGGTCTACAGTCCAGCGAAGGAATCGCGGACCATTCAAGACACCCCGAGGTCAGCATGACGAAACGAGGCTTCACATTAATTGAGCTTAGTGTTTCGCTCGGCATCCTCAGTCTGATGGCGAGTGGAGCGATCTTCGTGATGTCGCTCGTAGCCGACTCCGCACGTCAGTCCGAGACTATCGCTAAAGTTACGATGCTCGCGAGAGCGATCGTAGGCGATTCCCGAATCGTTACCAAAGAGTCCCGCACCGATTTCGGATACGTCGGAGACATGGGTTCACTTCCGCCGTCGTTGTCAGACCTGTGGATACGCGGCGCCAAACCCGCTTACAGCTATGACAATGCGAAGAAGACCGGAGCCGGTTGGGCCGGTCCATATCTTCCGGCGGTAGGACCGCTTGAATACTCCAATCAGCTTGTGCTTGATTCGTGGGGCAACGAAATCACCTACAGCATTGGAACGGGCACAAGCGGAACTACCGGGCAGCAGTATCGGGCAAGAATCATCAGTGCCGGACCAGATGCAGCGGTGGGATCCGCGGACGACATAACGGCTGAGATCTATGCGACCGAAGTGTTCTCCAGCGTTGTGAGTTACATTCGCGACTCGTCTGGCAATCCAATGCCGAACATCCAGGTGAAGATGAATTATCCAGTCGGCGGGGCGCTGACGACATCGACGGTCTTTTCGGGCGCCGACGGCTCATATCTGTTCACGGAAATCCCGTTCGGCAACCGAAGTATTACGGTGGAACCCAAGCTGGTGTACTCGGAAGGCAGTGGTGTGTCGTTGAACGGAGATGACGTCGAGTTCGTCATGCTCAGTTTCACTTGCGGGACGATTACTGGGGCAACCGCCACGCTAGGCGATGAACCCACACCATACTTCCAACAGTTCCGTGTAGGCGGAACGACTGTTTTCAATAACACCACGGACCTTGCAGGCGATGGTCAATTCATAGACTTCACGACCGACCCGGACATCAGTTGGAGCGGATGCGGTGGGGGCGGAACAGGGTTGGCCAACATTTTCCCAGTCCGCGTGCAGTCGCCTTTTACGCAAGTTCCGGACCAGGACATTGGAGCGGGTGCATCCGCCGGCAGGAGTTTCAGAATGCGGATGAACAATTTCAGGTTGAATGAGAATGGAACAGGGGGCGCCGTCGACATGACCGGGATTTCCATAAGCGTCACTTTCGCGCCGATCAACGCGGTGGCCATCTTTTCCCCGGTTCCCAATTGAGAATGACAACAAACACGTCCGGATTCACGCTTATTGAAACTGTTGCAACGTTGATGATTGTTTCGATTGTTGCCGTTGGCCTGGTGAGCGTGTCGAGTTACCTGCTGAATATGCAGCAAATCGAAACTACGAACGATAACCTCACCCAGCTCCGTCGAGGCATCAGCGGCAACCCCGTCATCGTCTTGAACGAAGCACGGACCTCGTTCGGTTATCTCGGAGACATGGGCAAGCTTCCCACGACGCTGCAGGACCTCTGGGTCAAGGGCACGCAACCCGCCTTTACGTTCAATTCGGCGAAAAAGGCCGGCGCGGGATGGAACGGACCATATCTCGATGTCATTCCCGCCGAATTCGCTGCAGCCCGAGCTCTGGATGGCTGGGGCAATTCCCTGTCGTACAGCATGACGCCGTCCGTTCACCCGGCCATCGGCGCGACGTCACTGACTCGGCTGGCTTCGCTTGGACCTGATCTCACGCCAGGCACTATTGACGACATCAGTATCCATTTCTTTGAAGGCGACGTGAACTCGCGAGTCCAGGGATATGTGAAGGACACCAATGGTGACGTGGTCTCCGGCGTCGGCCTGACTTTGAACTACCCGCAGAATGGTGTGCTTGCCGAACAGACCGTCTATACGGACGGGACGGGTTACTACAACCTCGTCGACATTCCGTTCGGCAACAGGTCCATCACCATCAAACCCATGCTGGTTCTCGCGCCAGGGACCACGGTTGTTTCAGGTGGGTCGAGCGAGGATATGAAATTCACAGTGAAAAACTACGCCGCATCCGATCTTAGTGTTGCTTCACTGACTTTGAAGTACTCGATATCTCCGACTTCCAGGTTCAAACAGCTATTGATAGGCGGAACGTCTGTTTACAACAGCACGACTCCGCGTTTCGGAGCTGCGGATCCACTGGATCCGCCGAACGGCCTGATTGGCAGCACGGCACCACTTGGAAGTCCAAAGAATGTAAAGGGAACTGGACTGACGGGAGAATCGCTTCCAATTCGTTTGCAGTCCGCGGTGACCGACGTTGCAGACATTCTAATTGGAAGGGTCGGTAGAGGCGGATCGCTGGTCATCGAGTTCAGGGATTTCTACAACGAGGTTGACAACGTCGACAATGATGTCCCCGGTGTGAATTTTGAAGTCACTTTGAAGAATGCCAGTGGTGATGTCGTCGGAGTTGTCGCGGTTACGCCATGATTGTTCATAGCTCCAACAGGGGAGCAACGCTCATCGAAACCGTCGTCACCATGGCCGTAATAGCTGTTTTGATCTCGGGCGCCGGAACCGCTCTCTACTCGACCGTACTGGGCGCTCGAGACCAGACGGCGCTAGCCCAGCTCGAAGCAATCAAAAAGGCGATGGTGGGAGAGCCCCGAACCGTCGCCTTCGGAGAGAAGAGCGGCTCCCGCCACGGCTACCTGGGAGACATGGGATCCCTGCCGCCTACTCTGTCTGCCCTGGAAACCGCCGGCATGCAGCCAGATTACGCCGTGGATCCTCTTTTGCAGCTTGGACGAGGCTGGCGCGGACCATACCTATCACCAACTATCTCAAGGGGGATGGCAGACCCCTGGGGCAATGGGATTGTTTACAGCACGGCAGGGGGGACCAGCGCGTTGACTGGAGCAACGCTGTCGGCAACGCTGCGGTCCATTGGCGCCGACGGGGTCAACGATACCGCGGACGACCACGTCCTGGAAATCTACAGGTCCGAAACGTTTGCAAGGGTCCTCGGTTACGTTAAAGATGCCTTCGGTTCAACCGTGCCCGGTGTCGACGTAAAATTGTCATATATTTCCGACGGCGTGATCGTCGAGCCGCCTGCAGCCGCCGTAACCGACAACGACGGGCTGTACAGCTACGACGACATCCCGCATGGTCCTCGTGTGTTGCAGCTTGCGCCCAAGTTGTCATACGTGAAGGGCACCGGATTCACCACGGGGGGCGATCGAAACAACGTACGATTTGTCATTGAGAATCTCGGCAAAAACAGTCTGACCGTGACACAGATCAAATTGAACTGGGTGACCGACCCCCCATCGGATTTCAAACGCCTCAGAATCAACCAGGCCGCTGCTGAATTCGATGGGACGTATCCTTCGGGAACGACATTTACTTTCGGAACCGCCAGAACAGTGAGCGGAACCGGTGTTACTCAGGAGCCATTTCGTGTCGACGTGAGCGGCCTGGTCATGCTTGTTCCCGATGTGACCGTCGGCACGGTGGGAACCGGCGGAACTCTTCGGTTTGATCTGGAAGATTTTGAGGACGCCGGAACGGGGACGAATTCCGATGTGACAGGCGTGACTTTCACGGTGGAGTTTACGCTGTCTCCGAGTGGCATTTCGAAAACCTTGTTCTCGCCAATTCGACAATGAGAAACGCAATGAAACTGGATCGAGGAGCAGGATTGATTGTCGCTGTCATGCTGCTGACGGTCGTCGCGGTGGGTATTGGTCTGGCAGTACCAGTCGTTTATTCGGTAATAGCCGCGGACAACAGCTCAAAGATCGCTGAAGATCTGTCCGGCCTGAAAGTGGCCCTGGCCGGAAACGCCAGACTCGTCATCAGTGGAGGGCGCGCGGATTTCGGATTCATCGGCTCCATGGGCAACGTCCCATCGACCCTTCCCAGGATGTGGTTGAAGGGCGCACAACCCGCCTACGCATTCGATACAACTCGAAAGGTCGGCGCAGGCTGGGTCGGCCCCTACATTCCGAGTATGTTCGAAAACGACCTTTTGGCGATGGACAAGGATCGTTTCGGAAACGACCTGATCTACACATCCACGCCCTTCCAGCGCAATGGTCCCGGTGAGGATGGCCAGCCGGTAGCCGCCCGCGTTCGCAGCGCGGGAGAAGATGGAATCGCCAACACCCCGGATGATCAGTTGATCGACATTCTTCAGGCCGAGGTCTATTCGACGGTTACCGGTACGCTGCGAAGGGGAAGCAACCCCGTCAAGTTTGCAACGGTTTCGCTGAACATTCCCAGCAACGGCACGCTGACACAGGTTTACGACGTTACGGATTCGAGTGGTGTATTTTCGTTCTCAAATGTGACTTTCGGTTTTCGCAGCCTCGGGATCGATCCAAAGCTCACGTACGAAGAGGGATCGATTACCGATCCAGGCAACGACCGAATCAAGTTTACCGTCACAAATTTCGCGACAAACAACATCCAGATCACATCCATCAAACCTGAAGCAACAGCAGCCGGAGGAGGCCCGCTGACGGCCTACTACGAAGTCCTGAAGGTCGGAAGCGCCATCGTATTCGACTGGAACAACACCACACGCGCCGCTCTGGGCGCGACGATCAACTTCGCGCCCATTACCATAAAGGGCAGCGGCAGACCCATTCAGGTAGTGCCGATTCGAGTGGAGAAGCAAACAACTGTTACACCGGACCTGCTGATCAGAGGCGTGGGCAAAAATACTGTTATCGAAATCCGGGAACTCCGAACCGCCGCTACCGGCGGCAGCGCGGTCGACCCCTCCGGATCGACCTTCACCATATCGTTCAGCGACGGATCGCAAACGGTCTTTACGGTGCCTTAAATGCATACGACCGGTTCCTCGCGGTATACTTCCCGCATGGACAAGAAAGAACCGCTCCGCGTGCAGTGCACGTGTTGCGAGGCTACGCTCACCGTCGACAGGCTCAGCGGCGAGGTCCTCTTTACTGAAAAACCGAAAAAGAAAACCGTGTCGTTCGAAGATGCCGTGCAGAAGGTTCAGCGCGAGAAGGAAACCGCCGAGGACCGCTTCAAGGAAGCCTTCCAGCGCGAACAAGGCCGAATGGAATTGGTCGATAAGAAATTCGAAGAGGCAATGAAGCGAGCGGACGAACTGGAAGAGCCGATCAGGCCGATGGATCTGGACTGAGGGGGTAATCCGGGGACAGACCCCGAATTCTTGAACTGCAGAATTCGGAGTCTGTCCCCGGATTATTCGTCCCCGGATTACCCCTCAGCCCTACTTCTGTTCCTGTTCCAGCTTCTGCTTCTGATCGCGCAGAACGGCGCGGCGGGACAATTTGATTTTGTTCCCTTCGAGACCTACCACCTTGACCATTACCTGGTCGCCTTCCTGAAGCACATCCCGGACATTGCGAATGCGATTTTCGTCGATCTCAGAGATATGCAGAAGGCCGTCCGTACCCGGAAAGATTTCGACAAACGCGCCGAAATCGGCCAGGCGAACGACTTTGCCGAGATAGGTCTTGCCGACCTCCGGCGTCGCAGTCAGGTCGGAAATGATTTGAATGGCCCGGTTGGCGGAAGGACCGTCCGATGACGCGATGTTCACACGCCCGTCGTCGGAAACATCGATTTTCACGCCAGTCTGTTCGATGATCGACCGGATCATCTTGCCGCCGGGTCCGATCACGTCGCGGATCTTGTCGGTCGGAATCTTCATTGTGTAGATGCGCGGCGCAAAGGGTGAAATCTCGGAGCGCACTTCCGGAAGCGCCGCGACCATCTTGTCCAGAATATGGAGCCGGCCATGCTTCGCCTGCGCCAGGGCTTCGCCCATGATCGCGGACGTGACGCCCGGGATCTTAATGTCCATCTGGAGCGCGGTAATGCCTTCACGAGTGCCGGCGACTTTGAAGTCCATGTCGCCATAGTGGTCCTCGGCGCCCGCGATGTCGCTCAGGACCGCGTATTTATCGCCTTCCTTCACAAGACCCATCGCCACGCCGGCCACCGGCGCCTTGATGGGAACGCCGGCGTCCATCAACGCGAGCGTTCCGCCGCAGACGCTGGCCATCGATGACGATCCATTCGATTCCAGGATGTCCGAGACGATTCTCAGCGTGTAAGGGTACCCTTCTTCCGGAGGAATAATGGGCAGGAGCGCGCGCTCCGCCAGAGCGCCGTGGCCGATTTCGCGCCGGCCCGGGCCGCGCAGGAAAGCCACTTCACCGACTGAAAAGGGCGGGAAGTTGTAGTGCAACATGAACCGCTTGTAGGATTCGCCCTCGAGCCGGTCCAATCTCTGGACATCGTCGGCGGTTCCGAGTGTGGCAGTGACCAAGGCCTGCGTTTCACCGCGTGTGAATACGGCCGAACCGTGTGTCCGCGGCAATATGCCGGTCTCAATCCAGATGTCCCGGATTTTATCGAATGCACGTCCGTCCGGACGCTGGCGCTTGAGCAGGATCTGGTCCCTGAAGACCCGCTCTTTGAGGTTGCCAAAGATGTGTTTGGCCATCTTGAGAGCCGCTGCATCATCCGGCGCAACGAGCCCGGCAACCTTTTTCTTCAACGCGTCGATCAGAGCGTAGCTTTCGATTTTGTCGTGCTTGCTCGTATCCGACGCATCTTCCAACTCAGCTCGAATCGCCTGCTCAATCTTTTTGACGAGAGCCGGATCTGCGGCGTCTGCGGCGACTGCAAGCTTTTTGGGCTGGATTTTTGCATACAGTTCCTTTTGGATGGCGATGATCTGTTTTATCGCCTCATGGCCGAAGTTGAGTGCCTCGACCATGACTTCTTCCGAGACTTCACTCGCGCCGGCTTCAACCATGACGATGCCGTCTTCCATTCCGGCGACCGCGAGGTTTAAACGGCTGTTCTTGAGTTCGGCATAACCGGGATTGAGGTAGTACCGGCCTTCGATCAAACCCACCCTCACGGCAGCGACCGGCTGCGTGAATGGGATCTTTGAAATGTATAGGGCGGTGGAGGCGCCCACAATGGCGTGCATCGAGGGATCGACATCCGGATCAGACGACAGCACCAGCGCTACGACCTGCGTTTCATTGCGATATCCGTCCGGAAATAGCGGGCGGATGGGCCGGTCGATCATCCGGCTGTTCAGTACTTCCCGTTCGGACGGCTTGCCTTCGCGTTTGAAGAACCCGCCTGGAATTTTCCCGGCAGCGTAAAAATTTTCACGATAATCGACTGTGAGCGGGAAGAAATCCAATCCTTCCCTCGGCTCTTTTGCCGCGCATGCGGTGACCAACACAACAGTGTCGCCGTAGCTGACTATTACAGCTCCATCGGCTTGTTTTGCCAGCTTTCCTGTTTCGATCGTGAGTTCTCGTCCTCCGATCGTCGCGCTGACCTTGTGAACATTCATGATTTTTTCTTTTCTCCTCTGTTTACGACGACCAAAAAAAACGACCCGGAAGCAACGTCCCGGGCCGTCTTGGTCATTTCAATATTGTCGAGCGTCTGCCACGCTCTATTTTCGGATTCCGAGCTTGGAAATCACTTCCCGATAGCGATCGACGTTGCACGTCCTCAAGTAATCCAGCAGGCGCCGGCGTTTGCCGACAATTTTGAGCAGCCCGCGTCGAGATCCATGATCTTTTTGGTGCGTTTTAAAGTGTTCAGTGAGGTACGTGATTCGCTCGCTCAGCAATGCGATCTGAACTTCCGGGGACCCCGTATCGGAAGCATGAGCTCGATACTGGGTAATGACGGTTCCTTTGGTTTCCTTTGTCAGACTCATTCGATGTTATTCAACTCACTCTCTTGATACAGCCTATAGCCAAGCTGTTAATCCGAAGTATTTGAGGTTAGCACAAGTCTTGGATGCACAAAACCATTTTCTATGACGGCGACAGCTAAAAACTCTCCTCTTTTGTTGAAGATGCGGGCGAACTGTCCCTGCGCCTCGCACGGGATTTGATTGCCGTGCCGCACCCTTTCTTCGTCGACGTCGGAAACGTCGACGCGCGGCAGGGACTCGAGCAGCTTCTCCATCGGCCTGATATCCGCCGCGCTGACGCGTGCCAGCGGGATAGCCTGCGCCTCGGTGAACTCGCCCGATCGCGTCCGGCGCAACGATGTGAGATGAGCGCCGCATCCGAGGATCCCGCCCAGATCATGCGCGAGACTGCGAATGTATGTTCCGGGCGAACAGCCAACGCGAAACTGCATCGACGGCGGATCAAACTTCGTTATCTCGAATTCGTATACTTCAACCTGGCTGGGCGGCGTTTCGACTGTCTTTCCGCGCCGGGCAAGACGGTACGCGGGTACGCCGCCGATTTTCTTGGCGGAAAATGCCGGCGGAACCTGACTCAGCGGGCCGGTCAGCCGGTGCATCGCGTTTCGCACTTCGTCTATGGACGCCGTCAGAGGACACTCCGGTCCGGTTGCGGCGCCCTCGCGGTCGTATGTTGTAGTTGAGAAGCCGAACCGGAGCTCCCCGGCATATTCCTTGGGAGATCCCGATATGTATTGCCCGAGCCGCGTCGCCTTTCCGAGGCACACCGGAAGAACACCCGTGGCCATGGGATCAAGGGTCCCGAGATGGCCGACGCGCGACATCGAGAATAGAGCGCGAATGTGGTCTACGACGTCATGGGATGTCATGCCCGCCGGCTTATCGATGACGACCAGACCATTCAAGCTCACGATTCTTCCGTCTTGATACGGTCAAACAATTCCTCGATGCGGATGTCCTCTTCCACGCTGTCGTCGTAGTTGAAGGTCACTTCGGGAATCCGCCTCAAATGCTGAAGGCGCTTGCCCAAGGACCTGCGCACGAAACTGGCGGCCGACTTGAGGCCTTCGAGCATCTTCTTCCGTTCTTCCGGTCCGCCGAGCGTCGTAACGAAAATCCTGGCGTACCGCAGGTCGGGTGATACCTTGACGCGAGTAACCGTTGCCAGCCCCACGCGCGGGTCACTAATCTCCCGTTCGACAATTTCGCTGAGTTCCATCCGCAGTTGTTCTTCGATACGGTCGACTCTTCGTCCGTGCATACCTATACGATCTCAATATTGCTTTGTATTGTGCACTCCGGCGCCGAGCGCTCGGCTTCATCCGCGGCCATCCGCAACATTTCGAGCAGGTAGTTTTCGTCGGGCCCGACTGTCACCACGCTGATCTGGGACCGCTGCCAGAGATCCTGATGGTCTACTTCCGCAGCTGCGACGTTGAACTTTGAACGGAGGCGGTCCTTCACACGCCGGACAACCATTCGCTTGTCCTTGAGGGAATGCGCGTCGGGAAGATGAATGTCGAGAGTCAAGAGTGCGATTACGGTCATTGAGAAAACCGGGAAGACTATTCGGCCGCGCGATCGTCAGGCTCCGACGTCGGCCATGACCTTTTCGGTCACGAAGGCCTCGATCTGGTCGCCGACTTTCACGTCGTTGAAATTCTGAATCCCTATGCCGCACTCATAGCCGCGCGCCACTTCGGATGCATCATCCTTGAAACGTCTCAATGACGATATCTTGCCCTCGAAGATGACCACGTTGTCGCGGAGCAGCCGGATTTCGGCGGTTCGCGTAATCTTGCCGTCTGTAATGTAGCAGCCGGCGATCATGCCGACCTTTGGAATGCGGAAGGCGTTGCGTATTTCGGCCGTTCCCAGGTGCGTCTCTTTTATGACCGGGTCCAGAACGCCGAGCATCGCTTTCTTGATCTCGTCGACCACGTTGTAAATGATCGTGTGTAGCCGGATGTCGACCTTTTCCCGATTGGCCAGTTCCGAGGCTTCCTTCCCAGGACGCACGTTGAAGCCAATGATGATTGCATTCGACGCGGCCGCAAGCAGGACGTCCGTCTCGGTTATTGCTCCCACGCTCGAGTGCATGATGCGAACCCTCACCTTGTCCGTGCTCAACTTGGTGAGCATGTCGCCGAGCGCTTCCTGTGATCCCTGCACGTCGCATTTGAGAATGAGCGGAACTTCCTTTACTTCGCCTTCGAGTAGTTGCTTGTGCAGCTGATCCAGCGTCAGGCGGGACGTTCTTGCCAGAGCGATGTCGCGGAGCTTTTCCTGCCGGTATTGCGCCATCTGGCGCGCCTTGTTGTCGTCGGAAATGCTCTGGAACGTATCTCCCGCCATGGGCAATCCCTGCAAACCCAGAACCTCGACGGGAGTTGAAGGAGGCGCCTCCTTTACCAGCTTGGCGTTTTCGTCGAACATGGCTCTTACTTTGCCGTAAACGGCTCCCGCCAGGAAGTTGTCGCCGACCCTCAGCGTTCCGTTCTGAACGAGGACAGTCGCGACGTTTCCGCGGCCTTTGTCGATCTTGGCTTCGAGTACGGTTCCCATTGCGGGCAGGTTGGGATCGGCCTTCAATGACTGCATGTCGGAAACCAGCAGAATCATTTCGAGAAGGTGGTCGATATTCTGACCCGTTTTGGCGGACACATCGACGGTGACTGTATCGCCGCCCCACCCCTCGGCCTGCAATCCATGTTCGGCCAGCTCGCGTTTGACGCGTTCGGGATTCACTCCGGGCTTGTCGATTTTGTTGATGGCAACCACGAACGGGACCTTGGCGGCCTTCGTATGGGATATCGATTCGATTGTCTGCGGCATGACTCCGTCATCGGCAGCCACGACAAGCACGACGATATCGGTGACGCGCGCTCCGCGGGCCCGCATCAACGTGAAAGCCTCATGGCCGGGTGTATCGAGGAAGGTGATCTTGCGGTTCTTGACGGTCACCTGATAAGCGCCGATGTGCTGGGTAATGCCACCGGCTTCCTGTTCAGTGACGCGCGTCTTGCGGATCGAGTCGAGTAACGAGGTCTTTCCGTGGTCGACATGACCCATGATTGTTACGACCGGCGGCCGCGGAACGGCGTTTTCCGGAATGCTGACTTCGACCGCGTCCAACATCACTTTTTCTTCGAATGAAACAAAATCGCACTCGGCGTTGAAGTCCTGACAGATCTGGCGGGCCATCTCCTTATCGAGCGTCTGGTTGATGGTTGCGAATACATTGCGGTCCATCAGTTTCTTGATCATGTCCTTCGTCCGGACATCGAGTTTCTCGGCCAGATCTTTTACGGTCACGCCCTCCGTCAAAGTGATCTTTCGGAATTCACGCGGCGCTTCCATGCGGGGCTGTGGCCGGACAAACGGCGAATTGAGTTTCTTTTCCGCTTGCCGTTCGTACCGCTGTCCGCGATCGGGCTGGCGTGGTGCCGGCCGGCGTTGCTGGCCCGGAGCAGGCTGTTGCAGACCTGTGGGCCGTGTCCAGGGAGTCGTGCCTGTTGCTCCCGGCGCGGCTCCGCGATTCTGGAATCCCGGCGCCTGCGGATGACGCTGCTGTCCGGGGCCCACGGGCCGCGAACCGCGGTCCGCCGGCCGGCCTTGTCCCGGCTGCGTCGCGGGCAGCCGATTCTGCTGGCGCAGCCGTTCCTGCACGATCTGCTGCATCGTCTTGCGTTCCGCGTGGGGCGGTTCGGCCTTTGGAGGCGGTGGCGCAGGCGGCAGGATAACGTTCGGAATCTTCCGCTCGGGCGGCGGTATCACGCGTCCAGTCGTGCGCCTTGCGGGAATCAACGGAGGCGGTGACGGTGCGCGCTCGGCGACAGGAGGTTTCTCTTCGATTCTAGGCTCGACCTTCGGTTCGGCTTTGGCTACAACCGGGGGCGGCGCAACAGGTTCGATCTCGGCCGGGGCTTTGGCAGCCTCGATCACCGGCTGAGAGGGAGGCTGAGGCGCTGGGTGAGGCTCTGGCGCCGCGGGAATCTCAACCACTTCCACTTCAACAGGCGAGGGAGCGGCAGTTTTCTTCTTAACCTTTGGCTCTTCAGGAGCGGGCGCAAGTTTCTTGCGAAGCTGGTCCGCAAGCCGGTCTTCTACCGTGTTCGAATGCGATGTCACCGGCACGCCCATGTGCTGCAATTCGCGGATGATCTCGGAATTGTCCAGATTGAGCTCGCGGGCGAGCTGGTAAACTCGAAGCTTTGACATTCCCTTTAAAAACCCCTAACTAAAAAAGAATCAACAGTCTATCACTTATTTTTTTCTTCCGGTACGGTCTCTTCAGTTGCAGGACTGTGAGCGGCGGCCTGCTCCGGTTCAGGCTCAGCCGCAGCCGCGCTTTCCGTCACGGGTACATCCTTGCGGAACATGTGTTCCTGCGCGAGCCGTTCCATCTCGTCCTGATATGACGGGCTCTGCGTGTAGTACTCCGAAAGCGCGTCGCTGATGCGTTCGATCGTTTTCCCGCCGATACCGGGAATGTTCTGAAGGTCCTCCGGCGCAAGGTTGGCGAGTTGTTCGACCGTGCTGATGCCGGCAGCGTTCAGCTTCTGGACGAGGCTGGCCGTCAGTCCGGGCATGTTCTCCACGGGCGTCGGAGCCGCCGGCTGCATGAGGTCCATCTGACTCTCAACCTCGGCGCGCTTTTCTTCCTCGCTCTTTATATCAATCCGCCAGCCGATGAGCTTCGAAGCGAGCCGGACGTTCTGGCCTTTCTTTCCGATGGCCAGCGAGAGTTGGCTGTCTTCAACGACCATCTCCATGATTTTGTCGGTGCTGTCCACTATCGAAACGCGGCTGATCTTTGCCGGGCTGATGGCATTGGTCGCGAACGTGACAATGTCGTCGTTCCACTGGATGATGTCGATCTTCTCGCCTCGCAGTTCTCGAATGATGGACTGGACGCGCGTACCTTTCATGCCGACGCAAGCGCCGACCGGATCGACATCCTTCTCCCTGGAAACGACCGCGATTTTCGTCCGCTCGCCGGCCTCACGCGCCGTGCTCCTGATCTGCACGGTGCCATCGTAAATCTCAGGAACTTCCGTCTGGAACAGATGCTGCACAAGCGCGGCATCCGTCCGCGAAACGATTACCTGCGGTCCCTTCGCGGTCTTTTCCACCTTGGTGATGATCACGCGAATGCGATCTCCGACCGTAAAGCTCTCCAGCCTGGATTGATCGCGTTTCTGCAGCTTGGCTTCGGTTTTTCCGAGTTCGACGATGATGTCGCCGTTTTCGTAACGCTTGACGACGCAGTTCACGATCTCGCCGACGTGCTTGTGATATTCGGCGTAAACGCTTTCCCGCTCGGCTTCGCGGACTTTCTGGAAAATAACCTGCTTGGCCATCTGCGCCGCGATCCGCCCCAGGCCCACCGCGGGTTTCAGGAATTCAATCTCTTCCTCCATCTGGGCATCGGGCTTATGGGCGCGCGCTTCCTCGAGCGAAATTTCACGCACGGGATTCGTGACCTCTTCCACCACTTTCCGGATGGCATAGACGTCGATCTCGCCGGTTTCGGGATTGATCCGCCCTCGCAGTTCCTCGTTCGACTTGAAGTACTTGCGGGAAGCGACAACGATGGCGTCCTCAATCGCGTGAACCACGATCTGTGGATCGATTCCTTTTTCCCTGCTGATCTGATCGATCGTCTGAAAGAGCAGATTCGACATCCTTCACTCCAGTACTACTTTAAACGTCGGGACTTCTCGTCGTTCCAGTCGAACTCCAGCCTGGCGTCCTGAATAACGTCGAGCGGAATTTCCAGCTCAATCCCCTTCAGGAGGTCCAAACGGACCTTGCGGTCATGGAATCCCCGAAGCCTGCCTCTGAAGACCTTCTGATTATTCAATGGAATTCTGGTCTGGATTCTGGCCAGCTTCCCCTCGAATCGAGTGTAGTCGGCCTCCCTTACCAGCTTACGGTCCAGACCGGGCGAGGAAACTTCCAGCGTGTAAGCAAACGGAATCGAATCTTCCACATCGAGTACCGTTCCTACCTGTTCGCTGACCAGCCCGCAATCCTGATGGGATATGCCCTCCGGTTTATCGATGAAGATGCGCAGGACCGAATTCCTGCCGCCACCCTTCAACTCAACATCAACCAGCTCATAACCCTGCGTTTCGGCAACCTCTTCGATGAGCCGCCGAACCTGATCCCAGTTCATTCCAATGGCCATAACAACAAAAAAGTGGGCGAAACGCCCACTTGAAAAGCTACTTTTTGAGTATAGGTTTCGCTGGAAGTTAAATCAACGGGTTATTTGGCAGTGACGCAAGCGCAACGGAACCCCGGATGCAACCTTTCTTATAGATCTGGGCTGTGGGCGCGGGCTTCAGCCCCGTGCCAGGTTCCAAAATGAAACGCCGAAGAAGGCCAGGTCAATCGCCGCACAGCACAAGGTCTAAAACATTGCGGTTTGAGTTGACGGGAAATAGACTGACTTGGATTTCATGTCCGCGCGCCGGCGGGCGAGCGAATTCAGGTTGGGCAGGCACTCATTCGCGCATGGATAAGTGCGCAGAACGGTAGGAGCATTCGATGCTTGAAAGGAATCTGTCCAGGCGATGCTGGGGCTTCGTGTCTGTAATCGTCATTTCTTCAGGCGCATGGCTCCCGGTCTTTATCGGTGCTCAGTCGCCGGTTTTCGACATCCTCATTCAGGGAGGGCGGGTGATCGACGGCACTGGCAGTCCCTGGTTTGTCGCCGACGTCGGCATCAAGGGCGACTCAATTGTTGCAGTTGCGCCGCGGCTTGAGTCAGCCGGCGCACGCATCATAGACGCGCGAGGACTCGTCGTGTCGCCAGGATTCATCGATGTGCACTCACACTCCGAGGCACGCGAAGATGGACAGGAGATCATCGGCAACCCTTCAGCCGAGAACAACGTCCGCCAAGGTGTGACAACGATCATCGCGAGTCCGGATGGTTTCGGCTCTGTGCAGGTGGCCGAGTATCTGGCGAAAGTGGCCACCGCTATGCCGGCAATCAATGTCGGCACCTTCATCGGTCACGGCTCGGTGCGGGGCGCTGTTGTGGGACAGGCGAATCGTGTCGCGATGCCGGAGGAACTGCAGCGCATGCGCGATCTCGTCCGGACGGGCATGCGCGAAGGTGCGTTCGGCCTCAGCACAGGGCTGTTCTATGTCCCGGGTAACTATGCACCCCTCGATGAAGTCATCGAGCTCGCGCGCGTGGCTGGCGAGTTAGGAGGCATTCACCAATCGCATATACGCGATGAAGGGGCGCGAGTGCTGGATAGTGTCGGCGATACGATCACCATCGGCGAGCGGGGCGGCTTACCGACGCAGGTAACGCATCACAAGATAATCGGCAAGCCGAACTGGGGGAAGAGCGTTGAGACGCTGCGCTTGATCGACCAAGCGCGCGCCCGCGGCGTAGATGTCACCATGGACCAGTATCCGTACACCGCGTCGAGCACGTCGATTCAGGCCGG
>CAMBFR010000073.1 GCA_945865815.1 Candidatus Sulfopaludibacter sp. SbA3
GGCGTGGTTTGAATGGGGAACCACGACAGCCCTGGGAACCCGCACCGAGACTCAACTGGTTGGGGATGGCACGACCATAGTGGCCCTGACCCATACGCTGCGGAACCTGCAGCCGCGCACGACTTACTATTTCCGCGCTGTCGGTTATCGGCCGGCCGCAGGCACCGGAAACGTCCTGGGTGAAGTGCGCACGTTTACCACTACCGGCGACGTATCGACCACGCCGGGGCTCACACTCACGACAGGCGAGGTCACATCTGTTACTTCCACTTCGGCCATGCTGAACGGAGTTTTCAATCCGGGAGGCGCAGGTACGGTGTGGTTCGAATGGGGAACCACCACCTCACTTGGAACCCGCACCGACGTTCAGACCTGGGAGCGGATCGTTCCCGTGAACATCGCACATACGCTAAGGAACCTTCAGCCGCATACGCTCTATTACTATCGAGCCGTAGCATACCGTTCCTCGGATGGAGCGACCGCGCTCGGCGAAGTGCGATCCTTTACTACGTCGGATACCGCGGTTATCTCCGCTCTAACCGTCACCACGGGCGAGCCGACTTCAGTCACTTCGTCATCGGCGGTGTTGAACGGAACGGTCAATTCCGGAGGGACGCTGGCGGCCGGATGGTTCGAATGGGGAACCACGACGTCTCTGGGCACACGCACGGAGACGCGGACGTTCGACTCCAGCGGCGCCGTGGAGCTGACGTTTTCACTAGGACGCCTTCAGCCGCGCACGACCTACTTTTTCCGCATGGTGGGGTATCGTCCCGGAGGAAACAATGTTGCTGGAGACGTTCGGAGTTTTACGACCACGTCGGAAACCCCGGGCGGACTGAGCATTACGTCCAGTGAGGCCACTGAAGTTACTTCCACGTCCGTGGTTCTGAGAGCGACCTTGAGTTCGGGCGGCACCGGAACCGTCGCCGTATGGTTCGAGTGGGCGCCTTCCACCAACACCGCATCCTCGAACGTGACCGAGACGCAGCGGCTCGCCGCCGGCGAAACCCGGTTCACGCAGAGCCTTGGAAATCTGCAGCCACGTACGGCGTACTATTTCCGCGCGGTTGCCAGTATCGGCGAAACCACGATCCGCGGTGCGATCAACACGTTCACGACGCTCTCCGATGCGCCTGCGGCGCTTTCCGTCACGACCAATGAAGCGGGCGCCCTGTCGTCATCCTCGGCCGAACTGAGAGGCGCCATCAATCCGGGAGGCATTGACGCCACGGCCTGGTTTGAATGGGGACCAACGACAACACTGACGAATCAGACCACCGCGCAAAGCGCGGGGAGCGGGACAGCCCAGTACAACTACGCGTATCCACTGACGAACCTTCAGGCGAATACGACGTACTATTTCCGGGCTGTTGGACAGAATACGGGGGGGCGGGCCGCCCGTGGCGACGTTCGCAGTTTCACAACGCCACGCGTCGTTTCGACCGAGCCGGGCACGATCACGGACGTCGAACGAGGCGTCATTCGGTCCGGTTACGTGATTATCACTCCTGATGCGAGTTCCGGGGCGCCCACACCCACCGTTACGTTTGGCACCGTCAGCGGTGGCTCGGTCCAGACGCAGGCGGGAATTGTGCCGGAATCCATGACGACGGCGGCCTCCATGTTTGTGGAAATTATCCCGAGCATCAGCCGCAATATTGGCGTCGCCCTGGCAAACCCGGGCGCCGCCACAAATGTCATTACGTTGAGGTTGCGCGACGAGAATGGGTTTACCGTTGGAACTCCCGTCAATGTTTCGCTGGAGCCGCGGCAGCAGGTCGCCAAGTTCGTGGACGAGTTATTCGGAGCCGCCATCATTGGTTCAGGGTTCCGCGGCAGCTTGTATATGCAAAGCGCCACTCCGTTTGCCGCATTGGCGCTGCGTTTTTCGAGGTCGCTGTTCAGTACTCTTGCGGTGGCTGTCACAGCGCCGGTCCCCGGCGTTCCATCCAGGACTCTAACCGCCGGAGCGACATCGAATAGCCCGCAGGCCGGGACTGCAGGCGGCTCGACCGCGCTGATCATTCCCCAGTTTGTTATCGGCGCAGGCTGGGCCAGCCAGATCGCGCTCGTGAACGATACGAGCGCCACGGTTGTGGGCCGCGTCGATGTGTTCGACACGTCCGGCAATCCGCTGGCTGTGAATATGAACGGGGAGACCCGGAGCACGTTTACATACTCGATCCCGGTCGGCGGGACATTCGTGCTGGGTCCTCGCGACGAGAACGGCCAGTCGCCACTGTAGGCTTATCCCTTCGCGCGGTTTAGAGAAAAGAGTATCCCCTTGAGGTATGCGTCGAGTTCGGCTTTCTCGACGTTTTTGCGGATCACAGTGGAGAGCTCCGTCGACGGGTCGTCGATCAGGCGCACGATTTCCTGTAGCTTCTTTTCGACCCGTTGCATCTCGGCGCTGACGGCCTCCGCGTCCAGGTTTCCGCCCCCGGAAGCCTCGGCGGCAGGCGCGGAATTGGATTTTGCGATTTGAGACGAAAACCGGGCGCGTTCCGTGTCGAGCAGTGCGCTTGCGCTGTTCAGTTCCTGGGCGAGCTGCGTCTTTTGCTGGATCATATCCTGCATTTTCTGGTCATATTGCTGCCGTAACTGCTCGACAATATCAGTGCTGACCTTTTCGCTTCTTTCCGAGAGCTCCTTTACGGTCCTCCGCAGGTGGTCGGCTTCCGCCCCCAGCCGCCGCCGCTCGCTGTCCCATTCCATTTGTGCTTTTTGAAATGTCTGTTCGAGGCCTGCCTTGACGCGATCGGCCTCCCTCATCCTCGCTTCGTTGTCGACTGTCTGGGCCGAAGCTGTAAAGCTCTCCACTTTTGCGTTGCTCTCCATATAAGCCCGCTGGAGCTGAGCGGCGTGATCGCTTAACCCCTTCCGTTCCTTCTCCCATTCCCTGGCCGCGTTCTGCAGTGTCTGAACGTGATTTTCCAGGTGTTTGATCCTGTCGTCTTCGATCGCCAGGGTGCTGCGTAAACCCGGATTTGCGCCGACAACGCGCCGCAGCTTCACCATTTCGCCCGTCATTCGCAGCTTCTCCTGTTGCCATTCGGCCTGAACCCTGGCGAGGGCTGCTTCAACCTCGGCTTTTTCGTTCTCGATAACTTTGATTTTGCCTTCGTATTCCTGGACTATCGGCATTGTGGAGCGCAATGGATTATTGGAGCGCGTGATGGCCTCGGCGAGGTCGGTGTGCAGACGGGAGATTTCCGCCTTGAAGCGATCGCGTTCGCCGTCAAATTCCCTGGCGGCCTTCTTCATGCGTTCATCGGCCGCGGCCTGCATTTTTGCGACCTCCAGCGGATCGACGCCAGCAGGTTTATCGCCTTCTGCCCGGCGGCGGGGAGACGCTTTTGAATCCGTCAGCGCATTTTCGAGCTTGTCGATCTCTGTATTCAAGCGGCGCCGTTCGGTTCTCCAGCGCTCGGACGACTCTTCGAGTTCTTGATCGGCGAGCTTTTTCTCGCGCCTCGCCTCCTTCAGTTTCAAATCGAACTCTGCTTTCACTTCGTCGTAGATCTGGTTCCGCAGGGTCTCCTTATCCATGGCCGGGATTATAGCAAGGCGACGGTCTGGACTTGGAAGCACATCGGCCACATAATTCTGAGCCTTGGAGACATTTCTCGAAATTCGTAACCCCGCAACCGGTGAGCTGGCAGGCCGCGTTGAGTGCGCGACGCACCTTCAGATTGCCGATTCCGTTGCGCGCGCCCGGCGCGCGCAGAAAAAGTGGCGCGCCCGCTCCTTCGACGAACGCGGGGCCATCATCAGGCGGTTCCATGATTTGATCCTCGACCGCCAGGTCCAGGTTCTCGACACCATCCAGCAGGAAACAGGCAAGACCCGCCGCGACGCACTGGCCGAACTGGTGACGGTGGCGGGGACGGCGCGGTACTACCTCAAGCATGGCGCGCGGCATCTGGCCGTCAGCAAACGCCGGGGTGCGGTTCCGGCCATCACGAGCGCTGAGGTCGTCTACAAGCCGTATGGAGTTGCCGGCCTGATTACGCCCTGGAACTATCCGTTCCTTCTCGGCATAGCCGACGCGCTGCCTGCGCTGCTTGCGGGCAACGCCGTTGTCATCAAACCCTCCGAGCTCACGCCGCTTTCGGCGGTGCTCGCCGAAAGCCTGCTGGTGGAAAGCGGCCTGGATCCGGACCTTGCAATTGTGGTGAACGGGCGCGGCGACGCGGGCGCCGAGTTGATCAAGTACGTGGACTACGTCGGGTTTACCGGAGGAATCGAGACGGGACGCAAAGTGGCCGTCGCGGCGTCGGAAAGATTGATTCCGTACTCGCTCGAGCTCGGCGGAAAAAATCCGATGATCGTCCTTGAGGGGGCGCCCATCGAACAGGCGGCGATCGGGCTCATCGCGGGCGCTTTCTCCAACAGCGGCCAGACGTGCATTTCGATCGAACGGGTTTTTGTGCAGCAGAGTATTTTCGAGGAGTTCGCGCGAGCCGTTACGGAGAAAACGGCTAAGCTGAAGATCGGCTTTTCCCCATCATGGGACCTCGACGTGGGCAGCCTGATCAGCCGCGCGCACGCGGATAAGACTTTCTGGCATATCGAACGCGCGGTGACAAACGGCGCGAAGTTGCTGGCAGGTGGAAAACGCCGGCTTGACCTCGGTGAAACGTTTATTCAGCCGACGGTTCTGTCGGGCGTAAACGATTCGATGGCCGTTTTCAGCGAGGAAACCTTTGGTCCCGTTGTCGCGCTGTATCCGGTGCAAACGGCCGAGGAAGCCATCGAGAGGGCCAACGACTCCGTGTATGGCCTGAATGCATCCGTCTGGACGGGGGAGGGGAAGCGCGCACGGGAGATTGCGCGCCGGCTGGAGACCGGCTCCACCGGGATCAATTCGACGCTGCTGATCTATCACAGTTTCGATGTGCCGATGGGAGGAGTGAAGCAGAGTGGAATCGGCCGGCGGCATGGCGCGCAGGGAATTTTGCGATATACGCAGGCGCAGAGCATTGTGTCGAGTATTGCCGCCGGCGGGGGCTACGATGCCCTCGCCCTGAACATTACGAACGAGAAGACCGCGCGCGCCGTTATCCAGGCCATGAAGCTCTGGCGCCGGATTCCGGGGTTGTAGGCGCGGGGCTTCAACCCCGTGCCCACGGACACAGGAAAGGTGGATTTAATGCAGATCCCGTCTCACTACCGTCCCAGGTCGGCACGCGGGCGATTTTTCCTGGTGTACTTTGTCGTCATGTTCGCGCTGACGCAGTGGCCGTTCATTGCCTGGGCCAATCGCATTTATCCGCTCGTGCTCGGCTTACCGTTCTTCTACGCCTATCTCTGCATCGTTTACGCGGCGATCCTGGGCGGCCTGCTCATGCTCCTGCGGCCGTTTGAGAGGAGCCGTTCCTGAATGGAACCCTGGGTCGTTTCGACGTCGCTGATCGTGATTTACCTCGTGGCCTGTCTCGGCCTCGGTCTGGTGGCCCGTCAGCGGCTCACCGTCAACATGGACGACTTCATGATGTACGGCCGGAACGCCGGCTTTTTTATTCTCTATCTGAGTGTCGTTTCGACCTATCACAGCGCATTCGCCTTTCTCGGCTCCGGCGGATTTTTCTATACGCACGGTATCGGATTCTGGGACGCCGGCACATGGACGCTGCTTGTAGGGCTCATCACCTACGTAATCGGCACGCGGATCTGGATTCTTGGAAAACATTTCGGCTACATGACTCCAGCCGACATGCTCGCCGATTACTACGAGAGCGAGGTCGTGCGCGTGCTGGTCGCCGTCATATCGGTGGTGTTTACGATGCTCTATATCCAGGTCCAATCGCTGGGACTCGGATACATCCTGTCCGCGGCGACGGGCGATCGCATCCCGGTCGCAGCGGCGGCCGCCATCCTGATGGGCGTGGCTCTCGTCTACATCGCGCTGGGCGGATTGCGCGCGGTGTACTGGACAGACGTATTCCAGGGAATCTGGATGTACGTGGCGATCTGGATCGGCGCTCTCTTCCTCGCCTACAAGCTGTTTGGCGGGCCGATGGCGCTCTGGCAGGCAGTAATCGAAAAGAGGCCGGATCTTCTCACCATTCCGGGGCCGCAGGGATTTTTCACTTACCAGATGTGGTTCGGCTTCATGATCACTCTCTCATTCGGCATCGTTTTTCAGCCGCACATGTTCATGCGGTTTTTCACAGGCGCCAGCCTCGCCACGATCAAGAAACTGGGGGCAACGACGCCTGTTTACCTGGCGACGATTTATATCCCGGCGGCGTTGGTTGGCCTTGGCGGGGCAGTGGCCCTGCCCGGACTTGCGGTGCCGGACACGATTTTCCCGACGCTGCTCTTCATGCACGCGCCGGCATGGCTGACCGGTATGGTTCTGGCTGGCGCGAGTGCGGCAGCCATGTCCACGCTGAATGGCATTGTGCATTCGAACATGACGGTCATAACGCGCGATATCTACCAGCGATACATCCGCAGTAACGCCTCGGATGCCCACTATGTATGGGTTGGGCGTCTCCTGATCGTGATCCTGATGGCCGTGGGTTACGCGCTCAGCCTCGCCAACGCCAATTTCCTGGTGGTGATCGTCACGCTCTCCGGGTCCGGCGCCCTTCAGTTCTGGCCGGCAATCATGGGGAATCTGTTTCCATCGAAATTCAAGTTCACGCGGGCGGGAGTGATTACCGGAATGCTTGTGGGTGTCGCGGTACTTTACTGGACGCTGGTTTTGACGCCGCATCCGCTTGGCCTGCACGGCGGCGTATGGGCAACGCTCGCCAATTTCGCGGTGGCCATAGCAGTTTCGAAGTTTACGATACCGCCTTCAGAGACAACGATTCAGAGGATCCACGGGACGCTGGAGCGTGAGCTGTATCCGGCAAAATGAGAATTGGGAATTGAACAGTGAACAATGACAAAGCCCGAAAAACTTTGTCATTGTTCACTGTTCAATTGTCATTTCTCATTTATACGCAGGCAGTCCCGTTATGTATTCGCCGAGAATGAGCGTGTGAATATGATCAGTTCCTTCGTACGTGTACACCGATTCGAGATTACACATATGCCGGAAGACCGGATACTCGAGCGTGATTCCGTTTGCTCCCATGAGGTCCCTCGCCAGTCTCGCCGTTTCCAGGCCGACCCACACGTTGTTCCGCTTGGCCATGGAAACCTGGGCGAAGTGGAGCTTGCCCTCGTCTTTTAGTTTTCCCAGTCTCCACGCCACGAGCTGAGCCTTCGTGATTTCGGTGAGCATGTGCGCGAGTTTGTCCTGCACAAGCTGGAACTGCGCGATGGGTTTATCGAATTGCGTTCTTCCCCTGGTGTATTCGAGGGCGCAGTCATAGCAGGCCATGGCGGCGCCTATGCCGCCCCAGGCGATTCCGTATCGGGCCTGGTTGAGGCACATGAGCGGGGATTTGAGACCGCCCGTCTCCGGGAGAAGGCTGTCTTCGGGGACTTCCACGTCGTCGAGGATGAGATCGGAAGTCACCGACGCCCGCAGTGACAGCTTGGCTTTGATTTCCGGAGCTTGAAATCCGGGCCGGTCGGTCTCAACGATGAATCCGCGGATCTCCTCGCCGGCTTTTGCCCAGATGATCGCCACATCGGCGATCGTGCCATTGGTGATCCAGCGTTTGGTACCGTTCAGGACCCATCCTTTGTCCGTGCGTCGCGCGCGCGTCTCCATGGCTCCGGGATCGGAGCCGTGGTCGGGCTCGGTAAGTCCAAAGCAGCCGATCTTTTCGCCGCGGGCCAGAAGCGGCAGCCAGTGCCGTTTCTGTTGTTCGGAGCCGAACGCGAAAATCGGATACATCACGAGCGCGCCCTGAACGCTGACAAAGCTGCGCAGGCCGCTGTCGCCACGCTCGAGTTCCTGCATGACCAGGCCGTAGGCGATGTTGTTCATGTTGGCGCAGCCGTACTCTTCAGGCAGATTGGCGCCGAACAAGCCCATTTCCGCCATTCTAGGCAGGAGTTGGGTGGGAAAAGTGCCTTCCTCGAAGTGTTTATCGATAACCGGCAGGACCTGTTCATCGACAAACCGCCGTACCGTATCGCGCACGATGCGCTCTTCGTCGGTAAGCAGATCGTCGATACGATAGAAGTCCAATCCCTTAAATGCCATTAACGTCTTCAGCCTTTCTGTGGGCGCGGGACTTCAGCCTCGCGCCCTGGAGTTTTCGCACTACATGTATGTCGAGCAAGCGAAGCGTGAGTCCGAACTCCCCTCCTGTCTCAGGAGGGGTGGCTGCGCCGAAGGCGCAGACGGGGTGGTACGCAATGACGCGAAGCAACTTTATGGATGCTCGCGTAGCGCTCATTCAAATCGGTGCGCTGCGCGAATATCTATAGCGTGGCTTCGCAGCATCAATTGATTGGACACCACCCCGCCGTTCGCTGAAAAACGCGAACGGCACCCCTCCTAATCCAGGAGGGGAGATTTTGCGCACTCCTCCGAAAAATGTCCAAACTTCAGGGCGCGGGCCTGAAGCCACTCGCCCACAGCGTATCTGCGAAAGTGAGGTGTCCCCACCCGGCAGAAAAGCTATCATACAACGCGATGAAACCGGGTTCCGCGATCGAGATCGTTCGTCAACTGCGGCTGAAAGGGCACGAGGCCTATCTGGTTGGCGGATGCGTGCGGGACATGGTGATGAAGCTCGAGCCGTCGGACTACGACATTGCCACCAGCGCTCTGCCCGAAGAGGTCATCAGTATATTTCCTCGAACCGAAGCGATCGGCGCGCAATTTGGAGTGATCCTCGTTATTCATCGAGGCCATCCATACGAAGTGGCGACGTTCCGCTCCGATGAAGCATATGTCGACGGCCGCCGGCCTACCGGCGTTGTTTTTACCGACGCGAAACAGGACGTTCAGCGCCGCGACTTTACGATCAATGGCCTGCTTTACGATCCCATTGAAGAACGTGTCATCGACTACGTCTCGGGGCAGGAGGATATCGACGCCCGGATCGTTCGCGCCATCGGCGACCCGAGACAGCGCTTTCAGGAAGACAAGCTGCGTATCCTTCGGGCGATCCGTTTCGGCGCGCGGCTAGGCTACACGATCGAGCCGGCAACCTGGCAGGCGGTCTGCGAAATGGCCCCGCAAATTCATCAGGTCAGCGCGGAGCGGATTCGAGAAGAGCTTGTCCGCATTCTTACGGAAGGGCAGGCGGCGCATGGCATGCGAATGCTCGAGGAATCCGGCCTGCGGGCCCAGATACTTCCGGAACTGGAATGGGCCGCCAACATCGAAAAGTCCCTCGAAATGGTAAAGAGGGATGCGCCGGCGGACTTTGCCATCGGCGTACTGCTTCATGAAGTCGCTCCCGCGCGCGCGGCGCAAGTGGTCGAACGCTTGAAGTGTTCCCGGTCCGAGATGCATCATATAAACGCCCTTGTCGAAAGCCTCCCGGTTTTTGCCCGAATAGCCATGATGAATACGAGCTCCGTGAAGCGCTTTTTTCGATTGCAGCGTTTCGAAGATCATCTGGAACTGGCTCGCATCCATTCCACCGTGTGCGGAGCCGGCCGGAACGGCTACGAACTCGCGGTTCAGAAATACCGGGCGTGGACGCCGGACGATATTGCGCCACCCCCTCTGGTCACCGGGGAGGACCTGATTGCGCTCGGCTACAGTCCCGGCCCGATCTTCAAGGAAATCCTGAATCGCGTGGAGGACGAACAACTCGAGGGCCGATTGAGCGGGAGAGACCAGGCGCTCGCGTTTGCTGTCAAACACTATCCCAGAGTGAACTCATGAAGGTTTTTGCAACCTTCCTGCTGGTGTTGAACCTGAATACGGCCACGCTTGCCGAGTTGGATCGTCTTCCGGGAGTCGGACCCTTACTCGCCAGACGGATAGTGGAGTTTCGTGACAAAAAGGGCGGCTTTCAGCGCGTTGAAGAGCTTCTCGCGATTTCAGGCGTGAGCGAGAAAAAGTGGCAGGTGCTGCGGAAGCTGGTGACGGTCAAGCCGGCCGGCCAGGCCGGCCAGAACTAATCCTCTTTAATAGCAGAAGAGATTCTGAAACCGTGCAGCGGGCAGTAAGATCCGGGCACGGTTCCGGCGATGAACGCTTCCTCGAAGGTGGTTTCGCAGGAGGGGTTCGCCAGCAGCATGCTCTCGGCATCGATCCGGGCAAACTCGATTCCCGGCGGAGCGCTGAAATACACGGCATCGGGATCGGGCGCGGGGTAGAGCTGTGCGGATTTGAGCATGAACTCGGTCCAGATCGGAAGCGCGGACCTGGAGCCTTCCACGTTCAGGTCGCTGTTATCGTCGAAGCCGACCCAGGCGATCGCGAGCAGGTCCTTTGTATAGCCAGCAAACCATCCGTCACGGGATGTACCTGTTTTCCCGGCGGCAGGAAGATTAAAACCGAGCGAACGAACTCGAACGCCGGTACCTTCGTTGATTACGCTTTGCATGAGATGCGTCATCAGGTACGCCAGTTCGGGACGGATCACTTCCTCGGGTTCGACTTTGTAAACCTTATCCTTCGACCCGTCATTGGCATTCCCGGCATCGCCCGGCGAAACGCGCACCAGGGCGTGCGGCTGCATCCGCTTTCCTTCGTTGGCGAAAATGGTGTATGCGCCCGCCATTTCCAGAGGCGTCACTTCGAAGGCCCCCAATGCGATGGACGGATAACCTTTGATGTCTGCGTTCAATCCCGCGCGTTTTGCGAAGTCTGCCACTCGCTGGTAGCCGATGCGCTCGGCGACCTTGATAGTCGGCACGTTCAGGGAGTGTTGCAGCGCCGTGCGGACGGTTACCAATCCGCGATACTGCTCCTTGTAATTGTTGGGATCATACGGCGCAGGCATGCCCTCATAGACAAACGTGGTCGGCTCGTCGATGAATGTCGTGAGAGGCGTAATGTAGTCTTCGCGGAAGATCGGTGTGCTCAACGGGTCAGCGACCACCGGCAGCGCGTCTGTGGCCTCCGCGGAAGGAACCGCATCGGCGGCCGTCGAATCATCGGCCGGTTCAGCCGGGACATCGCCTTCGACCGGTACTTCGCTGCCGAACGCGGTTTCAAACGCGGCGGCATACACAAATGGCTTGAAGATCGAACCGGGCTGGCGGAACGCCCTGGTGATGCGGTTGTACTGGCTGGCGCCGTAATCGCCGCCGCCGACCATTGCCTTTATTTCTCCGGTGTGAGGGTCGAGCGCGATAATGGCCGCCTGGGGGGTGCGCGTCTCCGGGTTTCTCTTGCCTTTGTCGCGCGCCGCGATTTGCTCCCGCACGAATTTCAAGCCCTTGTCGACGGCATCCACGGCGGCCCGCTGGAGGTCGGGATCCAGGGTCGTGTATACGCGAAGGCTGTCGTTGATCAACTGCTCTTCGGAATAATCCTTCAGCAATTCCTGGCGGATAAAGTCCACCAGGTAAGGGGCGTCCGTCGAGTCCACCTTCAATGGCGCGACAGTGATTTCGGTCAGTTTCGTTTCTTCGAATTGTTCGAGTGTAATCGCTTCCGTGGATACCATCGCCGCCATTACGAGATCCCGCCGGGCTTTGGCGCGTTCCGGATGCCGGCTGGGTTCGTAGGCATTCGGTGATGGGATCACGCCGACCAGAGTCGCCGCTTCAGACAGCGTGATCTGGCCCAGATCCTTTCCAAAGAAGGCTGCCGCGCCCTCGCCAAACCCGTTGATGCTGAATGAGCCGCGATATCCCAGATAGACTTCGTTGGCGTAGAGGGTGAGGATCTGTTCCTTGGTGAGGCGCTGTTCCAGCATCAGGGCGATAAGCCCTTCCGCGAGCTTCCGGCTCCATCGGCGATCCAGCGTCAGGAAAAAGTTCCGGGCCAGTTGCTGGGTGATGGTGCTCGTCCCTTCGACCCGTTCCTGCTTGCGGACGCTGGCCAGAACCGCGCCCGTCAGTCGAATCGGGTCCAATCCCCAGTGGCTGAAAAACCTCTGATCTTCGGATGCCACCAGGGCATCGACAAGCACCTTCGGAAGCTCGGAAAACTCCACGAGGCGGCGCTTCTGCCGGGACTCGTCGAACAGGTTCGTCACAAGTTCCGCGGGCAACCACGCCTCAGGCGTTTCACCCCCGGGCAGCTTTACGACGCGGACAAGCGAGTTCCTGCCAAAGTCCAGGCGCATGGCCTCGCCGGCGTTCGGCCGGATGGTGAGCTTGTTTTCCGCAAGCTCGTAAGTGCCCGCTGCGAGCTGGGCTTTATCCGGCGTTTCAAATCCGGCGCGCTGAAGCCTTGTGAGAACGGCGTCGGCAGTGAGTCTCTGTCCGGCGTAGACGCGAAAAGGCGTCGCGTAGATTCTCGCGGTTCTTTTGAAGACCTCGCCATCCAGCCTTCGATCGATGATCCTGGCGTAATAGTTGTAGTAGTAAAGCGTGACTCCCGAAGTGGCGATCATGGAAAAAATGAAAACGGCGAGAAGAACCTTAAATGCGGGAGTGTGATACCAAAGTCGGGAGGTCTTAACCTTTTTTGGCTTTGGCTTTCGATCAGCCGGTCGAGGCTTTCGATCATCCATACTGGCTGCCGATTATAGCACCGACTTCCGCCAGCCGGTTTTCCAGAATCATTGTAGATCTGAAGTTTTCCAGGCGCAGATCGGACTCTGCCGCCGGATCGAGAGCATTCCGGGGTATGAGGCCCACAATTTCGCTGCCGGCGATACCGGTGCCCCGCCGTTCGGCCTCAATGCGAACGGTGTCGAAGACGAGACGCATCGACGTGTGTTCATAATCGGTAAGGTTCATCGAAACCTGGGCCTGGTTTCGTTCTTTAAGCAGGAGTCCTATCGCTTTTAAATGCGGAAGGCCGCCGCCGGAAGATCGAATTCGCCTCGCAATCTGCCGGGCGATATCGAGATCGGGCGTCGCTAGATTGATGTTGTAGGCGATGAGCAGCTTGCGGGCCCCAACGGCCGTGGCGCCGGCGGTTGGATGAATATGCGGGCCGCCGAAATCCGGCTTTCGTTCCGGTTTTATCTCGATTTCATCACGCAGACCTTCGAACTGGCCTCTACGAATGTTTTCGAGAGGGATGCGGTCGGGCCGCGTGGCAGCCGCTTCGTAGAGATACACCGGAATCTTCAACTGTTGGAAAATCTTCTGGCCCACGGTGCGCGCAATGGCGACACATTCATCGAGCGAAACTCCTCGAATGGGAACAAAGGGAACGACGTCGGCCGCGCCAATGCGGGGATGCGCGCCCTGATGCTTCGTCAGGTCGATATGAGCCGCGGCGGCTTCGACCCCGCGGAAGGCGGCATCCGCAACGGCTTCCGGCGGCCCCGCGAATGTGATGACGGCCCGGTTGTGGTCGGCATCCATCTGGCGATCGAGCAGGTAGACGTTCCCGGCAGACTGGATCGCCGCGGCAATGGCGTCGACAACCTCGGGCCGGCGGCCTTCACTGAAGTTCGGCACACACTCAATGATCCTGTTCATTTCCTTATGCGACTTCGTACCAGGAACTGCGGCCCTTTCCAAGAAGTCTTAGCCTTCCGGCCTGAACCAGCAGGCGGAGATGCAATTTCAGGGTGTTGCGATTGGCCTGAGTCAAGGCAGCAGCGGATGCCAGAGTCAGTCGTCCGTGTTGCCGAGCCAATTGAAGCAGTTGGTCGTCAAGAGCCGACAAGGCGTTCATGATCTTCTCGCGCTCCACCTTCTTCGCCAGGGTGTTCTTCTGCTGAACCAGGCAGAGCAGGAAAAAACGGATCCAGTCTGCGAGGTGCGATTCGTCCTTATCCAGCGTTCCCTGCGCGCGCCTCAGGGAACGGTAGTATTGCTCCCGGTTCTCCTCGATGACACGTTCCAGCGAGCTGTAGGGAACGTAGCTGTATCCGGCCCGGAGGAGCAGCAGGTTCGTCAGTACTCTTGCCAGCCGTCCATTGCCGTCCTGAAAAGGGTGGATCGCCAGGAAACGGACAACCAGAACTGCAATCACAAGGAGAGGATGGTGTTCGTTCTCTTCGAGCGATCGGCGCGTCCAGTCCACCAAATCCGCCATTAACCGGGGAGTGTCGAACGGACTCGACGTTTCAAAGACGACTCCGATGCTTTTACCATGCTCATTGAACGCCTCGACGTTGTTCGCCACGGTCTTGTAGTTGCCGCGATGGTGTTCATCCTTCTCCGAATGCTTCAGCAGGACGCCATGAAGCTGCTTGATGTGGTTTTCGGAGCAGGGAATCTCCCGCCAGGATTCAAAGACAAGCTCGGAAACCGCGGCGTAACCCGCCACCTCCTGTTCGTCGCGCGTGTCGAAGAACTCGGCCTGAATGTGAGACAGCAATCGGTCGACTTCGCTGTCGGTCAGGTTCGCCCCTTCGATGCGGGTTGAAGAGCCCGCCGACTCGACGGTGGCCACCCGGCGCAGTGCCGCCAACCGCTCCGGAGCGAGACTTCCAAGCGCCTGCCAACTGCCCTTGAATTCATCCACCTCAGCCACAAGCCGCAGAAGATCCGGCGTAAGTATTAGATGTTTAAAGGGATCAAAGCTCATACCCGATACTGTACCCGCAAATATCTGAAATACCAAACGGGTATTACCGGATAGAGTTGCGGGTATAGGCATAGGTTTCTTCACTCCGACTGACTCCGAATCGACGGAGGCCCGGGCTGAGGTACCTGTTGACGCAGATTCCTGACGTTCCCGCATCTAATGTTTGATTGGTCTGGGCGAGGGCGCATCCGGCCCGATGTCTCGGGCCGGATGCGCCGGGTGCTTACTTGAGTGCGGCGCGGATTTCGGCGAGCAGCTCACGGCGATGAAGATCGAGCTTTTCGTTCATGGAAGTGAGCCTTGAAGTCACAGTCTCATTCGCTGCGACCAGTTTCGTATCGATGTTCGCCAGACGAAGATCGACTTTCTCTTCGAGGCGGACAAAGTCGGTGGAAAGAACTTCCTCAACCCGGCGAACCTCTGCAAGCAGTTCGCGTCGATAGCTCTCGACCTTTATGTCCACGCTGTCGATTTTGGCCTCAAGCTTTTCGGTATTGGCGTCCAGTTTGGCATCGAGTGCGTCGATTTTAGCGTCGAACTTGATATTCAGCCCGTCGAGCTTGGAGTCGAATTTGGTATTCAGCGCGTCGAGTTTGGAGTCGAATTTGGTATTCAGCGCGCCGAACTTGGCATCGAGCGCTTTGATATCGCCCTTAATGCCTTCAAGCTGAGGCACAACGAAGGTCTGGAACAGCTCTCTGATTTCTTCAATCATCTGTTTATCCTCGGATAGAGCAAAGAGCGCAGTCATCCTACCATGCGCGACAGTATCCGCTTTCTGATTTGGCCGACTGTAAGATAGCCGCAACTTTCCTACGATTGGCAGAACGCTCGCACACTATTTAATCGAAAGCCGCCTGGGGGCAGGCGGAATGGGGGAGGTCTATCAGGCTCGCGGCACGCTATTAGGCCGCAGTGTGGCCGCGAAAGTTGGGATCGCGATAGCAGAAAATACGATTTGCGTCAGTCTGTAACCATGGCATTAAGTGGTACTTACGCTTCTGATGTTCAGCTTATGCATTAACTGGTGGCTGACACTTTATGATGTGGTCAGCTTTTCGAAGTATTGATCCGGAATCGACTTGGGTTTGCCGTCCTGACTCAGTGGCACGTGGACGGTGTAACCTTCCGCCAGCAGTGTTCCTGTCGCGGCATTTAAGACCGAGTATGTGAACTTGAGGTATCGTCGCTTCGTCTGTTCCAGGCGGGTCTGAATGACGACCTCCTGGTCGTAGCGTGCGGGGGTGATATAGCGGCAGTTTGCTTCCGCCACGGCAAGATAGGTCTGCGTTTCCCGTTCCATATCCGCGTAAGAGAAGCCGCACTCGCGGCAGAAGTCCCCGCGCCCAATCTCCATCCAGATGAGGTAGTTTGAATAGTAGACGAAGCCCATCTGGTCGGTTTCCGCATAGCGGACACGAAATCGCGATTCTATGGTTCTGGGCATCAGCTTGTTCTCAAGACACGTGAGGGAAGTTCATGGGCGAGTTCCTCGGCGATGAAGCGCGAAGCCTGCCGCAGCAATTTAAGCGACACACCGGTGTGGATGCCAAGCCGGTCGAGGAGATAAGCGAGGTCTTCGGTCGCCAGGTTTCCTGACGCTCCTGGCGCATACGGACATCCGCCGAGGCCGCCGGCGGAACTATCGAAGATGGTGAAGCCCATCTGCAGTGATTGGTAGACGTTTGCGACGGCCATTCCATACGTATCGTGAAAATGCATCGCCAATTTTTCGACAGGGAACTGGCCGATCAGATGTCCGCACGTGATTTCCACATCCCTGGGCGAGGCTGCCCCGATCGTGTCGCCAATTGAAACCTCGTCAGCACCCAGGTCCAGCAGCGCGCCAACAACCTCCGCTACCTTTTCCTTCGTAACCGCGCCCTCGTAGGGACAAACGAAACAGGTTGAAACGTACCCCCTGACGGACATTCCTTCCTTCAGCGCACGGTCCGCGACGGGCTTGAAGCCCTCCAGCGACTCCTGTATTCCCATGTTGATATTTTTGCGGTTGAACGTTTCGGAAGCCGCCGTGAACACGGCGATTCGACGAATACCGCTCGAGATCGCGCGTTCCAGACCCTTCATATTGGGAACCAGGGCGGAATAGCGGACACCCTGCACGGACTCGAGCCGAGGAATCAACTGCTCGGCGTCCGCCAGTTGCGGCACCCACTTCGGATGAACGAAAGAGGCGGCCTCGATGTCCTTCAGCCCCGCCGCGACGAGCAGCCGTATGAATTCCGCCTTCTTCTCAGTGGATACGGCTCTTGCTTCGTTCTGAAGGCCATCGCGGGGTCCGACTTCGACGATGCGAACGGTGCGGGGTAGCGGACTCATGGTTTCATTCTACTCTCTGTGTTTACCCTGGGCCGCGTATCGTATTATGAAGCCATGGCTAGTGTTGAACCGTACGTAAAGCAAGACAGTAATCCTCATCCGCTGGTGTTTCAGATGCCCGAGGGCGCAATTGATGCGCACATGCACGTCATCGGCCCGTTTGACCGTTTTCCACTTTCCCCGAAATCCCAGTATCAGCCCTTTCCATCGACATGGCAGGAGCAGCAGGAGATCCTCTGCGGAAAATTGGGTTTTTGGGGTTACGTTGTCGTTCAGGCAACCTGTCACGGCACGGACAATCGCGTCGTTGTGGACGCTCTCGAACATATGGAAGGCCGGGCAGCCGGTGTGGTCAGCGTCACCGAGGATGTCACCACGGATGAACTGAACCGCATGCACGCGGCCGGCGTGCGCGGTGTGCGCTTCGCCTTCCTGCCGCACATCGCCAGCGAGACTTCGCCGCCGGATGTGATCCTGCGCGTCGCGGCAAGAGTCCAGCCCCTCGGGTGGCACACCGACCTCTATTTCCTGCCGCAAAACTTCGACGTCATGGAGCCGCTGATCCGCTCACTGCCCACGCCCGTCATCATCGACCACATGGGCCGGCCGGACGTGAACGTACCGGTCGAATCGAATGAGTACTTCCAAAAGCTCCTCGATCTTGGAGCCCGCCGGGGCGATATTTATTGGAAGCTGACCTCGCCGGACCGCTACACACGGTCGGCGCGGCCTGAAGACTGGCCCATCGCCATCCCGTTCGCGCACGAACTGATCCGTCATTTTCCGGGAAATGTTATGAGCGGCACGGACCGCCCGCGCCCGAATATGAACACCGTCGTCGTCACAGGCCGCGGAGATCCGCCGAACAAGATGCCGAACGATGGCGATATCGCAAATCATTGGATTTGGCCGGTGGCTCACCAGGATCCGGCCATGCTGCGACGGATTCTGGTGGAGAATCCGCGAAAGCTTTATCAGTTCAGATGAGCGGCTGCGAATGCAAGCACGGCAGGGCGCAGCCATCAAGTGAGGAATGTAATGCCGCATCTGCGATTGGAAGTACCTGAAGAGTGGCTGCGCGAAGAGTACAAGCAGGCAACCGGCTTCGATGCCAGAAAACTGTTGGACCACCTTGTGGAAGTGGTAGCCGCCCTGCGCATGCCGAGCGCGGCCAACCCTTCCGAGATGGCGCCGTTCATCAACAAGAGCAACCTGAAGCATGCGATCGTCCCGCTCCACTACGCGCACATGGCCGGCGACGCCTCGAAGCGTTTCCTGCACGCCACCCTGGCCGCCGGCAACGACACGCCCGGCCGCACGGCAGCCGTACGGTTGAACGCGGCGCAGGTCATGGGGGACGCGATTGACAATTTTGTCGTGGATGTTCCCGGAATAGGGTCGATCACCGTTTGGGTGCAGGACATCGACCGCGACCGCGGCTACTCCACGATGCAGGAGCGCAAGAAGAAGCGCGATTCTAGTCCTCGATGACAATCAGCAATTGGCCCATGTCGACGACCTGGCCCGGGGTGCAGTGAATCGACGCAACCCGGCCGGGCCTGGGAGCGAGAAGGGATGTCTCCATCTTCATCGACTCCATGGTCGCGAGCGTCTGCTTCTCCGCCACGGCATCTCCTTCAGCAACGTCAATGCGGAGAATCCTGCCGGGCATCAGCGCCGTAATGCTGCCGTCTGCGCCGTTGTGGCCTGTGGCCGGTAAGGCACGGCCTTTTCCGGTTCGCTCCAGGCGGTACGTTTGACCGTTCAGCCAGACCGTGTGCGAGTCGCGATCCTGGACCACATAGAATTGATGAGGATTGCCTTTCACCAGAACCGTGCCGCCGTGCCGGTGCTTCGAAATGAAAGAGAACGGAATGATCTCTTTTCCGATGTGGAAAATCCCGCCTGCGGAGCTTTCCTCAATCCGTACTGCCACGTCCTGACCATCGACTCTCCAATGCAACTCGCGGCCGGTCATGAATTTCGCCACGGCCCGGACGTCCACACATTGGAGAACGAGGATGAGCCGCCGTTCGTTACGGGAGAGGCAGACAGGGAAGCAGCCAGGATGGCCTCAATCGGGAGTGGTCCTGCTGGTGGGCGGAACAGTTCGGAGTTGCGATCGAGAAAATGGGTATCCAGATTGCCGGAGGCGAAATCCTTGCTGGATACCACACGGCCCAGAAACTCGATATTGTTCCGAACGCCCAACAGCACGAAGTCGCGAAGGGAGCGTTTCATCCGGTCGATCGCGGCGCCGCGCGTCGGGGCCCAGACGATCAGTTTTGCCATCAGTGGGTCGTAATCGATCGTGACTGTCGAACCCTCTTCGACGCCGCTGTCCAGACGGATACCAGGCCCGGTTGGCGGCCTGAAAACCTCAATTGTTCCGGTATCGGGCCGAAAATTCTCCTCGGGGACTTCGGCATAGATCCGGCATTCAATGGAATGACCCGTCTGGTGAAGATCGGCCTGCCGGAATGATAAGGGCTGGCCTTCCGCAATACGCACCTGTTCGCGGACCAGATCAAGCCCGGTGGTGAATTCGGTAACAGGGTGCTCGACCTGCAGGCGGGTGTTCATCTCGAGGAAGTAGAACCGCCCGTCGGCATCCAGAATGAACTCCACCGTCCCTGCGCCACGGTAGGCTACAGCTTTGGCCGCGGCAACGGCCATCGTTCCCATGGTGGCGCGAAGTTCCGGAGTGAGTGCCGGCGATGGCGTCTCTTCGATGATTTTCTGATGACGTCTCTGGATCGAGCATTCGCGCTCGAAAACGTGCATGACGTTGCCATGGGAATCGCCGACGACTTGAAATTCAACATGCCGCGGATTTCGGGCGTATTTCTCGATAAACACCCGGGCGTCGTTAAATCCCTTTGCCGCCTCTCGCGAAGCAGCCGCCATTGCCTCTGCAAGCTCCGAAGGGTTTTGGACAAGGCGCATTCCCTTGCCGCCGCCGCCGCCAACGGCCTTTACGAGCACAGGATATTCGGATTCCGGCGGATTCGATGCCCAGGCCGGTAGAACGGGAACGCCTGCGGCCTGCATCAGGCGCCTGGCCTCGAGCTTGTCACCCATAAGCCGGATTGTCTCTGTCTGCGGGCCGATGAAAGTGATGCCTGCGTTTTCGCAAGCCGACGAAAGACTCGTGCTTTCGGAAAGGAAGCCGTATCCCGGATGGATGGCATTCGCGCCGCTTTCGCGCGCTACGCGAACAAGCTCTTCTGCATCCAGATAGCTCTCGATGCGATGGGCTTCATCCATCGATCGACGATGAAGCGCTTCGCGATCCGGGTCGGTAAACACGCCAATGGCGGAAATTCCCATTTCCCGCAGAATGTGCGCTATGCGGACCGCGATTTCGCCGCGGTTGGCGATCAGGACCTTGCGGATCATTGGGGTATCCACGGTGGTTTTTCACGCAGCAGGAAAGCCTTCATTCCCGCCTGGCCATCCTCGCTGGCGCGCGCCCGGGCGATAGCGTCCACGGCTATCTCGAGTGAGGACTCGAGATTCTTTTCGGCGGTTGCAAAGAAAAGTTCCTTGGCCGCGGCGACCGCGGATGGCGACGAGGTCACAAGCTGGGCAATCTTTGTCTCGATCAAGGCATCGAGCGCGGCTTCGTCCGCGGCGACGTGCTGCACAAGGCCCAGTTGCAGGGCCACAGACGCCGGGAACCGCTCGCCGGTGAGGAAGTACTCGCGGGCCCGGGAGCCGATGCGCGCGATCACGAATGGCGAGATGACGGCCGGAATAATCCCGAGCTTCACTTCGGTAAAGCCGAACTGCGCGGACTCCATCGCCACGGCGATGTCGCAAGCGGCCACAAGTCCGGCTCCGCCGCCGAGCGCGGCGCCGTGCACGCGCGCGATGACGGGTTTTGGGCACCTGGCGATTGCGAGAAACATTCGGGCCATGCTCCGAGCGTCTTCCAGGTTCTGTTCCCGTGAGTATTCGGCGACCCTTTTCATCCAGTTCAGGTCGGCTCCGGCGCAAAATGACTTGCCGTTTGCTCGAAGGATGATGGCCCGGACATCCGGGTGGGTGCACAGCTCCCGGAACGCGTCTTTCAGGAACACGATGAGTTCGTCATCGAACGCATTGTGGACGCCGGGACGATCGAGGATCACGCGCGCAACGGGTTTTTGGACTTCGACTCTCAGCATAGGATCGGAAACCTTGAGAAATTGCTCGGTCTACCAGTGGGCGCGGGGCTTTTAGCTCCGCGCCCTGGAGTTTGGACATTAGCATGTACGTCTTCAAGTTCACGCTTGGCATCGATGCGTGAGTCCGAGCTCCCCTCCTGTGTTAGGAGGGGTGGCTGTGCCACCAGGGGAATGGTCCCGTTCCTTATTGGCGCAGACGGGGTGGTACGGAATGACGCGAAGCCACATTATGGATGCTCGCGTAGCGCTCATTCAAATC
>CAMBFR010000074.1 GCA_945865815.1 Candidatus Sulfopaludibacter sp. SbA3
AAGAAAGAAGAAGGCAGCCTGATGGAAATGTGCAAAACCCTGCTGGGTTTCGCACATTTCCACAGGCACGGCGGCGATGAACTTAAAACAACAAAACCGGACAGATCACTTGCTACAAAAACCGGACATTTCTACTTGCTACCGACACATGAAAACCTGACCCTGCAAGTGAGGAACCATGAATTACCAATTTCGCTGGACCACGATCACAAACGGCATCGTTCTCCTGCTTTGTAGCGCATGGACACTGAGCGCCCAGATCCCGCAGCGGATACCGGATGTGCCTTACGTCGGAACACCGCCCCGGGTCGTCGAGGAAATGCTAAAACTCGCCGGCGTCACGCGGAACGACGTCATCTACGACCTGGGATGCGGCGACGGCAGAATCGTGATCACGGCGGCACAGAAGTACGGCGCCCGCGGTGTCGGCATCGACATTGATTCCCAACGCATTCGCGAGAGCAATGAGAATGCCCAAAAAGCGGGAGTTACCGGGCAGGTCCGCTTCTCGCAGCAGGATTTGTTCACGGCCGACTTCCGTGAAGCGACGGTTGTGACACTGTATCTGTTACCCAGCGTGAACCTGCAGCTTCGGCCGAAACTGCTGCGCGAACTCAAGCCAGGCACGCGCATCGTGTCGCACAACTACGATATGGGCGATTGGAAACCGGAAAAGGTCGTCACTGTGGATCTGGGTGAGTTCAACGAGCACAAAATCTACTACTGGGTCGTTCCGGCGCGCTGAATAGCCTCCGAGCGAGGATGGCGGCGCTTGCCCCTAGCCGAAAGCAGGCAGAAACACGGCCGACAGTCACCATGCCCGGTTGCGAATCCCTGTGCTAAACTAGCTAGTTTCTGTCGCGAAACTCATGTTTTTTGCAGATCCGCGGCGATGAGCAAATTTCCGTCGTAGTAAACACAACGACTTGCGACCAGTGACTGTTGCCGACTTCGCCAAATTCATGAGTTTCGCGACAGAAACTAGCTAAAGACTGGTTAACTTGAGGAGACGGATTCATGGCAAGTGTGACTGCATTTGAGGCGAAAACCCGCTTCGGACAACTACTGGAGCGAGTGGCGCGGGGCGAAGAAATCGTCATTACCCGGCACGAAAAACCGGTGGCGCGGATCGTCCCCGAAGGGCGGAGCAATCTAGCGGAAATCCGTGCCGCCGTGACCGGCTTGCGCGAATTGCGCCGGCGCATCGAGGCCCGGCGCGGCGGAAAGCAGAAGATCACTGACGCTCAGATCAAATCGTTGATCCAGGAGGGGCGGCGTTGAACGAAGCGTTCATAGTGGATGCTTCCGTAGGGTTCTCCTGGGTCTATCCGAGCCAGGCTTCCGCCGAAACCGAACAACTGCTCGTGGAAGTGGAGGCCGGGGCGGTCGTGGTCGTGCCATCACTATGGTTCCTGGAGGTTGCCAATGGTCTGCTGGCCGCACAACGGCGCAAACTGATCACAGCCGCGGAGCGCAAGGGAGCATTAGCAAGACTGTCGAACCTGACCTTCACCGTGGACGAGGAAACGGGCCGGACGGCTTTCCGAAAGACATCAGAACTGGCATTGAAATACGGGCTTTCCGTCTATGACGCTGCTTACCTGGAAGCGGCGGTTCGGCGCAAGCTCCCGCTGGCCTCACGCGACAACCCATTGCGTGCCGCTGCGAAACGGTGCGGCATAAAACTGCGAGCTTGAGAGGACGATTTCATCAACTTTCCGGACTGAGGGTTTAGTACCGTCCGAGGAATGAATTCCTGCGTATCCGCAAGAGGTCGACAAACATGCGGACTCCGTCGCGCAGGAAATTGACCTTGGAGCCCTCCGAATGGCTCCACCGCACGGGTATTTCCCGAATGCGCAGGCCGTGACGGCTGCAAACGAAGAGTACTTCAGGATCGAATCCAAAACCCATGATGGTCAGCTTGTTAAATGCCGGCAGCGACTTCTCGCGGTGAAACAGTTTGAACCCGCACTGAGTATCGTGAATCCGCAAACCGAGCAGCAGCCGGACCATCCGATTGAAGACGATGCCGCCGATTTCCCGGAATGGCGATTGATGTTGGTCAATGAAGCTTCGATCGATGGCGCGCGAGCCGATCACGATATCGGCGTCTCCGCGCATTGCAACTTCGAGAAGTTTTTCCAGTTC
The DNA here is from genome assembly GCA_945865815.1 of Candidatus Sulfopaludibacter sp. SbA3. Taxonomy (GTDB): domain Bacteria; phylum Acidobacteriota; class Terriglobia; order 20CM-2-55-15; family 20CM-2-55-15; genus CAMBFR01. The sequence continues at coordinate 2,152 of CAMBFR010000074.1, forward strand.
TTCGATTGGCGCCGACAGGTCCGCGTCCGTAAAAAGAACATAAACACCCTGGGCCGCAAGCACACCCTGACGCACGGCATGGCCTTTGCCGTGGTTTTCCGTGTTACTGAGAATTCGCAGGCCCGGAACCTGAGTTTGACGGATCAGGTCCGCGGTGCCGTCCGTGGATCCGTCGTCGACGATGATGATCTCCGTCTGAAACGGAGTCTGCCGCACAAAGTCCTGAATCTTCCGGACGGAAATGCCGATCCTCGTGGCCTCATTAAAGGCAGGAACAACGATGGAGACCATGGGACGTTCGTGTATCATACGGTGTTTGGGCTTATTAAAAATGAATGACAGGCTTCTCCGAGCTTGCCGGCGCGAACCTGTAGACCGGACTCCGGTCTGGATGATGCGCCAGGCGGGCCGTTACCTTAAAGAATACCGCGACATTCGCCAGAAGATACCGTTTCTTGACCTGTGCAAGAACACGGACCTCGCTGCTGAAGTGTCGTTGCAACCGTACCGCATCGTTGGTGTGGACGCGGTGATCTTCTTTTCCGACATCCTGATTCCGGTGGAGGCCATGGGCGTATCGGTCTCGCTGACCGATAAAGGGCCGGAGATCGAGAACCCGATTCGTTCGCAGGGTGACATTGACAAGCTGGGCGTTCCGGACCCCGCCGCGGAAACTCCATTCGTGGGTTCAATACTAAAACGGCTTCGACAGGAGCTTGATGGCGCGGCGCCGCTTATCGGTTTCGCCGGCGCGCCCTGGACGCTTGCTTCATACATGATCGAAGGCGGCGGATCCAAGAGCTTCGCCGAGATCAAAGGCATGGCGTTTCGAGAGCCAGAGATGCTCCATGCCCTGCTCGATAAGCTTGCCTCGACGATCTCGGCATACCTGCTTTACCAGATCGAATCGGGCGCACAGGTCGTTCAACTGTTCGACACATGGGCCGGTGAGTTGAATCGTCAGGACTATGAGGAGTTCGCGCTACCTTACACGCAGAAGATATTCGACAGCATCGGCGGGCGCGTCCCCCGGATTCTTTATCTCAATGGTTCTGCGAATCTCCTGAAATCCATGTGCAATTCCGGCGCCGATGTCTTGAGCGTGGACTGGCGTATTTCCATGACGGAAGCGCGCCGCCTCACCGGCGATCGCGTTGCGCTGCAGGGCAATCTGGATCCGTGCCTGCTGCTGGGCGCCAGGGAACGCCTGCTGACGAAGACTGCCGAGATTCTGCAGCAGGCCGGACCTCGTGGACACATCCTCAACCTGGGCCACGGCATTCTTCCGCCTACCCCTGTTGAGAACGCATGCGCGTTCGTCGATTTCGCTAAGGCCTACCGGCATTGATTTGATGGCTGCGCCCTATCGGGCTTGCATTCGCAGCCGCTCATGAAGAAGAGGGCCTTATGGCCGACGCACTCATCATCGGAGCAGGAATAAGCGGGTTGTCGTGCGCCTGGACGCTTGGGAAACTTGGCGTCGAAGCCACCGTCGTTGAAAGCGGTGACCGCGCCGGCGGTGTCATGCAAACGCACCGCGTCGGCGGCTACGTCATTGAAGGCGGCCCGACAACGCTGTTACCCAGGCCGGAAACCCTGGAATTCATCGAAGAGCTCCAACTGTCACCACAGCTTGTGAAACCAGGCGGCTCTCGTTACGTTTATGCTGGCGGCCGTCTTCGAAAAGTGCCGCTCGGAGCAATCAGCCCGGCCGGATTGCTCCGAATCCTTGCCGAGCCCGCCATCCGCTCGAGATCTCCCGAAGATGAATCCGTTTTCGATTTCTTCAGGCGCCGCATGGGGCGCGAGGCCGCCGATCTGGTGTCGACAGCGGTTATGGGAATCTATGCAGGCGATACGAGAGCCCTCAGTGCGGCCGCGGCTTTCCCTCGCATGGTCGAACTCGAACGCAAATACGGCAGCGTTATTCTCGGCATGGTCCGGTCTCGACAACGGGGAAAAGCCCGAAGCACGGGCAGCGCCACATTCAAGGACGGTTTTGAAACACTGGCGAACACGATTGCCCGGCAAGTGAATGTACGGCTGGGAGTCTCGGAGGTCCGCCTTTCGGATGCCAAAGCAGTTGTGGTTGCCGCGCCCGCCCACCGGGCGGCCGCGGTCCTGGAACGCGGCCATTCGTCTCTGGCTCGCCTCCTGCAGAGTGTGGAGTATGCGCCCATGATCGTCGCTGCGGCGGCCGTGCCTGATGAAAGTTTTCCCGAGCCTTTGCGCGGTTTTGGGTTTCTTGTTCCGCGAAGTGAAAGCATGCACACGCTTGGATCCATATTTACATCGGCGTTGTTTCCGGATCGCGCTCCGAAGGGCATGCAGCTTCTCAGTTCGTTCATGGGCGGAGCGTTCGAGCCGGAGGTCATAGGCTGGCCGGACGATCGCGTATGGGATACTGTCGGCGGAGAACTCAAGCGGATACTGCGAATTTCGAGCTTTCCGCAATCTGTCCTGCTGATTCGGCACGAGCGCGCCCTGGCGCAATACAAAATCGGACACGAGCGGTTCGTGGGCGCGGTCCGCGACGAGTTAAAGGGGACCCCCGGACTGTTTCTGACAGGAAACTACCTTGCGGGCGCGGGCGTCGCCGACTGCATCGAGCAGGGGCAACAGACCGCACGAGCCGTTGCCGAGTACCTTCGGAGAAAACCATGAAACGCACAGCAAAGGAAGTTGCCGATTATGCCGGAGGCGAACTTCGCGGCGACGGCACGATCGAGCTGACATCCGTCGCCAGCCTGAAGAATGCCGGCCCCCATGACCTCAGCTATGCCGAGGAAAAGTTTCATGATCAGGTGAAAAGCTGTGCCGCCGGTTGCGTTTTCGTGCGGTCCGGCGAGTTCCCGGGAAAGACGGTTATTGTCGTCACGAATCCCAAGGTGGCATTTGCGCGGGCGGCGGCCTGGCTGCCGGCCGCGGATGCCGATCAGGCCGGGATACACCCCAGCGCCGTAGTTGCGCCCGATGCGTCGATTGGCGGCAACGTGAAAATCGGCGCCGGCGCCGTAATCGAGGCAGGAGCGCACATCGGCGACTCGACGGTTGTCGAAGCCGGTTGCTACATCGGCCGGAACGCCAAAGTCGGCGCTCGCTCGGTTCTGTATCCGCGCGTGGTGCTTTATGCGGGAGTGACGGTCGGCAACGGCGTCATTATTCACTCCGGGGCCGTCATCGGCGCCGACGGTTTTGGGTTCGTCAGGGACGGCGATCACTACGTGAAGTTTCCGCAGGCCGGTGGAGTCATCATTGAAGATGACGTTGAAATCGGCGCCAACACCTGCATCGACCGCGGATCCCTGGAAACCACAATCGTCCGGCGTGGAGCGAAGATCGACAATCTCGTTCAGGTGGCTCACAACGTCGAAATCGGCGAACACACCGTCATCGCGTCGCAGACAGGAATATCCGGAAGTTCAACCATTGGAGCGAACGCCGTTATCGGCGGACAGGTCGGGATCGGCGAACACGCCCGGCTGGACGACAACACCATCATCGGGGGACAGGGCGGCGTGCTGAACGACAAACGCGTCCGGGGCGGCATTGTCCTCTGGGGCACGCCGGTACGGCCCGTAAAAGAGGTTCTGGAACAGCAGGCCGCGCTCGCCCGACTGCCCCGGCTGCTCAAGGAAATTGCCGAATTGAAGCGAAAGATTCTTGGCGACAGATAGCCCGATTGCATGGCCCTGGAAATCGGGTAATGCTTTGATAAAAACGCGCATAAGTTGTAACTTTTTCTTTTCATAATTTAGAGGGGGCGGCATGAGCAAAATCCGGACAATCCAGCAACATATACACGACCAGGAACGCTTATTTCCCGGCGCCACCGGCGACTTCACGGCACTTCTAACCAGCCTGGTTCTGTCAGCAAAGATCATTTCGCGGGAAGTCAACAAAGCTGGATTGGCAAACATCCTCGGCGAAACCGACAACATCAACACTCATGGCGAAACCGTCACGAAGCTTGACGAATTCGCCCAGCAGACGATCTGCCGCGCCATTGGTTACAGCGGACAGACCTGCATCATGGCCTCCGAGGAATCCGAGGACATCATTCCCATGCCGGCCGGCAGCAAGACGGGCAAATACGTGCTTATGTTTGACCCGCTCGACGGCTCATCCAACATCGACGTGAATGCCAGTATCGGTACGATCTTCTCGATTCACCGCAAAGTGTCCCCGGGAACCGGAGACGGCACGCTCGAAGATTGCCTCCAGCCAGGCTCCCGCCAGGTAGCGGCCGGATATTTCATTTACGGCTCCAGCACCATGATGGTCTATACGACAGGCGCCGGCGTACACGGATTCACGCTGGATCCCAGCCTTGGTGAATTCCTGCTGTCTCACGAGAACATCCGCACTCCGTCGCGCGGAAAGATTTACAGCATCAATGAGGGCAACCAGCTGAAGTGGGATACCGGCACACGCAGGTATATCGATCATCTGAAACAAGAGCAGAAGGAAGAGGGCCGGCCATATTCGCTTCGCTACATCGGCTCGCTTGTATCGGACTTCCACAGGAACCTCCTCAAGGGAGGAATCTTCCTTTATCCCGGTCCCAAGGGAAAATTGCGGCTCCTTTACGAAGCGTCGCCGCTGGCCATGGTGGTGGAACAGGCGGGAGGAGCTGCAAGCACGGGCGCCGAGCGGATTCTCGACCTCCAACCGCAGTCACTTCATCAAAAAGTGCCGCTGATCATCGGTAGCAAGGAAGACGTCGCGCAGTACGAGCAGTTCTGCAAGCAAGCCAAGGCATCGGCCGCAGACTGAGACGGTTCGTCAGCCGCCGACCACAAGGTTGGTGAGCACTTCGTCAACGGTCGTGAGTCCTTCGGCCATCAGGATCATCGCGTAGTCTTTCAGTGTCTTCATACCGTTCTTCACGGCCAGGTCACGAATCACATCCGACTTGGCGCCGCTGGCGACCGCGCGCTTTATTTCGTCGTTCATCACGAGAAGTTCGTAAATGCCAACGCGGCCTTTCTTGCCGGTGCGGTTGCACTTGTCGCAGCCTTCGCCTACATAGAAAGTGGGAGCAGTCTCCTTGGTATATCCGAAATAACCGAGAGTGGTTTCGTCGACTTCGGCCGGCACTTTGCAGTTCTGGCAAAGCCGCCGCGCAAGGCGCTGGGCGATGATTCCGATCGTGGAGTTTGCCATTAGAAACGGCTCGATGCCCATTTCTTCCAAACGGCTGAACGACCCCGGCGCGTCATTGGTGTGGAGCGTCGTAAATACAAGGTGGCCGGTGAGGGCCGCTTCCACGGAAATCTTCGCCGTTTCCTGGTCGCGCGTTTCTCCCACGAGAATCACGTCGGGGTCCTGACGAAGGAATGCCCGAAGGATGCGCGCGAAGTCGAGACCGATGTCCTTGTGAGTCTGCACCTGGCAAAGGCCGGCAAGATCGTATTCGATCGGATCCTCGGCAGTGGAAATGTTGACCTCGGGCGAGTTTATTTCCTGGAGCGAACTGTAAAGCGTGGTTGTCTTCCCAGAACCGGTAGGGCCCGTCACATAGATGATTCCGTAAGGCTGGTTGATCATCCAGCGCAATTTCTCGACTGTGGGAGGATGCACGATGATCTTGTCGAGAGGCAACAATGCGCCGCTCTTATCGAGGATGCGCATGACGATCTTCTCTCCGAACTTCGCCGGCACCGTGGAGACGCGGAAGTCGATGGCGCGCTCGTCAATCTTGATGGAGATACGTCCGTCCTGAGGCATCCGGCGTTCCGAAATGTCCAGTCTGGCCAGAATTTTCAGACGCGATGTGAGAGGAAGCTGGACCTTCTTCGAGAGGATGTTTTCGACGTGCAGGACGCCATCGATGCGCAGTCTCAACATGACGCCCTTTTCCTGCGGCTCGATGTGAATATCGCTCGCACCCTTCTTGATGGCCAGCGCGAGGATGTTGTTCGCCAATCGGACGACCGGGGCATCTTCCGACGCCGTGGCGAGCTCCATCATGTTTGTCGGTTTTTCTTCCTCTTCCGACTGAACTTCCAGGCCGCCCAGGATCTCGTTTTGCAGGTCCTCGAGACTCTGCATCGGCATGTCCGGAGAACCTTTCTTCTTCTCTTCACGCCGGCGCTCTTCCTTTTTCTCGTCTCTTTTCGTGGAAGTGCCGGCCGAATCTTCCTTGATTCCCATGAGGTGCGGATAAACCGTATCCATGAACTTCCGGAAGTCCTCTTCCGTGCAGACAACCGGTTCGATGATGACTCCTTTGATGTACCGGCGAACGTCGTCGAACGCGACGAGGTTGGAAGGATTCACCATTGCGAGGGTGACCGAGTTGTTCACATAGGCAATGGGAACCACCTTGTGAAGACTCACCAGCGATTGCGGCAGGAGGCCCACGACCCTTGGATCGAAGTTCCCCTTGAAGAGGTTGATGTACTCGATGCCGACCTGCTTGGTCGCATCCTCGAGCCTTTCAGCAAGGATCCGAGCGAGTCCGAGGGAAATTTCGGGATGCTGTGTCAGAAGATTTCTGAAGTCGGCGCGGGTAAGAGTAAACACGACCGTAGGCTGTACTGTCGTAACCGTCGCCGACCGCGGTTTGCCGGTCAGCAGCGACATTTCGCCAACCGCGGCGCCTTCCGTCAGTTGTGCGACCAGGAAATCGATGCCGGTTGCAGGATCCTTCTTGCGGACTTCCACCAGGCCGGACTTGATGATGTACATCGAAACGCCCGGCGCGCCCTCGCGAACGATCACTTCATTAGGAGGGAAGTCTCCGGTCTTCAGACACGTGCCCAACTTTGCCAAACTGTCAGGGCCAAGTTCGGCAAACAGTTTCACGTTCTTGAGAAACTGGACGAGTTGCTCAGTTTCGGCGATTACAGCTGACATTGACCCCACTAATTCTCATCGGGCACCTTCCATGGCACTCCATTCTAGTGTGGGAGCTAAAGACCCGAGAGGGTTTTACAGTTAGGGTAGTCTCGCATCCGGCGAACATCAAAGTCAACGCTAACAGCGGCTCAAAGGGGCTTCAGTCGGCTTCCAGGCGGCTTCCGCAGGATAGTCATTTCTGATCTTTTCGAAGCTCTTGTTTCCACCCGAGAATGCGCGCGACATTCCCTTCTTTTTCCGCATCTTCGATCCGGTTGAGGGATTGGTAAAACATGGACAGGCTGGTGTGGGCGAGTACGTCGTCCGCATCGACTTCGATAAGTCTCTTTGCGGTTGTAATCGCCTCTTCCACGCGGCCATGGTTAAACAGAGCCATGCCCAGGCCATGGAGGGCATCCTGATATTGGGGGTCCAATTCCAGGGCTTTTTGGTAGTTCTCAATCGACAGGTCCAGCTTGTCATCGCCGAACGCATTAACCGCCAACTCGAAATATTCTTCCTTAGTCATGGTTGCTATTCTATCGGCAATGCCCGTGCTCCCAATGTCAAAATAGCAGCAATCGTCGACCTGTGGGCGCGGGGCTTCAGCGAAGTATTCGCTCTTCATTCGTACCGGAGCGCTTCAATCGGGCTCAGTACGGCGGCTCGGTAGGCGGGGTAGATCCCAAAGATCAAGCCGGTCCCGACGGACGTCGCAAATCCCATCACAGTCCAGAAGACGGACATGGAGGCCGGGAGGAACGGAACCAGAGTTCGGATAAGCAGCGTGATGGCGCCGCCTGCCGCAATGCCCACAATCCCGCCCACCGCAGTGAGTGTCATGGCCTCGAACAGGAATTGAAGGAGGATATCCCGGCGCCTTGCCCCGATGGCCTTGCGAATTCCGATTTCCCGGGTGCGCTCGGTTACCGAGACGAGCATGATGTTCATGACGCCAACGCCGCCTACCAGCAGAGCAATCGACGAAATCGCCAGCATTACCGTGAATATTCCGCCGGATATGTCGTTCCAGAGCGTCGTAAAGGATTCCATCGTGAAAATCGCAAAGTCGCTCTCCTCTGCGGGCCGAAGGCCGCGGCGGCTCCGTAACAGGTTCTCGATCTGGTTTATCGCGCCCGGCATTGCTTCCTGAGACGCGGCCTTGACTCCAAGCCGGAGATCCTTGAACTCGGGATGGAGCCGCCGAAAAGTCCCGATCGGAATCTCCACCATGTTGTCTTCGGGATTGGCTCCGGGAGTCAGGGCGTTCTGCCGCTTCTGCATCACTCCAATCACGCGGAACACGTTGCCTTCCAGCTCAACTTCTTTTCCCATCGGGTCCACGTTGACCGGGAAAATAGTCTCCATGACGTCGTGCCCCAGTATGACGACGTTGGACCTGTGCCTGTCGTCGGCCTCATTGAACCACCGGCCGGCCGCGAGCTGCAGGTCGAACACCTGCTGGTAATCGGGAGTTACGCCTTCGATGATGGTGTTCTTGGCAATCCGGTCGCGATATCTAACGGTAAACGACGTGGAGCTCTGGGTTACCCGAAACCACCGGTACACGGGGGAGACAGCCTGGATGAGCGGAAGCTCGGCAATCGCTTCGGCGTCTTCAATCGTGATCTGTTTCCGATTGAACATCTCCGGCGGAATGCGGCCGCGAACAGTCGGATTGAAGCGGGAGATAAAGATCAGGTTCGATCCCAGACTCTCAAACTGTCCGGCGACGCTGGCGTTGAGTCCATTGATCACCGAAGACATGCCGATAACCGTCGTCACGCCAATCACGACTCCGAGAAGCGTCAGAACAGACCTCAGTTTGTTCTTCCGAAGGGAATCCAGCGCGACAATGAACAGTTCACTCATAGCGCAACGCCACTATAGGATCCAGCTTTGCAGCCTTTCTTGCGGGGTAGATTCCAAAAAACAGGCCGATGCCGGTCGAGACGACAATCCCCAGCGCGACGGCCCACCATTTGATGGAAGCCGGCAACGGCGTAAATGACGACACCGCTATTGCGATTGCGCCCCCGAGAATGACTCCTATGAGTCCGCCCACCAGTGACAACGTTGCCGACTCCACGAGGAACTGCACCATGATGTCGTGTGCCCGCGCACCGGTCGCCTTCCTGATGCCGATTTCCTTTGTGCGCTCGGTCACCGATACCAGCATGATGTTCATGACGACGATTCCGCCGACCACCAGCGAGATCGATGCAATAGCCGTCGTCACCGCAAAAAACGTGCGGCTGATATTTCGCCAGACCGCCATCAGGTTCTCGTTGGTCGCGATGGAAAAATCATCCTTGCCGTTATAGGGCAGATGATGCCGCGCCCTCATGACCAGCCGAGCCTGGTCCGAAGCCGAATCCAGGCGGGTCTCGCCGCCGGCCTTGCCGTAGATCTGGATGGACCGGCGCGATCCAAACATCTTCTGATGAAGACTCATCGGGATGATGGCCCAATTGTCTCGGGAATTCCCGAACGCGGAGCCGAGTCTCACACCCACACCGATGACCTGAAACGGCTCGTCATTGATCATCAGCGTCTTTCCAACCGGATCCACGAACGGAAAGAGGTTGTCGACAATGTCATATCCAATGATGCAAACGTTGCGCGCGTGGTCGACATCGTAGTCGGTAACGAGCCTTCCTGAATCGAGTTCCAAACCGAGAATCGGGGCGACCTCGGACGTATAGCCCTGTATCCCAGTCGCAGTCAGAAACTCACGGCCATACTTCACTCTTCCGTTCGCCCGGACTACCGCCCCGACGCTTGTGCAGTCCACGCAGAATTCGCGCACGGCTTCCATGTCTTCGAGCGTCAGGTTCTTTCGCTTTTGAGCGTCTATGAAGTCTTCTATCGAGGTGATGACGGCGGGCTGCCGGCTGAGCGTAAAGACATCCGGCCCGAGGTTGAAAATCCTCTGGGCAACGTAGTCATTCAATCCGGAGATGACGGACACGACAGCGATGACCGCGGTAACTCCAATGACGATGCCGAGCAGCGTGAGCACCGATCGAAGCCGGTTTGCCCGCAGCGAAGAAAGCGCAATTAAAATAGCTTCCCTGAAATTCATGGCGGTGATTTACCGCGTGCGTCCGAACTTCTCCTGCAAAAGGCGGATCTTTTCTTCCATCGACAGTTTTGCGGCGGGCGGAGGAGTCGTTGTCTCGACGGCGGGACGCGGAGTTCTTTGTGCCTGTGCATCCCGGTCTCTGGATGCCGATTGCAGTTGCTGCGGAGGCCGCTCGCGCCTCTGTTGCGGGGGACGTTCCGTTCTCCCCTCGGGCCGGCCTTGCCGGCCTTGCCGAACTTGCCGGTCTTGCCTGTCTGGCCGGCCCTGCCGGCCCGGTTGTGGCGGGATTCCAGGGCCCGATGCCACCGTTACTGCTTCCCTGGGTTGCGGGCTCCGCGCCGGCTCTGCCGGTTTTCTGCGGCGCGGCGGGGGCTGGGGCTTCGGCATAACGGCTTTCATCGACAGGCTGATGCGCTTCATCGTGGTATCCACACCGATGACTTTCACTTTTACGATGTCGCCTACTTTCGCAGCCTGCCGCGCATCCTGAATATATTTATGAGAAAGCTCTGAAATGTGGACCAGGCCGTCCTGGTGGACGCCAAGGTCGACAAATGCGCCAAAGTTTGTCACGTTCGTGACAACGCCCTCGAGTTCCATGCCTTCCTTGAGATCGGCGATCTCCTTCACGTCTTCGCGGAAGTGGGCCACCACGAACTTGTCGCGCGGGTCCCGGCCCGGCTTCAGCAACTCGTCGCGAATATCCGCAAGCGTGTACTTGCCGACATCGTTCTCGAAAGCCTGGAAATCAATGGTGTTCACTTTCTCCGGATTCTCAATGAGTTCGTTGACGGGCACTCCAATCGAGCCCGCTATCCGCTCGACCACCGGATAGGACTCCGGATGTACCGCCGTGCGGTCCAACGCGCTATCCCCGTCCTTAATACGGAGAAACCCCGCTGCTTGTTCGAAAGTTTTTTCACCGAACCCTTCAATTTCGCGAAGCTGCCGGCGGGACCGGAACAACCCATGCTGATCGCGGTAGGCAACAATTCCCTGCGCGAGCTTCTCACCGATTCCCGAAACGTATCGAAGCAGGTCCACGGAAGCGCTGTTCAGGTCCACGCCCACGCGATTGACGCAGGATTCGACGGCGGACTCCAGGCTCTGCTTCAGATTCTTCTGATCCACATCGTGCTGGTATTGCCCGACGCCGATCGACTTGGGATCGATCTTCACCAGTTCCGCCAGCGGATCCTGCAGCCGGCGGGCGATGGAAATCGCGCCGCGAACCGTGAGGTCGAGATCCGGGAACTCTTCGCGGGCGCGCTTCGATGCCGAGTACACTGACGCTCCCGATTCATTCACGACAACGACGAAAATATCGAGCTGAAGCTTCCCGGTCAGCGAACGTACAAACGCTTCCGTCTCGCGGGAGCCTGTTCCATTCCCGATCGCTATGCCCCGCACGTTGAACTTCTGAATCGACTCGGTGAGGATCTTTTCGGCGCCTTCGAGGTCTTTCTTCGGTTCAGTCGGATAGATTGTCTGGTTCTCCAGAAACTTCCCGGTCTGATCGACCACCGCAACCTTGCATCCGGTGCGCTGGCCGGGGTCAATGCCGATCACGCCAAGCTGGCCGGCGGGCGGCGCGAGCAGGAGCGTCCGCAAATTGTCATCGAACACGCGGATCGCTTCGGATTCGGAGCGCTCGCGAAGCATGGACCGAACTTCATTCTGAATCGACGGCTCGAGAAGCCTCGCGTAAGCGTCGCGCACACTCCGTTCCAGGAGAGGCGCAAATTGCGACTGGGGATCTCGAATCGCTTCCGAAAGGATCGGCGCGATGGTCTTCTCGGCATCCACCTCGATCGCATAAGTCAGGATGTTTTCGCGCTTGCCGCGCCGGATCGCCAGCATGCGGTGTGAAGGGATCTTCGGCACCGTCTCCTCGAAGCTGTAGTACATCTCGTACTTTGTCTTCTCGGATTCCTTGCCTGGCACAACCTTGGCTCGCACAAGTCCCTCAGCCAACATGCGCTCGCGAAGCTGTTTTCTGTATGCCGGGTTCTCGGCGATCCGCTCGGCGAGAATATGAAGGGCGCCTTCGAGAGCCTCCTCCGCCGTGGGAACCTCCTTCTCCATACTCACAAACTGCTGAGCGAACGCCTCCGCGGGCTCCTCACCGGCCTGCTCCATGATGTATTGAGCCAGAGGGTCCAGGCCACGCTCAAGAGCCAGGCTGGCGCGGGTTTTCTTTTTCGTCTTGTATGGCAGGTACAGATCTTCGAGCTCGCTCTTGCTGTAGCAGGCGCTGATTTTCTGCTTCAGATCGTCGGTGAGTTTTCCCTGCTTCTGAATCGAAGCCAACACGCGCGCGCGGCGGACCTCGAGTTCGCCGTAATATCCCCGCATTTCATCGATGTCGCGAATCTGGACCTCATCGAGATTGCCGGTGGCTTCCTTGCGGTAGCGCGCGATGAACGGAACCGTGCCACCTTCTTCGAGCAGCTTGATCGCCGCCTCGACACGGGAGACTGGAGCGCCGGCCTCTTTGCTGATCCTGATGAGGACTTCGTTGCTGAGCATGATGAGACGCAAATTATGCCAAAGTCACGGGCGCTTTCCCATCTGAATCCCATAGCGCCGCCCGTCGTTCTCAACCCAATCGGAAAACGTCCGCATGACTTTCGCGTATTCTCTCGTATTCTCCTTGAGCCGCAGATTGTGCGCGAAGGTTTTCGTGCCCGTCCGTTCAATGTCCGTGATGAGCTGGTACTGCTCTTCCATCAGCCGGAGCAGCTGATTGGTCAAACCGTCGGGCTCCGCGCCCATGGAAGGAGCCCGCTTCAGCGCGTCGATCGCTTCGATCGCTTCGGCAGCACTCTTCTTCAACGATCCAGGATCTTCGCCCTTTTCCTCATCCAGCCGCTCCGACAACGTCTGGAAATTCCGCTGGGCCAGGTTCACAGCATCGATGAACTCCTCAACACTGGATTTCGTGCCGACCACCTGCCCCCAACCCAGGGAAAGATTCCTGAATGAGAAGGAAGGCCCCTCGTAGTTGCTTGCGACCTGGTAAAAACTGGCGCACACAACCACCACAATGGCGGCCTGGACAGTTATCAACCCGCGGCCGGTTTCGGCGCCGGGTTGATGAAATGGAATGAGCAGGGCCAGCAGCGCTCCGGCGAGAAGTCCGGAAATGTGTGCCGAGTTGTCGATTGCCGGGAACGAGAATCCGATAATCAGATTGATCACGATTACCGGCAGAACGCCCGCGCCGACTGCCTTCTTGAAAAAGGGCGGGATCGTCTTCCGATACTTGAGGCCGAATACGGCGAGGACGCCGAACAAACCGAAAATTGCGCCCGACGCTCCGGCCGAAATGACGTCAGGATGATAGAAGTAGCTCCCCACTACTCCGGCAACTCCAGTCAGCACATAGAGCAGGACAAATCGCGCGCTGCCGTAGAGTTTTTCCACCTGCGGACCGACCATCCAGAGCGCGTAAGAGTTGAAGAACAGATGAAGCAGTCCGATGTGAATGAAGATGGGCGTAACGAAGCGCCATACCTGACCCTGGTCGATCTCCGGATTGGACTTGACGCCGAAGGCCATGAGCGTGGCCTCGTTGGTTGTTCCTCCGGCAAGCTCCATCATCACGAAAATCAAGATGTTGAGAACCAGGAATATGTAGGTATACGTGGTGCGCCGCGACCACAACGCATGCATGAAATCCAGGTGGTCTTCGCTGATCATGATCTTGAGGTGTTACTGGGAAGCCTTGAGATCCGCCTGCAGCTTCCCGGAAATTTCCCGCGCGGCGGCGCGAGCGCTGTCAATGGCATCGGGCTTGAAGGAAATCGCCGCAACGACCGAGTGGCCCCCGCCTCCATATTTTTCACAGAGCTTCGCGAGGTTGTGTTGCCGCGGGCGCTTGCTCCACGGATTGGTGCCCACGGATACCTTGGAGCGCACCGACGACCGGCTGACGCCAACGCAGTAGACGCTTTCGGGAAAGAGATAATAGGGAATGAACTTGTTGTATCCGTCGAGATCGTATGCGCTCACGTCGAATTCGATGACGCCACCGATGCACTTCGCCTCCTTGCGCATGATTTCGATCGATTCGGTGTGGTGAGCGTACAGGACATCGAACCTCGACTTTACCGCCGGGTCGTCCACCACCTGCGCCAGCGTCCTGTGCTGGAGATCCTGGATGATTTTGTGAATGAACTCGCGCTGATGGCTGGCCTCAATCACCAGCATCAGCTTCAGGGCGGGCGCCTTCAACTCCACAGCGGTCCGGGCATCGGGAAACTGCGCGCCGTCGATAATGTCGGCCCAGTAGATCAACTCTTCGAGGTCGGGCATCTGGACCGAGAACACCTTCTCCGTGATGTAAGCGATGAACTTCGTGCAGGACTTGTAGCCGGGATCGTGAAACTTCAGTCCGCTCTTGTCCTGGCGGAAATGGGCTTCGTCCTGAGGCGAGAGAAAGGCGCTTTCATGATGATCGAACCACCAGGTGAGACGCTGGGAGGCGCTGTACTTGAAATCGACGATGACGTTCTCGCTGTCGCCGAAAAGTTCCTCGCCGATCAACTGGCCCGCTTTGTGGGTGAGCCCCTCGTATTCGATAGCCGCGTCGGGATCGACGTGTCTTTTATAGAAGCAGGAGAACACCGCGGCGGAAGAAACGCCATCGAAGCAATTGTCGTGGTAAAGGACTCGCAGTTTCTTCATCTATCTTAAGAGATACTTCGCGATCGTCTGCAGTTGCATATGTGACGTGCCTTCGTAGATTTTCCCGATCTTTGAATCGCGAAAATATTTTTCCGCGGGATAGTCCTTCGTGTATCCATAGCCGCCATAGATTTCGACGACAATCGACGTCACATGTTCGGCCACCTGCGAACAAAAATATTTCGCCATCGCCGCTTCCTTGAGAAAGTCCTGGCCGGCATCCTTCAACCGGGCCGCGTTATAAACCATCAGCCGCGCGGCCTCGATTTCGGTGGCTGTCTCCGCAAGCTGAAACTGAACGGCTTGAAACTCCGCGATCGGCTTGCCGAACGCCTTGCGTTCCTTTGAATAAGCGGCGCCGTATTCCCAGCTTCCCTGCGCGATGCCGACCATCTGGGCGCCAATCCCGATGCGGCCTTCGTTGAGCGTCTCGATCGCAATCTTATAGCCTTTGCCGATTTCGCCGAGCACATTGCTTCGCGGTACCCGGCAATCTTCCAACACCAGTTCACAGGTGCTCGATGCCCGGATACCCAGCTTATCTTCCTTCTTGCCCACCGTGAACCCGGGGAAACCGCGCTCAACCAGAAACGCCGTAATGCCTTTATAACCCTGGTCGGGGTTGACGTTGGCAAACACGATAAACAGATCCGCTTCCGCGGCGTTGGTGATCCAAAGCTTACGCCCATTCAACAGAAAGTGATCGCCTTGATCGCTGGCCCGGCAGGCGAGCGCAAAAGCATCACTTCCCGATCCCGCTTCCGAAAGCGCGTAAGCGCCAACAGCAGCCTTCGTGAGGCGCGTCAGGTAATTCCGCTTCTGCTCCTCGTTCGCCCACCGCATGATGGCGTTGTTAACCAGCGTGTTCTGAACATCGATGAAAACGCCGAAAGAGGCATCGACCCGTGAAAACTCCTCAACGGCCAGCACCGACATAAAGAACGTGCCGCCTCCGCCGCCGTACTGCTCCGGAACGTGGATTCCCATCACGCCGAGGTCAAACAACTCCGGGATGATGCTCCGCTCCAGCCTGGCCTCATCGTCCATCTTGCGAACCAGCGGCTTGATCCGCCGTTCCGCGAAAGACCGGCACGATTCCCGGAAAAGTTCCTCGTCCTCTGAAAGTGTCGTCAAAGGAATGCGTGAAACGCCCTGCGGATCGATGTTTTTCGCCATCAGGAACACCTCTCTGGCGCGCCAGGAAAGTTGGGCATTATACCAATCCATTCCATGGGAGTCACCGCGGTCTTTACGCTGTGGGCGCGGGGCTGAAGCGCCGCGCCCACATACTAACTGATGTTGACGCTCGGATAGGCTGGTAATACTATCAGCGGTAAGAGTAATACTGGGAAAGGGGAAACACCTTGCGAATCACCCAAAAAGGACAAGTGACGATCCCGCAGGCAATTCGTGAAAAACTCGGGCTGTTTCAGAACACCGAAGTGACCTTCGATGTCGTGGGCAGCAGTGTGCGAATTCGAAAAGCCAGGAATGGAGAGGGCCGGGGAAGTCGTCTCATCGCGCATATGCGGGGCAGAGGAAAAGTAAAACTGACCACGGATGAAATCATGTCCATGACTCGAGGGTAGGGCGGTGGACATTCTCGTCGACAGCAACATCCTGTTGGATGTGCTGACGGAGGATCCGAAATGGTTCCAATGGTCGTCGACCACGCTCGGTCTTCATGCGGAGCAGTCGGTTCTCGTCATCAACCCAATTGTGTATGCCGAAGTTTCCATCGGGTTTGATTCTATCGAAGAACTGGAGAGCGCTATCCCCGCAAGAGCCTTCCGGCGCGATGAACTGCCATGGGAAGCCGCGTTCCTGGCCGGGAAATGCTTTCTCGCATACCGTAGACGCGGCGGACGCCGTGGCGCGCCCCTGCCGGACTTCTACATCGGCGCACATGCGGCTGTTCGCGGCATGTGCCTGCTCACACGCGACGTGCGCCGCTACAAGACCTACTTCCCAAAACTCAATCTGATAGCGCCCCACCATTAGGCGGGAAGCATCCTCCTGCAGCTACGTGCGCGGCGCGCCTCCCGCAAACACAGAGAATCCCGCCGGAATACCCACGCCTGCCTCACGCATTTGAGGGTAAGGGTTCGCGAAGCCGAAGACGGCGGCGGCCGTGAGCATCGGGTATAATAAGCGCATGAGCAACCGCCACGATCAGGATCATGGGCGCCATGAACACGGTCGGAGTTCCCGCAGCAGTCTGAAGCTTGCTCTGGTCATCACTTCGACCTTTCTCGTCGCGGAATTTATCGGAGCCCTGTATACGAATTCCCTCGCGCTGCTTGCCGATGCCGGCCACATGCTGACCGACGTCGCGGCCCTGAGCCTGAGCTCCTTTGCAATGTGGTTCGCGACCCGGCCACCGACTCCGCGAAAGACGTACGGCTTTTACCGGGTGGAGATCCTCGTCGCGTTGCTGAACGGAGTGTTCCTGGTCCTGATTGCGTTGTACGTGTTTTACGAAGCGTACTTTCGTTTCCTGGATCCGCCGGCCGTCAAGGCCGACTGGATGCTCGCAGTGGCGTTGCTGGGCCTGGCCGCAAACCTTGCAAGCGCATTCCTGCTGTTTGGCAATCATCGCGAAAGCCTGAACATGCGCGGCGCTTTCTTCCATGTGCTCAGCGACGCGGTCGGCTCGGTGGGTGCGATCCTGGCCAGCCTTGCGATCATGTTCGGGGGCTATGCGATCGCCGATCCGCTTATAAGTGTGGTCGTCGGCCTTCTGATCCTTTCGAGTTCGTGGATCCTTATCCGCGATGCGGTCGACATTCTGCTCGAAAGCACGCCGGCGCACATCAACATCGTCCACCTGCGCGAGCAGCTCAATAAACTCGAAGGTGTCGGATCAATCCACGACCTGCATGTCTGGACGCTGACATCCGGCGTGCTGGCCATGAGCTGCCATGTCGTGGTAACCGCCGAAGACCAGAGCCGCGGCCAGGTGTTGAGCCTCGTCAATACTCTCGCCCGCGAGAGATTCCGAATCGACCACACAACAATTCAGATTGAAGAATCAACGGCCCAGCAGGAGGTGTTCGATTCCTGCAACTGCCACTTTGGCGCATGGGATTCACCATCGTAGCCGCGCCCTTTACGGGCGCTCGCGGGCGTGAAGCCCGCGACTACAAATGAGCGGCTGCGAATGCAAGCCCGGCAGGGCGCAGCCGTCAAGAAAAGGATAGAAACTATGATTCTTGTCCTGATGACCGCCCTGCTCTTTCAAAATCCATCCCTGGACAGCACCAGCCCAAGGGAGCGGGAGGCCGCGCTTGAAAGAATGGCCGTGCTGGGAAACCGTGAGGCTATTCCTGCCCTGGCGGAAGCGTTGAAGAAGGAGCCCAGAAGCGATCTGCGCACTCAGATGGTGGCCGCGCTGGGCCGCATACGAGATCGCGAGGCCATACCCGCGCTTGCGGAAAGACTGCAGATGGATCTCGACAAGGATGTCCGGTTACAGGCGATCGGCTCCCTGCTGCGCCTCTACATCCCGATAGAGGACGCGGGGACGCTTCGATCCATGTTCAACCTGGTCAAGAGCATCTTTTTTGTCGCGAGCAGGCCGGTCGTTGGTCCTGAAGTTCAGGTCGATTCCGCCGCGAAGGAGGCTCTGACACGGGCGATGCAGAGAGACTTCAACGACGATGTCCGCGTTGAGGCCGTACGCGCCCTGGGATCTCTGAAAGCGAAGGATCAGGTTCCGGCTCTTGCACAAACCCTGGAAGACCCGCTTAGCCGCGAACATGAGTCGGTGCGAATGGAAATCGTTCTGACGCTGGGGACGATTCGCGATCCCAGTGCCGGACCCGCGCTCGAAAAGGCGCTGAGGGACCCCAACAAGCGGCTCGCCGGCGAAGCCATCCTCGCGCTGGGCCTGGTCGGCTACACGCAGGCGAGGGCAACAATCGAAAACAGGTTCCGCACCGATGGCGATCGCCGGATCAAGAACCGGTCGCTCGAAGCCCTCGCGTTGATGCGTGATCCCGGAAGTACGGCCCTGTTCGAGTCCCTGCTTGGCCATTCCGACGCCTACTACCGCGAGATGGCCGCCGAAGGACTCGCCCGTCTCGATTACGATGCCGGCGGGTTCAAGGACCGATTCACGCGGGAAGAGAAGCAGAACGTCCGCAACGCCCTCGCGTTCGCCATGGCCTCGTCGGGACAGGATGAATACATCAACGATCTCGCTAACGCGCTGGACAGCCGTCAGGACTACCAGGCCGAGGTCTACCTGTACGAACTTGGCAAGTTCGACGGAAAGCTCAACGAGCTGCACAGGTATCTTCGAAGTTCAAGCCCGGTGGTCCGCGCGCGAATGGCCAGGGTGCTCGGCGCCATCGGCGATCCCGCCTCAACCGAGCCCCTGCGAACGCTCACAACAGATTCCAATGTTGAAGTCGTTCGCGAAGCCGTTGCCGCTTTACGAAAGATGAACCTGTAGGCGCGGGGCTGAAGC
>CAMBFR010000075.1 GCA_945865815.1 Candidatus Sulfopaludibacter sp. SbA3
CTCCCCTCATGGATTAGGAGGGGAGTTTTTGCGCTACATTACCGACCGGTGTTACGTCGTGAGCGGTTTCCACTATCCCTTGTACTGCGCGCGGTCCGTGAGCTGCCCGGACGAAACGCAAAGCCCACGCGTCCCTGTCTGTCCGCAGCGGGCCCCCTGAAAGGCGTGGCCGGAGGACGCGCCGGCGCGTTCGATGGTTCGAACCCCACAACCGTCGTAATTTCAATTTGGGTTGCGAGAAGACGCTGGATATCTCCCAGCAACCCCCGCTCTTCCCTCGACACCAACGACACGGCATGCCCTTCGATTCCCGCCCGGCCCGTGCGGCCAAGCCGATGAATGTAGTCCTGCGGCACCATCGGCAGATCGAAGTTGATCACCATCGGTAAGTGCTGGATGTCGAGACCACGGGCCGCGAGGTCCGTGGCGACGAGAAGCCGGGTCCGCCCGGACTTGAAGTCCGCAAGCGACCGCGTTCGCGCGCCCTGGCTCTTGTTGCCATGAATGGCTTCGGCGCGGAATCCGCCGTCGGCGAGGTGACGGCACAATTTATCGGAGCCGTGCTTGGTGCGGCAGAAGATCAGGGCCTGGTTCGAATCCCGCCCGAGCAGGTGAACCAGCAGGTCGCGCTTGCGATCGGCAGACACCGGATGAACGCGATGGGCGATCGTGGCCGCAATGCTGTTGACCGCGGAGACCTGGATCTCCGCGGGGTTCTTCATGAACTGTGCGGCGAGGTTCTTGACCTCTTTAAGCAACGTTGCCGAGAACAGAAGCGTCTGACGCGGGCTTGGCGCCGCGGCCAAAATGCGGCGGATGGAGGGAAGGAATCCCATGTCGAGCATGCGATCGGCTTCGTCGAGCGTCAGAATCTCCACGCCGGAGAGGTTCACTGTGCCGCGCTCCATGTGGTCGATCAAGCGGCCGGGAGTAGCCACGACCAGGTCGAGACCGCGGTGAAGAGCCCGGACTTGCGGCTCCATGCCCACGCCGCCAAATATCGTTGCGCTGATAAGCCCGGTCCCACGGCCGAGGGAACGGAACGCCTCGTGAACCTGATTGGCCAGTTCACGTGTGGGCACGAGAACGAGGGATCGCGGCCTGCGCGAAACGGTTTTGCGCGGTCCGTCGTGAAGCATCAGCCGCTGGAGGATCGGGAGCGCGAATGCGGCGGTCTTGCCCGTGCCGGTTTGTGCGCCGGCCAGAAGGTCGCGGCCTTCGAGGGCCACTGGAATGGCCTCGACCTGAATGGGTGTCGGAGAGCTGTAGCCCAGGCCGGCAACAGTTTTACAGAGTATGGGCGCGAGCCCGAGTTTGTCGAAAGACATGCGAAGTGCTCCTGAATGTATCCCGGAGCGTTCCCTGGCAACCGCGCTCGAGACTAAAGATGGTTTTGGCTGACTCGTCGTTGTGACGGAAGTTCAGAGGTTTGAGCGGTAAAACCGAACGGTGAAGAGGCAAGCCGTTAACTGAAATCAGACGGCTGCGGCATCTGCAAGGAAAGTCGGGCATCGAACGCGCAAACTGTGAAGAGTGTACAGGGTGGAGCGGCACAAAGCCATGACCGATTATTCTATGCTGAGATCAGGCGTTATCCGCCGCATCCAGCATCGAACGGTTTGAACGAGGATCGATACCCTTTACCAGACCGCCTTTGTCGCTATAAACCGGCAATGCATGCCGCCCGGTTCTCGATTTACGGACCGCGCGGCGAAGACGCAACCGCAGCCCTTCTTCAATAAGCGCCGTCAGGCTTTTTCCTTCGCGAGCGGATACAGTTTTGGCTCTGGTGAGAAGTTCATCGTCGATGTTCAGCACAGTTTTCATGAGCTCGATTTACAAGAATACGCGGGAGCGATGTATGCGAGCAACGCGGGTGTTTCAGGCTACCTGTGGGCGCGGGGCTTCAGAGCCTGTCCGAGTAATGCACGAAAATCGCAATCGGATCGTAGCCGCGGGCTTTATGCCCGCGTTCAAGAAAAATCCGGAGCCGTGTTTTGTTGAACTTGAACGCGGGCATAAAGCCCGCGGCTACCCCTTTTATGCAAGTCTCGGTATTACTCGGACAGGCTCTTCAGCCCCGTGCCAGGATCAAACAGGAACCTTCAGGAACTTTGCACGAAGCTGAAGCTGAAAAGCGCCCACAGGGCACCTCCAAAAATCGCTAGTCCGGGTGCGCCTTCCGGAATTCGCGCAGTTCGCGCCGGTTCAGTTGCTTCTTTCGGACTAATTCCAGAACTGGCGGTCCTGAAACATCGAGGCGGACGAACTTCTGGTAATACCAGATGCCATTGATTTTTCGGTATTCCTCGTTTTTGGCGATCTCGATCCGGTCCACTGGCGAGACTGGCTTCAGGCGTGGTCTTGAAGGCAGCAGCCGGTAACACAGAAGCCCTGTGCGCGGATGAACGTATAAGCCCGAGACTTCGATCTCGCCATAGAAGTACCGCTGCCTGGCAAACACGCGGCCGTCGCGCTCGAAGCAGTGGATCTCCACTTCCCACTTGATGTGCATCCACAGATGATCCCCTTGCAGTCCGCCTGGAACCGCTTTGCGAATCTCGCTGTAGACCTTGTCCCATGGCCTGCCGACCTGGCAATGGAGATATCTCCGGAGCGGCGAAAGGAAGTCGCTGAACTCTTTGGAATTTGATCCGTACTGCCGGCCGCGTGCTGACGATACGAAAGTCTCACCGTCGTAGTCTTCCTCGACACGAGCACCCCACTTCCGGCTCCGATTACTGTGTCCATGACGCGGTCGTTCCGTAACGACCTTATGCATATCTGAACGCACAATTCTCCCCTTATAAGGTTTTTGGATGGATTTTGATCTGCACTCCGGATTCCATTTCGTTCAGAGAACGTAACCGCATAAAACCCGAAGGCTCGTCCCTGAAATTTCATATCGAGCGCCTGCTTACGAAGATCAGGTTTTGGAAGAGTGCTTCCAGAATGTGGAGAATTCTTCACGAAAGCTGGGATGTTCGGCGGCTTGTTGTTATATGAGCATTCATATAGACTCAGAGGTGCGCTTTGCCTGATCTCGGAGGGTCTGTGTTACGACCAGTGGTTTGGCTTGGAGACTCGAAGAAAAGTATTCAGGCATTCCCAACTGGAGCGCAGAAGGTGATCGGTGACGAACTGCAACTCATTCAATTCGGCCGAATGCCGAAGAATGCGAAGCCGTTTAAGGGCGTCGGCAGCGGCGTCTTTGAGATCGCTTTAGCCTTCGAAGGGAACGCTTACCGGACTGTCCTGGCTGTGCAGTTGGAAGGCAGTATCTACATCTTGCACGCCTTCCAGAAGAAGGCTAAGTCGGGCATCAAAACGCCCCAGAAGGATGTTGACCTTGTTAAACGACGGTACAAAGAGGCAAAGAAACTGGAAAAAGATGAAGAAAACCGGACGAAAGAAGAAGATCGAATTTGAGAAGGGCTCAGGCAATGTATATGCAGACCTGGGGCTCACCGGCGCCGATGAGCTTTACGCCCGGTCGCAACTCGGATTCGGTGTATTTGAGATCCTGAAAGACAGGAATCTGAAACAGCGCGAGATTGCCGAGCTCCTGGGGATTCCGCAGCCGGAAGTGTCCCATCTGATGAATGGGCATTTCAGTCGTTTTACCACCGACAAGCTGCTCGATTTTCTGAAACGGCTCGATCAGAAGGTGACCATCAAGATTGGGCCTCACAAACGAGGAGAGCCGTATCAAGTAGTTGGGTTCGCGTCGTGATGCGCGAACCGCGGTAATTGCGGAAGGAAATCCTCCGCCTTCCGTGGGTAGGGCTGTCGAGTGAGGCCAGGGTGGCCTTCCGATAAGGCCGGAATCTATTGAATCTGGCCTTAACCAAGGCCAGATCGAGCGACATCCTACGACCATGCCTCTCCATCCGGTGCTCGTAGAACGGCTCAATGCCGCCCTCCAGGCGGTCGAGCCACTGGCGTTCACTCCGCGCGACGCGCGCCTGCCGCCCGTGCCCGGCAAGGCGAACGCAGTAATCGGGATGCGCCGCGCCGGCAAGACTACGTTCCTGCGCCAGCTCCTGGCCGAGCGGCGTTCGACGCTGCCGTCGGAGCGGGCGCTGTACTTGAGCTTCGACGACGACCGGCTGGTCGGCATCGGTGTCGAGCAGCTCGGATTCCTGAGGGAGGAGTTCTACCGGCGGCACCCGGTGCTGCGCGGCCGCGGCGACATATCTCTATCAAGATGGCCCGCGCTTCTGGTACGCCACACAGCCGACGGTGACAAAGTTGGCGGAGGACCGAGCGGAGCAGCTGAAGCGCGATCCTGACAAGGTGGCGCAGGAATTGGATGAGCGGCTGCGCTCCGATCTTCGACTTTTACGGCCCGGTATGGTCGCGACTGCACCGTCCGCAACGCCTGCCGCAACGCGGAGCGCATCTCCACGAGCCAGCCCTTTGGTTCAAACTGCAACCGCTGATCGGACCAGAGCTCGACTCGACGTCCATCATCCGATCGGCGTAGTTCGTATTTGGGTGGGTTTACAGTCACTTTCTCTACCACAATTCGCCGAGCTCTCGGATCGTCCCGACACCTGCTTCCGTCGATGCGCCAAGAGGAGTCCATTCATATTCCGGGTGCCTGCTGTGATGGCTTGCATTGGATCTCTTAAGGATGTCATCAGTCTTCGTAGTGGATGAATGGTCTCGTCGGTAAGGCTGGGGCTGGTTCTATCATGTCGGGCGTATCCGCGGTTGGCAGCTCAAGAGCATCAAATGACAACCCGTACGCCGCGGCAAGGAAGGGAACATCCGCAGGACCGACGCGCTGATTGAGTGAAGCCCACAGGTCATTAGGGCTTTCCAGATGGCGCAACTGCAATGCGCCGTACCCTTCCGGATGCCGGTTCTTCGCCAAACCACAATTCTGTACGGGTCCGCTTAATCGAGGACGAGATTCGCAAACCATTCTGGCCCATTACGGCAAAGGCCTTCTCGCCTCCAGGCGCCCGTGCGTCGCGCCAGACCATCTTGGATGCGCTGGTTCCGTAATCAATGCCGAGTCGAATCATGTCTACTCTTTCACTGTGAGAATACCTACTGTGATCTCCTCATGCTCTGCACCACCCCAATGATTTTCGGCAGGTTGCGCGAGAAATGCATCCCGCTCGCGTATCGCCTTATCCAGTTGTCCCTTCGCCATGCGAATTGGAAAGTCAGGCGCACCGGCGCCTTCCCGAGACCCCCTCGGGCTGCAGACGATTTGGGCGCGCATGGGGCGGCATGTTGTAGGCAACCTGACGACGGTCAGCACTTCTGTTCGAGATTTCACGACGCTCATGCTCGGCTACTATTTCGCCGAGCGCGTTGCAAATGAGACAACAGGCGATGGAGACCTGGCGGTGTTCCTGCGATGGGAGCAGTTGGCTGCCTATGCTCGTGGCGGGGTCAATGGAGATTGGGACTTCCGCGGGGTCGAACGAGCGAAAAAGAATTGGAGCGCGGACGGCCGCATTCGACTGGGTGTGGACACAATGTCTCAGACCCTGGCGCTTAAAGTCCAGTCATGACTGATATCCCACACGCTGTTCTATCCGAACATTTCGAAGAGCAGCTCCGGGGGCGGCGTCTCCTTGCTGCGGTCTTCCTGACGTTTCGATTCGATCCTGGCTTCTTTGAGCAGGAAATTCTGCCGGTTTTCATGAATGTGCCGGTCAGCCATGCGGCGGCGATTAAATTAGTCCAACTTGAAGACGCGCTCAGAAGCGTCCCCGACGGCGTCGCGGTTTACTTCGACCAGAACGGCCTCGTGCCGGAAGCGGGATCGAGCCGACTCGATGTGAAGCGAATTGCAGTCCGACATCGGACTGGAATATTCCATCCCAAAAATGTCTTCGCATTAGTTGAAGAAATTGAGCCAGACGAAGAGGGTCATCGCGCCAAGGCATTAATCGTAGCGTGCATATCGGCCAACCTGACTCGTGCCGGCTGGTGGGAAAATGTCGAGGCATGCCACATAGAAGAGATCGCTCATGATGGGTTCACGCGTGTGGCGGAAGACGTTATCGCACTACTGGATGGCATCGAGCGTCGAGTCGGCGATAAGGCCTCCGATGGTCACGCATCGCTTCGAGCCATTCGATCATTCCTCCGCCGGACGGGTCAGCGTGAAAGGCGGTCGGCGGAAGGTTTGCTTCACCCCCACTTCTTCGCGGGATCGACGTCCGTTCCAGAGTTCCTTCGTGACGTCGCAGGCAGCTCGCTTCATGGAATGAACCTGGAAATTATCTCGCCATACTTTGATGAAGGACCGACCTCAAAGCCGCTTGAGGAATTGATCGAATACTTCGATCCGCGTGAAGTGCGTGTCTTCCTCCCGCGCGGAAACGGCGGGGAAGCGCTTTGTTCTTCCAAGATCTTCGAGTGGGTCAGGAAACAACCCAACGTCTTTTGGGCGAAGCTGCCGCGGGAACGAGTGCGTGGAGGGAAGAGCGAGAACGCAAGCGAACGGTTTGTCCATGCAAAGGTGTATCGCTTCTTCCAATCTCACCCTAAGCGCGAGATTCTTTTTGTTGGTTCTGTCAACCTGACGAATCCTGCCCACCGTTCGGGCGGGAATCTTGAGACGGGTTTCCTAGTCGAACTCGACCCGCCTCGCCGCCCTGATTGGTGGCTCGCAACCGATGCCTCAAAGCCCGGAGTCTTCGATCCGGGCGCGGAAGATGACGACGCGGCCACAACTGGGGGCACCAGGCTTTCAGTCCGATTCTGGTGGAACACAGGGAGTGCAGAGGCCTTTTGGGACGACGGCTCGCCGTCCCCGGTTTTGCAAGTGAGTGCACAGGGTATCGAGATGTTTTCCCTCAGCGGCCTGCCACCCGGAGTCTGGATTTCCCTTTCCACTGCCGCCTGCAACGAACTGCAGCGAGTTCTGCGGTCGACGTCGCTTCTCACAGTGATGGGCGACGGCAAAGATCCTGGCTTACTCCTGGTCCAGGAAGAAGGAATGTTCTCTCGTCCATCGCTTCTATTGGACTTGTCCCCCGCTGAAATCCTGCGGTATTGGGCGCTGCTTACGGCCGCGCAGCGGGCCGCATTTCTTGAAGCCCACGGACAGCAGATGGCGCAGCTTGGCGAGGGCGCCGCGCTGATTCCTTCATTCGCACTGCCTGTGGGTGGCGACTCGTTTTTCGATCGCTTCGCAGGGATCTTCCTGGCGTTCGGATGTCTTGAGCGGACGGTTCGGGCGGCTCTGGCGAAGGGCGGATCCCCGCGCGAGGCGGTTTATCGATTGTTTGGTGAGAAGTACGATTCGCTTGGAAATTTGCTCAACAGGATCGTGAAGGAAGCAGATGAAGGGAAAGGTGACCTGGTCGAGCACTACGTGATGGCCCTGTGTGCGCGTCAGCTGGAAAGCGAGCTTCGGCGCCAACACACGGAGTTCTGGAGGGAACATAGCCAGGACGGGCAGAGACTTCATGGTCGCGTTGAAACGGCTCTTGCGGTTCGCGAGCGCCTCGTTGCCCGCAACCCAACCGAGATGCCGGCCTTCCTGGACTGGTTTGAACAATGGTTCCTCCGCCGAGCAGCGCCGGTGGTTACGGAGGGGCAATGATCGACGTTGCCACGGCGAGCCAGCTCCTGGACTTTGGGACGCGTATCGGTGCCGGACCGCGGGCAGAGGAACAGCTCCAGGGTGCGGTAGCCATTCACAATATTCTCGAGAGGCACGGAGTTGCGTATCTGGCCGATGAAGTCGGCATGGGTAAGACGTACGTGGCCCTTGGAGCTCTCGCCTTGTTCCGCCATTTCCAGCCCAGCTTCAGCGTGGCGGTGATTGCTCCAAAGGAGAACATTCAGCGCAAGTGGATGAAGGAGTTTGGCAACTTCGCCGCGCATAACGTGAGGTTCTCTGACCTCCGGGTAGTCACGATCGACCGGCAGCCTGGGCGACCCCTGGTCGCCTGCGAAAACCTGATCGACTTCGTTCGTGAAGTCGTCAACGACTCAAGGCGGGATTTCTTTCTGCGCCTCAGTTCGTTCAGCCTGGGTCTTGGGAATGATGTCGAGAAACGAAGCTGGAGACGCGTGCGCGATGAATTGCGACGGGAAGTGCCGTGGTTGCCGGAAGAAGCGCTGGATCTTCGCAGCAGCAAAGAGGCGTTCAAGGACAACTTCGCCAGGGCTGTCTGCTGCGCATTGCCTGAATTCGACCTCGTCATCGTGGACGAAGGGCACAATCTCAAGCATGGCTTCAGGCCCGGCGTGGCAGCCAGGAACAGAGTTCTGGGATTGGCTTTCGGCCATCCATCCGGGCGTGAGATCGCCCCGCAACTTCCCGGTTATGGGCCCCGAGCGAAACGGGTACTGTTTTTGTCGGCCACTCCGCTCGAGGAGACTTATGAGCACGTCTGGAACCAGCTCAACGTGTTCGGGCTGGGGAAGAACTTCCAGGAGCTGCGCGACAACAGGTTGATCGAAGACCAAAAGAAGGAGGTGGCCGCCAGGTTCCTCGTTCGACGTGTCACGACAATGCGCATTGGCGGCGAGGATTGGACGAAAAACCAGTATCGGCGGGAGTGGCGGCGAGGGGGCGTCCATGAACACGACGAGCCCATTGGCGTGGACGATGATCGTCAGCGGCTGGTAGTCGCGCTGGTCCAAAAGAAGGTGGCCGAGCTCCTTGGGTCTGAGAAATTCAACATGTCGTTCCAGGTCGGGATGCTTGCTTCTTTCGAGAGCTTTCTGGAAACGACGCGCCTCAAGCGAGACGATGAGGAACGCGAAGGCAACTTTGACGACGCCGAGCAGACAGCCGACATCGGTGACGAGACTCTTCGAGCGGCGGCTCGCGAAGGTATCGATGTTCATGACATCAATAGATTGACGCGGAACTACCGGGACACTTTCGGAAAGGAAATGCCTCATCCAAAGATGGATGCCCTCGTGGATTCACTCAAGACTGCCTGGACAACGGGAAAAAAGGCGCTGGTTTTCGTGCGCAGGGTCAAGTCGGTTGATGAGCTGAAACGCAAGCTGGATGAGAAATACGACGAGTGGCTGATTCAATCGCTTCGAGAACGTCTACCTCAGGTGGTTTTGCAGCGTTTTGATGGCGTGGTCCGGAAATACCACGAGGAAAAAAGAGAGGTAGCGACGGCGCGGCAGGTCGTTGCGGCTAGGATGGCAATAACGGCGCCTGAAGGTGATCTGGATACCGACGATCGCGGGGGCACCGATACCTTCTTCGCCTGGTTCTTTCGGGGGGAGGGTCCGAAAGGTGTTGTGAGCGGAGCGAATGTTCAGCGCCGCTTCATCCAGAAAGGAACCGCATATTCGACCTTCTTTGAAGACAACTACGTTATGGACCTGCTTGGCGCTCGGCCGGGAGGTGTTGCCGACGCCCTGGCGAAGGCGCTCGGGCTTGAGTCACGCTCGCTATCCCGCGTGCTTTCTAGCCGAGCTGCGAAATACATCGGTCGAGCAAAGCGTCTTCAACGAGCGGATCGAATGGAGGCAGCTCAGGCGGCGGCTCTCGAACTTTTAAAAGAGCGCGACGACGCCACTGGAGAACAGGCGCGAATTATCTGGCATGAGCGGTTCGAAGCCTCCATTCGGAGCGCCTCTTCGACGGGGGCTCCCGATGTTACTGACGCATTGGAGCAAGCCACCTTCTTCACTGAGATCCGGCAACCTGGATACGAGGAGTTGCGGGTGGCGCTGTGGCCGGAGCCGGAGCCCCGCCCTGGTCCCCATCGCGAGCACGCGCGGTTTCGCGAACGGGAGCAGCGCGCTCAACTGCTTGCGACTGCCGCGAGGCTTGGGCACTCGCTGATCGACTTGTATGTGCTGACGATCCAGCGGCTCGGAAGTATCGAACAGCGAAGCCTGGAATCCGACGGCGACGAGGGCGATGCCCTGGATCGCCGACGCATCGACGAGTACCTGAACCTGATCGAGAGGCAACGTCTAACACCTCTTGGTGAGCGAGACTGGGCGGCATTCGACGAACTCTACCTGATTGCTCAGAATTTCGACTTGATCCTGGACGTGAATGCTCCAGGGGCTCGCGACATGCGGCCAGCCGAAATCGCGCGATACTTTGGGTCCCTCCTGCGGCAGCAGCAGCCGACCGGCGGGATGTCGGGGCAGGTGAACAGAACCCTTGTCCAGCAGTTCCGAATGCCGGGCTATCCGTTCGTTCTTGTCACCACTGACCTTGTCCAGGAAGGAGAAGACCTGCATACCTTCTGCTCCTCGGTACACCACTACGGCATTGCATGGACTCCATCGTCGATGGAGCAGCGCATCGGACGGATTGACCGAGTCCGTTCACAGTCGGACCGTCGCCTCACGGGATTGGATGCGATTCCCGATGGCGCAGATCTTCTCCAGGTGTATTACCCGCACCTCGAAGATACCGTCGAGGTTCTTCAGGTCCAGCGTGTCCTCGAGCGGATGAACACGTTCTTGCGATTGATGCACGACGGACTATCGGTGCCGAAGGGCGAGCACCGGCGCGTTGATGTGAGTCGGGAAATGATCGCCGGCCGTCGCTCCGTTGAAGCGATCCGCGGTCGACTCCAGAGTGCGTTTCCAATTCCTGCATGGGCACTTGAGGGAGATCGCCACGTTCTGGCAACCAACCCGAACACGGCCCACGAAATTCTCGACCGGTTTGGGAAGTTCTTGATGGCAAAGTATCCGGGGCTGTCGATTGACTGGGAGGCGCCTTCACGAAACGGCGCATTACTAGGAACTGTGACATTAGTAACGGGTCGCGTACAGCCGTTTGCCCTGCTTCTGAAGTCGGATGGCGAGAGGCTTGTAATTCGATGTGTCAGCCCCGTCGGGCGCGTCGATCCGGAATCAACGGTGGCCGCTGTGACAGAAAGCGCGCAGTCGCGCCACGTGAGAATCGGAGTGATTTTCGGGAGGGACGATTCTCAATACGATCTGACTGTAGAGGATGACGTCCTATTGGGCGATCCGTCGCAAGATGTCTTACGGGTGGGCATCCTCTTGAGGCGTGTCCTGGAGCAATCAGACATTCTCGAGCAGATTCATCTTCCCTCGCTCGATCAACCTTTTGCCGCCTTCGAAACAGACCTCAGGCGAGAAGGTGAGCCAGATCGTGATTGACTGGCGCAACTACTGTCGAGCCTTGGATGGCATTTCCGTATCCGGAGAAGTTGTCGAAGTGGTAACACACAATGAACGACGTCAGCGTATATCGGTTCATGAGACAGCGGATACATTTGAGCTGACAGGCGTGGTTGCTCGCGCAGCCGCGATTCGCGATATTCAAGACGTACCCTTACGCATTTGGCGTCATAACCGGGCAACACAGTTGGTCGGGTTCAGGATCGATGAGCGGGGCCGGATCGTTGGTGAAACGTGGGTGCCAAAGGCTGGTCTTAGCCGCACCGAGTTCCTGTTCTATATCAAACATCTTGCGGTTGAATGTGATCTTTTCGAGTATCAGCTCACGGGTAAGGATCGAGAATAGTCAATCTGCAAAGCGAGAGAATGAAGATCATGGGCGAGGCGGAGTGGGCCAAGGAAAGCTTCATGACAGTGCCCCAGGCCGGCCGGCGATTGTTTGATGAACTACTCGATAAGTATCCGGACGACGGAATGATTTGCTTTCGCTTGCTGAAGCGTTGGAGTACTTGGGGAAATAAAGAAGGCTGCTGAATACTTCACCCGGGCTACGGACCTGTTCTTCATGCGGTAACGGTATGGATCGCTATCTAGAACAAGGCACCTCTTCTGATCCTGAGCGCTCGTACCGAAGCGCTTGCAGCCCAGAAACAGCCCGAGTTCAAGTGGCACATTGAAGCGTGGCAGACCCGTTGACACCCGGCCTTGGTTGACATAAGGTTGCAGGCAATGAGAACGACATCCTCGAATCGACCGACACCGCACGCCATGGCGGCCCGGATTATTGCCGAGGCGCCGGACGAGAAATGGATTCGAGATCTGGTCGATCACCTTGATCGCCGAGTCCGAACTGCGCCCCTCGAACGATTACTCACGCTGTGGAGACTCTCTGCTGCAGAGGCCGCGAAGGTGTTTGGCGTTTCACGTCAGGCTTTTACGAAATGGCGCAAATCCGGCCCTCCGGCGGACCGCGCCCCAGCCGTCGCCGCCATGGCGGCAGCCACCGATTTGCTGGACCGCTATGTAAAGCGCGAGCGCATTCCGGCGGTCGTTCGGCGCGCCGCGGAACAGCTCGGTGGTCTATCTCTTTACGAAATGGCTTGCAGCGGCAGGCATTCCGATGTGCGCGACGCGGCTGCGGCGATGTTCGACCTTCGGCGCGTCCAGCCGTGACCGCGGCCCTGCGGGCGGAGCGCAAGCGCGGTAGCGCGCAGCATCAAGAAACGGTGAGGATTCCGGAAGGACGGGTGTGGCTGCGGGTGGCCGCGCCGGCATGGGAAGACCCTTTCGATCCCTCGTTTGCCCGGAACCAGGGTGGACGCTGGAATCCGCCCGGATCTTATCCGGTCCTTTATCTCAGTGGCGATATTCGAACGGCGCGAGCGCAGGTCGAACGCATGCTGGCGGGATCGCCTGTTCACATCGATGACCTCGGTGACGACGCGTACGTCCTCGTGGTTGCCACGCTCCCGCAAAGACAGACTTGCGCCGACGCCGTATCGGTCGATGGGCTTCGGGCGCTTGGCCTCCCTGACACTTACCCACTTGACTCCACGGGCGCGTTGATCGGGCACTCCGTATGCCAGGCCATCGGCAAACGAGTCCGGACTCGGGGCCTTCGAGGAGTATGGTGCAGGTCTGCCGCAACAACCGACGGTCGCGGACGAGAACTGGCCTGGTTCCCCGCCACAAGTCGTTCCACTGCCCGGAAAGCGTGGGAAAATGCGCTCCCGCTCGGAGCGTGGCGATACGCTGCAACCTGGAATGATCTCGGCATGGACTCGCAGCCAGATCTGACCTGAAACGGCGTCCCTGGCAAGGCGGTGTGGCTACGCCGAAGGCGCAGGCGGGCACGAGCGGAGCCAGTGTGAGCCCGATAGGGCGAAACAGTAAAGGAATGGTTCGTTCAAGTGACGACCCCATTATCCGTTCGGCTCTTCGATGCGTGCGGGCCTTCGGAGGCAATCCACATGATCAAAGCATCCTGGGCGGAAAGCGTCTATACTCCGTACTCCGTTAAGCGGCAAACGCTCTCCCCCGTCGTAGCAGCGTTCATCTCATCCTGGATTGAAAGCAGAAGACTCTTATGAAAATTCGCGTGGAATGTTATTCCGGCCAGAAAGCCGATGAACGCCCGATCAAGTTTTGGATTGAGGACGCCGTCCTGTTTATCGAGTCCATAGAGGACCAATGGAGCACGCCGGATGCCCGGTACTTTCGCGTGCGCGCCGATGATGGGAACACCTACCTTTTGAGACACGATGAAGAGAACGACCAGTGGGCGCTGGAATCCTTCCGTTCAGAGCAGCAGGGAATAGTCGATACCGATCTCGATGCTGCGGTGAAATCAAACTGATGTTAAATGCCAAACAGCCAGACACGTGGATGTTCCACCAAACAGAGGCGCCTAAAGGCCTGCTGTTTCTATCTGTGGACCTGCCTCAACTCAAACGGAAGGGCTGGGTGGATACACCTGAGAAATTTCGCAAGAGCCTTCGCTCCCGCTATCAAACAAGACTGCAGGCTGTGCGCACTTTCTGGTCCATCGTCTTTCATCGGAACTGATGCAGAATGAAGAATCCTTAGAAATCGTCTTTGAGACCGTCCACTCGACCGAGGTTGCCATTATCAAGTCCATGCTTGAAGGGGCAGGCATACCGTTCCTCACCCGAGGTGAGGACGAGTACGACGCTTTTCGGGGCGCATTTCGTGGGACGGTATTCAATCCCGGTGGCCGGCCGGTGGTTTTCCTAGTTCCTGCCAGCATGGCGGAAGAAGCGCGGCTACTGCTCGAAGCAGGGGACCCTCCTGACGAAGGGCCGTGATGGAGGCCGCTATTCCTTGGATTTCAACTGACTGTCATTCGCTTCGATAAAGCTGCGGATCTCATCGCTCATCGCCAGCAGTTTCTTCCATTGTTCCTTGTACAAGGTCACGGGGAAGCGGCCGAGCCCGTAAACGGAAACGCCACCCTTTTCGCTGACTTTTAAACTCATTGTCCGTGCGCTGCCTTTTTTCAGCCGCTCGTTTTCGGCACGGAGTCGTTCCAGTTCGTTCTTGAGATCTTCAGGGTTCAGGCTGGACATTGGTTTCTCCTTTTTTGCATGCGGGCCAAGGGCTAAAGCTAGCAGAACCGGCGGCCGGAACAAAGTTGGCAATGAGACGCGACCTGAAGCCAGTCCCTCTCCCGCCGGGAGATGGACCAATATTGCGCGTCAAACAGCGATCTTCGCGAGCAACTCTTTAACGCTGTCGGCGAGATTTTCGCGAGGCACTTCAAACTGTCCGGGCCGTTCCTGCAACCATTGATCGCGGCTGCCGGTCAGTTGTTTCGCGCGCTCGCGGCCAATCGACATGTCCTTTATCGTGACGACGTTCTTTGCCTTTTCATCGGGGCCATAGAGAAGGACGACCGGAATTTCCAGCTTATCGGCAAACTTGATCTGTTTACCCGCCCGGTCGGTTCCCATATACATTTCGGTCCGGATTCCGGCGCGCCGGAGTTCGTAGGTCATCGCGATGTAGTCGTCGTTCATTTGAGGATCAAAGGCCGTAACCAGGACATCTGCGGTCGACTTGCGAAGCTTCACTTTGTCCAGGCTCCGCAATG
Organism: Candidatus Sulfopaludibacter sp. SbA3; assembly: GCA_945865815.1. Lineage (GTDB taxonomy): Bacteria > Acidobacteriota > Terriglobia > 20CM-2-55-15 > 20CM-2-55-15 > CAMBFR01. The sequence continues at coordinate 14,735 of CAMBFR010000075.1, forward strand.
CCGCAAGCAGGCGATCGACTCCCATCGATGCGCCTGTCGCCGGAACGCTCTCGCCGAGGAAGCGCATCACCAGGTCGTCGTAGCGCCCGCCGCTGAAGACGGAGCCGTACTGCGGCGCGTCCAGCAGGATCGTTTCAAAGACCGGCCCGCTGTAATACGCCAGGCCCCGGGCAATGCTGAGATCGATGATCACGCGGTCGTCGTGGTATCCGGCCACATCCAGGTAGTGCGACATCTTTTCGAGAACGGCGATCTCCTCGTTGGCGCCGGGTATGGCGCCAAAAGTGTCATGCAGTTGTTTGACGATCTCGGACCTGCTGGCAGACCGGATCGCGAGGAATTGTTCGATCTGGTCCACCTGCGGCGCGGTGAGGCCAAGGCCCGTGATTTTGTCGCCGGATTCGTCCGTGTAGCCGGTGGTCAATTCCAGGCGAACCTTCGCTATGCCGATCTTTTCCAGTTTGTCGATGACGCGAAATACGTCCTTGGCGCGTTCGGGTGTGATGGAGGCGTAGGTTAGCAGCAGGTTCAGGACGCGGCGGCTGGAAAACCGGACCTGGTAGTTGGAAACGCCGAGCGCATCCAGGCTGTCGCAGATGCCGCCGATGATCTCCGTGTCCGCCATCTCCGACTGGACGCCGACCGCGTCGATGTCGAATTGCACGAACTCGCGAAAACGGCCCGGCCCCGGCTTGTCCGCGCGCCACACGGGCCCGATGGTGTATCGGCGAAACGGCTTTGGCAGTTCCTTGTATTGCGCGATGACGCGGGCGAGCGGCACAGTGTGATCGAACCTCAAGCCGAGTTGCTCTTCTTCCGGGTTCTGAACGATGAAGATGGATTCCTGGATCTCTTTCCCGCCCGAACCGGAGAGCACGTCGAGGTACTCAACGGCCGGCGTGGTCAGCGGGACGAATCCATAGAGTTCGTAAACACCGCGAACCACATCGATCATGGCCTGACGGGCCAGCGTGTCTTCCGGCAATAGATCGCGGAGCCCGCGCGACAGGCGCGGTTGGACCAGGCTCATCAATATTTCTCCTAAAATGCGAACCGGCGGGCAGAATACCGAGGAAGGGGCTCGAACCCTTGACCACTGGATCCACAATCCAGTGCTCTACCAACTGAGCTACCTCGGCATCGGACACAAACCCGAACACTGAATTCTACGACAGGGGGATAATAGATGTCATGTCGCTGCTGCTGATTCTGCTGATCGACGTCTATACCGTAGCGATCCTGGCGGCTGTGATCCTCTACTGGATTCGATTGTCCCCGGGGAACCCGGTAGCGCAAATGGTGGATACGTTGACGGAGCCCGTGCTGGGCGTGGTCCGCCGAATTATCCCACCCCTGGGTGGGCTGGATATCTCGCCGATGCTCGTCCTGATTGCGCTGCAAGCCCTTCGTTCCGTGTTGGCGCAGGGTTTCTGAAAGGCCCGGCCTGCGCGCCGTTCCCGCGTCGCAAACGGATGTCCGCGTAGTGGAATTGCGCCGCTGTGACAGCGATGTTCTTCTGTTCATACCTGTCGAACTTGGCTGCGACGGCCGGAACGATAAGGTCGTAGGTGCCTGCCGGCACATTGAGCGTGTACTGCCCGGAGCCCGAAGTCATGGCGTCACTCACCACTCCATTTTCCACATTCTTCGCCTGGACGAGCACGCCGGCCGCGGCGCTTCCGTCCGGGTTGGTCACTGTTCCGGTGATGGTGCCGATGGTGGGTTGGGCATTAGCGGTCGAGACAAATAAGAACAGGAACACGCTGATCGCGACAGGCCATTTCATAAAAATCTCCCGTGTGATGCCGATTTTGTTCGGCCATTCTGTGCCTTGCGCCCGCGATCGTCAAGTTACCGGAGTCAATTCAATTTTCTTTCCAGCCGGATCCATTGCCTTGATCGTGAATGAGCGCACCTGACCTTCGCGGTATGGCTCGACGCCCGGGATTGCCGCGGCCTTCATGCCGCCCTTCCATGCTGCAGCCAGTTGCGCCGCCATCGATTCGCCCGACACTGGTCCGGTTGCGGCGGGAGCGGCTTCCTCGATAATGCACACGCCTTCGACGCCCTCGCCCAGTTGTACCGTCACCCTGGCGCCGCGTACCTGCAACACGCGTCCGCTAACGCGATCGCCGACCGCGGCATCCTGCGCAAACTTGTCGGAGGAGGTCGCCTCGAGCTGTTTCACGCCGAGTTTCAGCCGCTTCGTTTCCGGATCAGCTGACAGCACCACCGCACGCAGGGTCTGTCCGACCTTGACCACTTCGCTGGGATGCTCGATGCGCTTCTCGTTTGTGAATTCGGAAATGTGGACGAGACCGTCGATGCCCTCCTCCACTTCAACGAACGCGCCGAATGGAGCAAGCCTTGTGACTTTGCCTTCGACTACTGTTCCGTCCGGGTAACGATCCTTGATCGTGTCCCAGGGATTTCCCAGAACCTGCTTCAGGCCAAGACTCAGGCGCCCTGCCGCCATATCCACCTTCAGGACCACGGCCTCGACACGCTCGCCCTTCTTGAGCACATCGCTGGGACGCTGGATGCGCTTGGTCCACGACATTTCCGACACGTGGATCAATCCTTCCACGCCGGGCTGCAGTTCGACAAAGGCGCCAAAATCCGCAAGCCTTGTGATTTCGCCAGTCACGCGATCGCCCGGATTCAGTTTCGCAACCGCCTCTTCCCACGGGTCGGGTCCCATTTGCTTGAGGCCCAGCGAAATCTTCCCGGCCTGCTTGTCGAGTTTCAATATCTTGAGGTCAAGCACCGCGCCGACCGCCAGTTCTGTCGAGGGATCGTCCACTCGCGACCAGGAAATGTCGCCCACATGGAGCAGGCCGTCGACTCCGCCGATATCGATAAACGCGCCGTAGCTGGCAAGCGACCGCACGGTGCCGCGCACGACGGCGCCTTCTTCCAGCGTGGCGAGCGTATTCTGCCGCATCTGGCTGGCTTCCTCTTCGACGACCGAGCGGCGATCGACGACGACATCCTCTTCATCGACGTCGAGTTTGATGATGCGGCAGCGGATCTCCTGGCCCACGAGCTTTTCCATGTCCGCGGCGTCGCGGAGACCGCTGCGCGAACCCGGCATGAACGCGCGTGTTCCTACGTCGACGGTGAATCCACCCTTCACGGCGCCGGTCACGCGGCCGGCCACGATTTCCTTGTTATTGAAAGCGCGTGTCAGTCCTTCCCAGTCTCGCGGGCGCGGACCCGTGATGCGGGAAAGCGTTGCCATGCCCTCGTTGTCGAAGGCCACGATCGCCACGTCAAATGTATCGCCGCGTTTGACGCTGAGGTTGCCTTCAGCGTCGCGAAGATCCGCGGCCGGAATCACGCCTTCGGATTTGTCACCGTAATCCACGAGTACGAAGTCGCCGGAAACACCAACCACGGTGCCACGGCGTGGCGCCGGACCGGAAGGCTTACCCTTGCCCCTGCGTTTCGCGGGCGCGGCCGTACCCTGGCGCGCTGCGCGGGTCGTCGTTTCAAACTCATTGAGAATGTCGGCGAACGACGTGTCCGCCTGCTCTTCACCCTGTTCTCGAGGATTGTTCGCCATGGTTTAGAACTATACCATCCCGATTGACTATTGAAGTGCCGAAGGTGAGGTATCGAGCGGCCCGCTTACTTGCAGATTGTGTTTGGCCGCGCCCGTGGGGAAGATGCCCGTAGGGCGCGGCCGGATCAACAGGACTTGCGCAGCTTAGTAGCGGTCGCGTCTTCCGCCGCCGCCAGCACCACGCCCGCCGCCACCGCCGAAGTCTCTCTTGACCATCGGCCTGGCTTCATTGACTGTCAGAGCGCGGCCATCAAGGTCGGCGCCGCTCAGCCCCGCGATTGCCTTATTGGCGTCTTCTTCGCTCATTTCCACGAAACCGAAACCCTTCGAGCGGCCGGTGTCGCGATCGGTGATAACAGCTACCGACTCTACAGCCCCGTATTGTTCAAATGCAGCACGAACATCGCTCTCGGTTGTTTGAAACGATAAATTTCCAACAAACATTTTCTTTGCCATTTATTTTCCTAATCTGTAAGGGAACTTCCGGGACTTGGCGGCTGGGATTCAAATTGAATCGTCGACCGATCAGGACAGGAGCTTCCGAACATTTGAATGTTAGCGACTTGATCGTCGCCTCCAGATGAACAATACGCTAACGCAGTGGATTGTCAACATAATGACGCTAAAGAAATCTTGTGCGGGTATTCGGCAATCATGCGCCGCTCAGTGGAATTGCCTGTTAGAATTAACGATCGTTCGACGGAAGCGCGGTTTCAGTATTCTTTTCGTACAGGAGGAGTTCTATGGGGAGTGTCAAATCCGAAAGGATGGGAGCGGCGGATAATTGGAGCAGAAGCGCCGTCCGGGAGCAAACATGCTGAGGCCGGGCGCGACAGTTGACAGTTGGTGCGGCAAATGCAAACTGCTCCTGGCTCACACGATCGAAGCCATGGTTGGGGACAGGCCGGCGCGTGTGCACTGCAATACCTGCAAAGCGCAGCACGCTTACAAGGCGCACGGGCCGGGCGAATCGTCTCGCCAGGTGAAAACACGCGAAGCAGGCGGATCCACGACGCCTCGACCGGTGAAGGCCCGCGCGAGCCGCTACCAGGTGCTTTTGAAGGGAAAGGATATGGCGCTCGCGAAGGCTTATTCCTCGAAGGATAGCTACGCGCCCGGTGACGTGCTTGACCATGCAAGCTTCGGCGTGGGCGTCGCGATCGCTCTCAAAGACAGCACCAAGATCGAAGTGTTGTTTGAGGCCGGACCGAAGGTATTGATTCAGGGCAGATAGCCGCTGCGTCTGGCGACCTTCCGGCTGCCCCTGCTTCGTTGCGTCCGGGATAGTGATTCCGCCGTTCAATTCCTGCTCTTTGGCTCGCTTGACTTGCGCCGCCCACTTAACCACATTGGGTAAAGTTCGTGTTCATGCTGAGGCCCGTATGGTATAATTGAAGACAGTTTCTGGTTAAGCAAAAGTGAGTGAGGATCGGCGGCCGATGGATGTATCTCAGGTAATTCTTCAGAAGTTGCACGAGCTTGGATTGGATCAGCGCGACCTGGCGGATGCGGCGGAAGTAACGGAGTCCTATATCTCCCAGTTATTGAGCCGGAAGAAAGTGCCTCCCGCACCGGAGCGGACCGATATCTACGACAAGCTTGGAAGAGTTTTGAAGCTGCCGTCCGGCACGCTCGCCGGCCTGGCCGACCTCCAGCGAAAACAGGAACTTAAGAAGAAGATTCAAAGCCCGGCGCCACTCTACGGAGAAGTCCGGGACCTGCTTCTTGAAAAGTGCAAGAGGGACAGGCGCAGCCAGGTGCGAGCGATTTTCGAGAAGGAACCGTTTGGCGAGCTTGAACGTCTGATTACACAGAAAGTCCTGGATGTGGTGAAGGCGATGGCCAGCGAGGAGTTGGTGCGCGAGAGCTGGCTGCGGATCGTGGCTCGGGAAAGCGGCCGAAGTTACAGGCAGACGCGAGTGAGTGTTCTCGAATTCCTCGAGACCGACGTGCTCAACATAACGCCGGACAGCTGCGTCGCCTTCCTGAATCCGATGATCGTATCGTGGGACATAGATCTCGCTTCGTTCAGTCTGGAGATCATGTTGAATCGCAGAATCGCTCCAGCGCACTTGAAGAGGTTCGAATTCGTTGAGGCGCAAGCCGGTTCTTCAGATGAAGAGCCCGGCCTCAAGGAATTCCTGAAAGACCGCTCCCTCAGCGGCGAAGCGACGCCGGAGGAGGTCGAGTTTTTGCGCAGGCTCCGTTTCAAGGATGGCCGCAGGCCAACCGCGCTGTACTACTATCGCGAGATGCAAAACCTGCGAGACCCGTTTCATTTTCGCGGCAAGTAGGAGCGCGTTGGACAAATCTGAGAGACGCTTTGTGATCGGGTTACTGGTTGTTCAGGCGGTTGTTGCGTATTTGTTGCTTCATTACGGTTAGCCCGTGGGCGGCAATCAGGAAGTTGTGGATTTCGAGCCGGAGACTCAAGACTAATATGCGTATTTCCCAATGGTCCAAGATCGATACGAAATGGTATCTCGGAGTGAGCTGCCGAAAGTGTGGGGCGCCGATTCTTTTCGCTCTCGATCATAGTGAGGGCGAGGGCCAGCCTGCGGCGCCGCAGAGAAAACTGTTGCTGACATGTCCCATGGCGGAATGCCGGGATCAGGCCGATTACAGCACGGCGACCGTTACGCGGTTTCAGAAGCCGCCCGTCGTGAACCAGGCAGGGAGATCACGATGACGGCCGGAAAACCTGAAACCAGGACCATATGAGATTCTGGGAAGGGTATACCGTTGTGAGTCTATTGGACGCCGGCAAGGACGCAGGATGGGTAGCCGCCATAGTGTTGATCTGCGTCACCACATTTGCTGTTTCGTCAGTTTTCGCCAAGCGGACCTTGAGGGCGCGAGCATGATGGAT